>CAXYWC010000017.1:0-40899 GCA_964292845.1 uncultured Flavobacterium sp. | reverse complement strand
ATCCTCATCAAAACTGATGAGGATTTTTTGTTTTAAATCATTAACTAATGTTTTTTAGATCAACTCTATTTTTAGGATCAAGTCAAAAACCTGTGGACATGGTTAAATTTATGCGTATAAATTAGGTTAATCTAAAAAGGAAGAATTCTATATTCTAACTCCTCCAAATTTGCTTCTAAACGCTTTTATTTTAGCCTTGAAAGATCAGCCAAGGGATTTGTATTTCTATTGTTAAAATAATTGAGTATTGTTTTATTATAGTTCTAGATATTGTATTAAAAGTTTTAAAGACCAGATTGATTTACTTTTTCATGTCATTTGGCTAGTTTAGTATAGGCGTATATCTTACAACAACTTCTGTTAACTCATTCTTTTTCTCTGTTAAATAAAATTTTGAATCAATTGTTTATAAATTCCTTTTTTATACCCTAAATGTGAAATTTCAATAGAATTAAATTCGTTTGAGTTACTATTTTTAAAACTAAATTTTCCAAAAGAATTTGTGATGGTATAGAAAATGGTATTGTCATTTTTTATTATTTTGACTGTTGCATTTTCAATGGGTAAATTTGTGCCTTTTGAAAACACAAGTCCTTTATAAATAACTACTTGCGAATAAAAGCAATTAAAACTAAACATAAATAATAATGTGAGTATCTTCATTTTTTGAATGTATTAAAGAGTAAGAAATAGTTAGACCAGTAAACACTAGCGTGCGATTGTACTTGAAAAAGAAATTCGTTTTGGTCAATAGTTATTTTTTCCTTTTTCAGATAATGAAAAAGGAAGGGGAAATTTTCGGTCATTTTGTTGGGTTTATTTTGTGGCTAAGGCTTTGGTTATGTTAGCATAAAAAAAGTTTCTTTTTCTTTTGGCAAGACTTCTAATAGCTTCATTCTTTAGTTTTAGAATTATACACAAAATACCTAGTAATATAGGCGCTTAACGGGTTTAAAAACTTTTCTTGATAAGCTTTATTTCCTAAAAAATGGTAGCCTGTAAGATTGTAATCTTGTATGTATTTTTCTCATTTTACTGTTTCTTCCTCTTTGTCAAAAGAGATGTATAGTGCTTTTATATTCTTAGAATCCAAAAAAGAATGCAAATCGTTATTGTATGAAATTCGTACTTCAATTACAAACATTACGACTAATAGTTTTTTAATCTCAAAATGACTAAAGTAAACTTTCGTTTATTTTAGTCATGGTCTGGAGAAGGTGCTTGTACAGGCAAATCTTTTTTAGATTTATCAATCGTAAAGTTTAAACCGCAAAAGATAAAATGTAAATTAGTGTTTGAAGTAATACCAAATTCTCTTTGAAATAAATAACCGAGAGATGTTCCAAATGATTTGTTGAATTGATATCCGCCGCCAACATACATTCTGTTTCTGCTTATTGTAGGTTTGTCTGTTGTAGCAAATAGTTCGTCATATGTATTTACAAAGAATGTTTTTGCTTCAACTTTATCATTATTAATTGGTAAAATTAGATTTAAACGATATCTAAAACGTTCAGAATTCGTATTAGCATTAGTAATTGGATTATGATACAAACGTTTTTCGGCTCTAATTCGTTGTTCAATTTTTAGTTTTGATACAAATTTAGAATAGGAATATTGCAACCAAATGCGTAATTCTTCTTTAGATAATTTACTATCTGTATAGTTTGCATACCTTCCTAATCCTATAAAGGCTTGGTTGCTAGCATTGAAATTGTAACCAGCACCACCTTTAATTTCATAATAATCAATTTTATTGAAATCGGATATTGAGCGTCCTTGAGTTTCTAAATAACCATACCAGTTTTTGTGAGGTTTGTAGGTTAATGAAATTGAAGTAAACCCTGAAAGGTGTTCTTGTGAAAGAGCAATAAAATTTATAAAGAATAAAAAAATAGAAAAGGTATGTAAATTTTTCATGTTTTGTTTTTATCTCGAATAATTAGGAGATTCTTTTGTAATAGTCACATTATGCGGATGACTTTCTCTAATACCACTAGTGGTAATACGAACAAAACGTCCCGTTTCTTGTAGTGTTGGAATGTCTTTTGATCCGCAATAGCCCATTCCAGCACGAAGTCCGCCAATAAACTGAAGCATACTTTCGTTTAATTCCCCTTTGTAAGGAACACGTCCTACAATGCCTTCTGGAACGAGTTTTTTAACATCGTCTTCCACATCTTGAAAATAGCGATCTTTCGAACCGCCTTCCATGGCTTCTACCGATCCCATGCCTCGGTACGATTTGAATTTTCTGCCTTCAAAAATAATGGTTTCGCCAGGCGATTCTTTAGTTCCTGCTAAAAGCGATCCCAACATGACGCAATCGGCGCCTGCAGCAATGGCTTTAGGAATATCGCCCGTATAGCGGATTCCTCCATCGGCGATAACTGGAATTCCAGTCCCTTTTAATACGGCAGCCACTTCTAAAACGGCTGAAAATTGCGGAAATCCAACTCCAGCAACAATTCGGGTAGTACATATAGAGCCCGGTCCTATACCTACTTTTACACCATCGGCACCATTTTCAACTAGAAATTGTGCTGCTTCTGGAGTAGCAATATTTCCAACGATAACATCTATTTGTGGGAATTTAGCTTTTACTTCTTTTAACACATTAACAACACCTTGTGTGTGTCCGTGAGCAGTGTCTATAATTATGGCATCAACGCCAGCGTTTACTAGGGATTCGGCTCTTTGCACGGCATCTCCAGTAACACCTATAGCAGCGGCAACACGCAAACGACCGTAAACATCTTTGTTGGCAATGGGTTTTTGGGTCAGTTTTGTAATGTCTCTAAAAGTGATTAACCCCACCAGTTTGTAGTCTGCATTTACCACAGGTAATTTTTCAATTTTGTTTCCTTGCAAAACCACTTCGGCTTGTTCTAATGACGTTCCTTCGGCAACAGTAATCAGATTTTCGCTGGTCATGACTTCGATAATGGGGCGGGCATTGTTTTTTTCGAAACGCAAATCCCTGTTGGTTACAATTCCTTTCAGAATTTTGTTGGCATCAACAATTGGAATTCCTCCAATTCCAAATTCCTTCATGGCGTTTTTAGCATCGGCAACCGTCGAAGTTAGTGGCAACGTTACAGGGTCGATAATCATCCCTGATTCGGCACGTTTTACTTTTCGTACTTTAGCGGCTTGTTGTTCGATAGTCATGTTTTTGTGCAAAACACCTATTCCACCTTCTTGTGCCATAGCAATTGCCATAGCGCTTTCGGTAACGGTGTCCATGGCTGCAGAAACAATAGGAACGTTTAGCGTGATATTTCGGGAGAATTTAGATTGGATACTTACATCGCGTGGTAAAACGTTTGAGTAGTTGGGTACCAGTAGTACGTCATCGTAAGTTAGTCCTTCACCAATAATTTTTGTGTTGTGTGCGATCATTGCAATTTGTAGTTAAATTGCGTGCAAATATAGAAAATTTTAAGTACAATAAATAGTTTTATTTGGTGTAATTTATGCTTCTTGTACTAATTTGGTACAAGTTTCAAAAAATGTCTTTTTTTATGGAGTAGTAATAAAGAATTTGTTTTTTGAAACGGCAACATCGCTAAGTTTTTTGATTTTTATGGCAGATGTACTCCAATTATTACTAGGAAACAACCGAATTATAACGTTGTTTAGAGTTACATCTATTGGCATATTAAAATTGGGTTCTTCTGCTTTCCATCGATAGGATAATTTTCCTTTTTCTTTTTTTAGTTCTAAAGAAGGAATGGTACTGTATCTTAAATATTGATTAAAAACAGGGGTCAAATCGAGTCCAGATTCGGTATTAAAAAAATCAATTACTGTTTTAGTATCAATAATTTGATGACGAAACTTTTCGGAATATTTTAGTAAAATGGTCCACCATTTTGCATCATCGTTTATAACACTTCTTATAGTGTTTAGCATTAGCGCACCTTTGTAATACATATCGCCAGAACCTTCTTTGTTTACGCCATAAGGACCAATAATAGGTTGGTCGTTTTGTACATTTCTTTTTAATCCGTTTATATAGATTTGCGATTTTTCATACCCATATTGGCATTCCAAGAAAACAGTTTCGGTATAACAGGTAAAACCTTCATGAATCCACATATCGGCTATATCTCTGGAAGTGATGCTATTACCAAACCATTCGTGACCACTTTCGTGAATGATAATAAAATCGAAGAGCATTCCCATGCCCGTATCGGACAAATCGCTTCCTAAATAGCCTTTGGTATACTGATTTCCGTAAGCCACTGCACTTTGATGTTCCATGCCTAAATAAGGCGTTTCTACTAGCTTGTAGCCATCATTCGCAAAAGGATAAGTGCCAAATTTTGACTGAAAACAATCCATCATGGGTTTTACTTCTTCAAATTGTTTGCGGGCTTTTTGTTCGTTTTCACGCAAAACATAATAATCTAAATCTAAACCTTTGTAGCTTTCGCCAAAATGCACATAATCGCCAATGTTGAGGGTAATGTCATACGTGTTTATAGGGTTTTTGACTTCCCAATCCCAACGAGTATAACCGTTTTTTAAATCTTCAGAACCCAATAATCTTCCGTTAGAAACATTCATTAAACCGTTGGGAACCGCCACTTTGATAGTTGCTCCAAAATCGGGTTCGTCACTTTGAGAATCCTTGCACGGATACCACAAACTGGCTCCTGTGCCTTGGCAAGCTACTCCAACCCAATTTTTTCCTTGTTTGTCATTTGTAAATACAAAGCCACCGTCCCAAGGTGCTCTTTTGGCAATTAAGGGTTTTCCAGAATAATAAAATCGGATTTTTTCTTGATTTCCAATTTTTAAACTTTCGTTGAAAGTGATAAAAACCGCTAGATGATCTCGTTTGTAATTTAGTTTTTTAGCATTATAAACAATACTATCCACTTGCATATTCTCGAATAAATCGATTTGAATTTTAGTCGTATTTTCAACAACTTTGAACGTAATATCGTTGAAACCAATAATTGATTTTTCGTCAATATTAACTTTAATATTCAAATCATACCGTTGCACATCGAAACACTTTCTCTCTGGTCGCAAACCACCTTGAAGAGAATCTTTATGAGTGAAGTTTTGTGCCGAAAGTAAGTTTGTGAGTACTAAAAGGAGGATTGTTTTTTTCATAAACTTCAATTAATTATGAGATTTCTACGGAATAACAAGTTTCTATATAATTATTCTTTGAATTTAAACCTGAATTACACCTAAATTAAACTGCTTTTCAATAGGTGCATGATTGGCTGCTTCAATTCCCATCGAAATCCAAGTTCTGGTTTCTAGTGGGTCAATAATAGCATCAGTCCACAAACGTGAAGCCGCATAATAGGGAGAAACTTGTTCGTCGTAACGTGCTTTTATTTTATCAAACAATTCTTTTTCTTTCGCTTCATCAATTACTTCTCCTTTAGCTTTGAGCGAAGAAGCTTCAATTTGTGCTAATACTTTTGCGGCTTGTGTTCCGCCCATTACAGCTAATTCTGCACTTGGCCAAGCAACTATTAATCTTGGATCATACGCTTTTCCGCACATGGCATAATTTCCTGCTCCGTAAGAATTTCCTACGATTACAGTAAACTTTGGCACTACTGAATTAGAAACGGCATTGACCATTTTAGCTCCATCTTTTATGATGCCGCCATGTTCTGATTTGCTTCCCACCATAAATCCGGTAACGTCTTGTACAAAAACTAATGGGATTTTCTTCTGATTACAATTGGCAATAAAACGGGTTGCTTTATCGGCAGAATCCGAATAAATAGCACCGCCAAATTGCATTTCGCCTTTGGCATTTTTAACCACTTTTCGTTGGTTAGCCACAATTCCTACAGCCCAACCATCTATACGAGCATAAGCTGTAATTAATGTTTTTCCGTAATCGCCTTTGTATTCATCAAATTCAGAATTATCGACCATTCTTTTTATAATCTCGTACATATCATATTGATCGGCACGTGATTTTGGAATAATTCCGTAGATATCATTCGGGTCAAGAGCTGGCTTTTCCGATTTAACTCGGTTGTAACCTGCTTTATCGAAATCACCAATTTTCCCCACAATACTTTTTATTCTGTCTAAAGCATCTTTATCATCTTTGGCTTTATAATCGGTCACACCCGAAATTTCACAATGTGTGGTTGCACCACCAAGCGTTTCATTATCGATTGTTTCACCAATAGCGGCTTTTACCAAATAGCTTCCTGCTAGGAAAATACTTCCAGTTTTATCTACAATCATGGCTTCGTCGCTCATAATAGGTAAATAAGCACCACCAGCCACGCAACTTCCCATAACCGCTGCAATCTGGGTAATTCCCATACTACTCATAATGGCATTGTTTCTAAAAATACGTCCAAAGTGTTCTTTGTCTGGAAAAATTTCATCTTGTAATGGCAAATAAACTCCTGCTGAATCCACTAAATAAATAATTGGTAATCTATTTTCCATGGCAATTTCTTGCGCACGAAGGTTCTTTTTTGCCGTAATTGGAAACCATGCACCGGCTTTTACGGTAGCGTCGTTAGCCACTACAATGCATTGTTTTCCTGAAATAGATCCCATTTTTACCACTACGCCACCCGATGGACAACCTCCATGTTCTGCATACATTCCTTCGCCAACAAAAGCACCAATTTCGATGTTGTTTTCATTATTATCAAGTAAATAATCAATACGTTCTCGAGCTGTCATTTTGCCTTCGGAATGTAATTTTTCGATACGTTTTTCGCCTCCACCTAACTTTACTTTGGCAAAACGTTGTCTTAAATCTGATAATAATAGTTTGTTGTGGTCTTCGTTTTTGTTGAAGTTAATGTCCATTTTGTAAGATATAATTGGAAATAATACTAATTTTATGGGGCTAAATTACAAAAATGGTTGTAATAAATTACTCAAATGATTTTCTATTTATTTTTTTTAAAATCATTAAAGATTTAATGTTAGCTTAACATTGAAAGTTTACATTTGCATTGTAAAAAACACAGAATTATGTCTATAAATATTTTTCAATTTTTTATTCCAAAAGATAAAAAATTCTTTCCTTTGTTTGAATCTGCAACATCAAAATTGGTATTGCTAGCCGAAAGTTTGCACGAAGCTCTAAATGTGAGTAAAAATGAGCGAGAAGGTTATTTTAAAAAAATAGACGAACTAGAAGCTCAAATAGAAGAAATAAACCACCAAACACACCTGGAATTGAGTCGTAATTTTATTACGCCTTTTGATAGAGAAGATATTCATTCTTTGATAAAATCTATTGATACTGTTGCCGATAACATGCAAGGAGCTTCTAGTAGAATGCGTTTGTATCAGGTAGAAAAAATTACAAAATCGATCCGAAAACTTACCGAAATAAATTTGGAAGCGTGTCAGCAAATAGCGATTGCTGTTGCCGAATTGAAAGATTTGCATAACCATAAAAAGATTGTTGAGGCTTGTAAAAAAATCAATAAATTAGAAAGTAAAGCCGATGTGGTTTTTGACAAAGCGGTTGCCGATCTTTTTGAAAATGAGTCGGATGTGAAAAATATTATCAGGTATAAAGAAGTGTTGTCATCTTTAGAAATGGCATCCGATAAATGTAAAAATGTGTCTAATATTTTAGAGCAAATTTCAGTAAAACATTCTTAATCTATTTAAGCTTTTTTAAAGCAATTGTATATGGATTTTACCCTACTCATTATAATTATAGTCCTTTCTTTAATTTTTGACTACATCAATGGTTTTCATGATGCTGCCAATGCCATTGCGACGATAGTAGCTACAAAAGTGCTTACACCGTTTCAAGCTGTAGTCTGGGCTGCCTTTTTTAACTTTTTGGCCTATTGGGTCTTTGGTTTTGGTGTGGCTGATACCGTTGCTAAAACGGCACATACAAGTAGTATCAATTTGATTGTAATTCTATCGGGTGTTATTGCGGCAATTGTTTGGAATTTAATCACTTGGTGGAAAGGAATTCCGTCATCGTCATCGCATACACTTATTGGTGGTTTTGCTGGTGCAGCCATAGCGCATGGATTTTCTGCAGTAAATGATCCAGAACATTTTGGTTTTAAAATTGTAAACTGGCTAAAAGCAGCAAAAGAAGGTGAATTACTACCTTCGGGTGTTATGATGGTTATTCTATTTATAGTATTTGCCCCATTATTAGGAATGATAATTTCCTATTTTATTTCCTTGTGGTTAATTTATTCTTCAAAAAAGAATATCTATCCTAAACTATTGACAATTTTCTTGATGCTATTGTCCGTTTGGTTTTTTTCTTCTGTATTAGAATACGATATCAAACCAAAAGACGCTCGATTTGATAGCCATTTTTTATCCATATTGGCGCATCCAGCTAATATTAAATGGTTTTTGGTGGCTATTATATTTTTTAGTTTGGCTATCTTTAATTTGGTTTTTAGTAATTTTTCTACCGCAAGATCAGAAGCTATACTAAAAAAGATGCAGTTGCTTTCTTCTGCAGCATTTAGTTTAGGGCATGGTGGAAATGATTCGCAAAAAGTAATGGGTATTATTGCGGCTGCGGTTGCAGTATTTATCAAAGATAATCCAACGTTTAATTTGTCCGGATTTTGGTTGGACTTAAATGTAAAATTACCCTCAGAAATTAATGGTGTTCATGTTGATGGTGTAATGCCTGAATGGATTCCTTTGGCTTGTTATACCGTTATTGGACTAGGAACCTTAAGTGGTGGTTGGAAAATTGTGAAAACAATGGGGTCTAAAATTACAAAAGTAACTGCTTTTGAAGGCGTTGTTGCAGAATCGGCAGGAGCTTTGACCTTATTTATGACGGAACATTTTAAAATTCCAGTATCCACAACACATACTATTACAGGATCTATTATTGGAGTAGGGGTTACAAAACGAGTTTCAGCTGTGCGATGGGGGGTAACGGTTAGTTTATTATGGGCTTGGTTATTGACTATCCCAGTTTCAGCAGTACTTGCTGCCATTGTTTATTTTATCTTAAATTTGTTTTTGTAGAGAGTATAAAAAATTAGTTAGTCTAAATAAAATATTTTTATCTAAAAAGTAAAACTGCAAACACTACGTTTGTAGTTTTACTTTTTTATTAAAAAATGGATAGTTTTAAGTTATATTTGCGCCAATAAAATTCAAAAAAAAGTATGTTAAAGAATATTTATAATTTTTTTAAAATTGATTTTCACCAAAACAGGGTTTTTGGGTTGGATATATTAAGAGCTATAGCTATAATTAGTGTGGTGTATGGTCACGCATCACTTATTTTGCCTGGAGACCCTACTTCTTTTTATATAGCTACCGTTAATTTTTTAGACGGTGTTTTTGTTTTCTTTGTTTTAAGCGGCTTCCTAATAGGTGGAATGTTAATACATACTATAGAAAATAAAGCAGCAACGAGAAGTAATTTTATCTTGTTTTGGAAGCAGCGACTGCTTCGTATTCTACCTGCCTATTACTTGGTTCTTATTGTATTAATTGTTTGGAACTTGATTGTTACGGGTGGTTTTGGTCCTTCTAAGCAGTATTTCTTTTTTATACAAAATTTTTGCACATCGCATCCCTATTTTTTTCCTGAAGCTTGGACACTTAGTATTGAGTTTTGGTTTTACCTTTTAATCCCACTTTTTGTTTTTATATTAAAAGGTTATTTTAAATTAAGCGATAAAAAGGCGCTGTTGGTTCCTGTTATTATATTTATTTTATTTGGATTTTTTATGCGTTTATTTCGAGCCTATACTTTCCCTGAATTAGATGGTTATATACGAGATGATTTTTTTAGAAAACAAGTAGTAACTCGTATTGATAGTATTGCTTTTGGCGTATTAGGAGCTTATATACATCGCTATTACAAATCTGTATGGTCGGATTATAAATACTTGTTCTTAGTGTTGGGTATCCTTATTTTTTTAGTAACGAAGTCGACTTGGTTTAACATAAGTACTTTAAATTCTTATGTGCTTATATATACTTTTCAAGCGTTATCTCTTTTGCTAATTTTGCCTTATTTTAATTCTATAAAAACAGGAAAAGGGTTGTTTTTTACCATTATGACAGGTTTTAGTTATATCTCATTTTCGGTATATTTATTGAACTTAACGCTAATTCAAGTAAACATTTTAGGAAATATAAATTACGGGAGTATTACAGGTTTAAATCTTCAGATTCTCAAATACTTCTTGTATATTGTATTGAGTATTTTAGGTGGTATCATACTGCATAAACAGGTTGAAATTCCTTTTATGAAGATGCGAAAGAAACTTTAGATTAGATGGTTTTTTTAAATAGAAAAGTGGGTATTGAAAATTTTCAGTACCCACTTTTTTAGTTAAAAATAGTATTTCTAAATTCTAAAAATCCCGCCCACAGCAATTACGGTTTCAAAAAAACAAAATTTTTGAGTAGCCTTGTCTGCATTGCTAGCCGTTGTTTTTATATTATTCATATTAATATAACCTCCTTTTAACTCTGTTTGAACAAAGAAATACTTGAAGAATGTAAAGTTTAATCCTGCTTTTACAGATGCTCCAAAACCGGCTACATTAAAATCGTCGTGTCTATCTTTACCTAATAATTTTGCATTTGTTTTAGGGTATATAATTCCTGCACCAATTCCTTCGGTTAAATTAATTTGAAATTTATCGGTATTGGGTAAACCAATGAATTTTGAAAGATCATCCACACGAGAAAATTCAGCATTTATATAATTTAAACCATCAGTATGCTCGAATGTTAAAAAATCTTCGGTTAGTACTTTTGGATTGTTTGCATAAAAACCATTGTGGGTTGATCCAGCATCACTTGCAGGTAAATTAACGTACCCAGAAACATTGGCAACTTGGTTTTGTCGCATTACATATTTCATGTGATCGACACCAATTGAAACGTTGTATTTGTCGGTAATAAAATACCCAATTCGTAAGTTGGTTTGAGGAATTGTCATTCTTGAGGGATTGATATAATCAATATGCCACCCTTTTGGTTTGTCATCAGCAACAGCATCTTGAACTGTAAAATCGTAATTGTTTCCTGTAAAATGAATGTCGGATTTTGAATAAGAGTCTCTGTTTCCTCCCCAAAAAATATAAAATTTCCCTTTGTTGTGTGCGGTGTATTTTTGTGGCGTAACATCGTCGGTGTTTTGAGAAAAACCAGTAAATGTAGCGAGTACCATAAGGGTGCAAAATAATTGTTTCATTATAGTGTGTAATTTAAAATTTAGTAATAGTTTGTCTAATGGCAACTAGTTTTGTCATTAACCCTTCAAAATAATCCAAATGAAGCATGTTTGCACCATCACTTTTTGCATTTGCTGGGTCAAAATGAGTTTCGATAAAAATACCATCTACACCAACAGCAATTCCTGCTTTAGCAATAGTTTCGATCATATCAGGTCTTCCTCCAGTTACTCCAGCTACTTGGTTAGGTTGTTGTAACGAATGTGTTACATCAAGAACAGTAGTAGCCATAGTTTGCATGGTAGGAATACCACGGAAATCGACAATCATATCTTGGTAACCAAACATAGTTCCTCTATCAGTCACCATGACGTTTTGGTTGTTGCAATCTAGGACTTTCTGAACGGCATGCTTCATGCTTTCAGGACTCATAAATTGTCCTTTTTTAAGATTAACTGTTTTTCCAGTATTGGCAGCAGCAACCACTAAATCGGTTTGGCGAACTAAAAAAGCAGGAATTTGCAATACATCAACGTAAGCAGCAGCCATAGCAGCATCTTCATTGGTATGGATATCAGTAACAGTAGGTACTCCAAACTCTTTAGATACTTTTTCGAGTATTTTTAAGGCAATTTCATCGCCAATTCCTGAAAAGCTATCAATTCTTGATCGATTGGCTTTTTTGAAAGACCCTTTAAAGACGTATGGAATTTGTAATTTGTCAGTAATTCCTACTAATTTTTCGGCAATTCTCATGGCCATTTCTTCTCCTTCGATGGCACAAGGACCAGCTAGTATGAAGAAGTTTCCACTATCTAAGTGTTTGATATTGGGGATGTTTTTTAAATTCATGTGTTGTAAATTTTTTGCAAATATACCAATTATTTCAATCGGTTAATTCTTGTTTAACGTTTACTAAATTTATTAATGCATTGCATCGGCTGGATTAATTTTATTTTTTCCTTTTTTTATTAGAAAAATAATAGGAATACAGCATAAAAATAGAATCCCGAGGTATAAGAAAATGTCCATATACGACATTACTGTACTTTGTTTCATAACAGTAAAATCGATGACTTGATATGCTTTGTTTAACGCTTCGTTTGCGCTAAATCCCTTAGACATAAATCCTTTTTGCAAGATCTGAATGCGTTGTTGTACTTCTAATTTACTTCCGTCAAGATGTGAAACTAAATCTACTCTGTGTTTCTGACTAAATCGAGTAATAAACGTGGTGATAATTGCAATACCAAATGAACCTCCTAATTGTCTCATCATTCCAGTAAATGCTGCTCCTTCGCCAATATGTTTTCCTTTTAATGTTGATAATGATAAAGTCGTGATAGGAACGAATAATAATCCTAAACCAATTCCTCTTAATATTAATGGCCACCAAAAATGTTCTACTCCTGTATCTGGTGTCATAACGTTATGCATCCAAAAAGTAAAGAAAAAGAATACTAGAAAACCAACAGCAATCATATAACCTTGCGGGACTCCTTTTTGAATCATTCTTCCTACAAAAGGCATTAAAATCGCCGTTGTAATAGAACCAGGAATTAGTAATAATCCGGCATCAGTAGCTGTCCAACCTAATATTGATTGAGTGTAAATTGGAATAATTAATGTAGATCCGTATAACCCGAACCCAAGGATAAATCCCATTAGAATTCCAATTCGCAAATTTCCATCTTTTAAAACACTTAGGTTTACTATAGGATGTTTATAAGTGAGTTCTCTCCAAATAAATAAGAGTAAACCAGTTATTGAAACAACACATAAAGTTACAATTGTACTATTGCTAAACCAGTCGTCTTGTTGCCCATGTTCTAAAACAAACTGTAAGGAACCAATAAATGCTGCTAAGAATAGAATTCCCCACCAATCTACTTGATTTGCTTTCAATTTCTCACCATATTTTGGACTTCTAACAAAAGTTAAGGTCAAAAATGTCGCAATAATCCCTAATGGAATATTGATATAAAATATATAAGGCCAAGAAAAATGATCGACTAAATAACCACCTAATGGCGGACCTAAAGTAGGGCCTACAATAACTCCCATTCCGTAAATAGCTTGTGCCATTCCACGTTTGGCCATTGGATAACTCTCGGTAATAATGGTTTGTGCCGTTACTAATAAAGCACCGCCTCCAAGTCCTTGAATAAATCTAAAAGCGACCAGTTCCCATATATTGGAAGCATTTCCGCAAAGAAAAGAGGCTACCGTAAAAATAATGATGGATACTGCAAAATAGTTTCGTCTTCCAAATTGTTGCGATAACCAACTTGTCATTGGGATTACAATAACATTTGCAATGGCGTATGCTGTAATTACCCAAGCGACGTCTGTAAGAGTTGCGCCTAAACTTCCACGCATGTTGGTTAGTGCTACGTTTACGATTGTAGTATCTACTATTTCCAGCAAAGCACAAAGTACTGCTGTAATGGTAATTATAATTCTTCGAAAGCCGTATTCTACTAAATCGTCTTCTGCTATAGTTGTTGTCATAATTTAATTGATAATGGATAATTAACAATTGATAATTTGTGTAACGAGATGCCCTAGCCCTGATAGTAGTGGAAATCCTTTTTGAGGTTTTTACCGAAAAAAAGATTGCAACGGATAGCAGGAAATAGCTCCTAATAATTTTATTTTATGTGAACATCGACATCAACATTCATTCCTGGACGTAATAATTTTATTTTTGCAGCTTCATTAGTTGCATCAAGACTAATTTTTACAGGTAAGCGTTGTATCGTTTTAACAAAATTTCCCGTAGCATTATCTGGAGGCAGAATAGAAAAACGAGCGCCAGTTGCTGGTGAAAAAGAAGTTATTGTTCCACTAAAATCTGTATCAGGAAAAGCATCTGCTTTTACAGTTACTTTCTGACCTTCAACCATTTTGCTTAGTTGAGTTTCTTTAAAATTCGCAATTACCCAAACTTCCTGATTGTTAATGATATAAAATAATGATTGTCCTGGTTGAATAAATTGACCTGGTTGAATAGCTATTTTTGATACTTGTCCGTCAATTGAAGCAGTAACAACGGTATAATTTAAGTTTAGTTTTGCGGCATCTAAAACTGCTTGTGCGCGTTTTATATTTGCTGCAGATACTTCTGCTTGTTTTGATGATACGTTAGATTTTGATGAAGCCACAGTTTTTTGATAATTTGATGCGTTTTGTTGTTCTTGTAAAATTCGCAATTGACTTTGTGCTTCTAATTTTGTTGCTTCTGCTTGCTCAAATTGTTGTTTTGTGATGGAATGATTTTTGTACAAATTATTGTATCGTTCGTAATCATTAACAGCTCTGTTTAATCTGATTTTAGCCGTTTCGATATTTCCGCTTGCAGATTGAACATTGGCGTCAGATACTGATACGTTTGCTTGAGCTGTTCCAATATCTGCTTTTG
The DNA here is from genome assembly GCA_964292845.1 of uncultured Flavobacterium sp. Lineage (GTDB taxonomy): Bacteria > Bacteroidota > Bacteroidia > Flavobacteriales > Flavobacteriaceae > Flavobacterium. Next base: position 26,313 of record CAXYWC010000017.1, on the reverse strand, counting down.
AAACCGCATAACCTTGTTCGGCACCAACTAAGGCTGCTTTTGCTTCTTCTACTTTAATGATATAATCTCTGTTATCGATAGTAAAAAGGGTATCTCCTTTTTTTACATATTGATTGTCTTTTACAAATACTTTAGTAATATAACCAGAAACCCTTGGAATTATAGGATTCATGTTTTTTTCTATTTGGGCATCATCAGTTGTTTCGTGAGCTAAGGAATGCATGTATTTGTAAACTCCGTAAGTTCCTCCTAAAAGGATTAGAACTGAGAAAATAAGTATGAATTTTTTATTTGTTTGTTTCTTTCCCATGATGATGAAATAGTTAGTTTTTAGAGATATTGAATGAATTGATTAGTTTTCCTTCTGCAAATTGAAGTTGGTAATATTTTAAAGCAATATCCGCTTGAGATAATGCCAGATTTATTTTGGTTTGTAGTTGTTGCACGTCTGCTTCCAATAAATCATTGGTGGTAGCTAAACTATTGTCGTATTTGTCTTTTACAATTCGGTAATTTTCAGTTGCTTGTTCAACGGCTTGTTTGTAAACCAAATTTTGTTTTAAAGAAAGATCGTAGTTTTCTTGTGCTTCATGCGTTTCTTCTTTTATTTTATCAGTTAAAATGGTAACCATTGTTTTGGTTTGTTCTGATTTACTTTTGGCTAATTTAACTTCTTTGCCATTTTTGAAAATGGAAGCTAAATCATAACTTAATCCTACACCAACATTCATCGCATTACTAACTTTAATGACATCTTTCAAATCGAAAGCAATATAACCACCTACTAATGCTAATGATGGATAATAACCACTTTTTGCTATTTTTATACCAATTTCAGAAGCTTTTTGTTGGTAACTTAAAGCTTCCAAATCATTTCTCTGTCCACTTGTCTCAACACTTTGATTTTTTGCCATATCGCTTTTGATAGTTTCAATATCAATATCGATTTGCGTACCTTCTGGCAATTGCAAAACTGTAACCAATTGATAGTTAATTACATTTGCGTTTTTTCTAGCAGTATCTAAAGAAAGTTGAATATTTGATTCTTGTAATTGTGCTTTCAATAAATCATTTCGAGCCATCAATCCGTTATCTACCATGGCAGAAAAATCTTTGGTACGTTGTTGGGCACTTTTCAAATTGTCTTCAATTAGTGTTGCTGTTTGTTGTGACTGAAACAATTTTGCAAACAATTCGACCACATAAATACTTAATTGTTCTTTTGTATATGCAGCGTTTGCTGTTTCAGCTTTGTATAAATTTTCTGAAGCAGAAATGCTATTTTTCAACTTAAATCCATTAAAAATTGGCATCGAAACATTGGCTTGTCCAAGAAGTAATGAGCTAACATCAATTTTAGATGGAGAACCTCCAGTACTCAGATTAGATTCAACATTTGCATTGGTTAAATGCAAATATTGTCCAGAAATTTTCAAACTAGGATATTGATTATTTTTTACAGTTTCCATTTCCAATTTGGAAGTGTTAACCTTCATATTGGCTAATATAGCCTCGTTACTATTAGTTGTTACTAGTGAAATAGCTTCTTTGAGAGAGAGAATTCTTCTTTCTTGCGCATGTCCAATAGTGACTCCTAAAAATGAAATGATAATTAATAATTTTGCTTTAATTTTCATAAACTAAAAGGGCTTTAATGGTTTGTTGTATGTGTTTTGTTAAATCGTTATGAATGTAATTATCAAAATCTTCGGGAGTTTTCAAGTTAAATAAATCGGCATAAAAAGGTTTAGTCATCTGAAAATGAAAATAAGTCCCCATAATAGTTGGTGGAATTAAGGCAATGTTGATGTTTTTTCTAAATAAACCTTTAGATTGTCCTTCTTCAATAATATTTTTTAAAATCTGTAAATTGTATTTCTTAACTTCATTAAAAGCGTCATAATTAATATCTCTTTTTTTAGACGTTATTTCAAAATGAATAATCTGGTACATACCATAATTTTTGTTAATTCGGGTAATGTATAATTCGATTAATTTGTCAATTTTTTCAAAAGGAGATACGTTTTCTTTATGAAGATTTTCTATTTGTAATTGTAATCCAGAAATTCGGTTGATGATTAATGCTTCTAGTAATTTTTCTTTCGATCCAAAGTAATACGAAATCATCGCAATATTGATATTAGCTTCCTTAGCTATATCTCTTATTGATGTTCCGTCAAAACCATGTTCTGAAAATAGCTTTTCGGCTACTAAAAGAATTTCAATTTGTTTGTCATTAAAATCGGTCATACGTATTGATTTTTTAAAATCAGGCACAAAATTAAACAAACGTTTAATTTAAACGTTTGTTTAATTTTTAATTAACATTTTTTTATCATATTTTTGAGAATGTTTTAAAATGGCAACGTTTTTTAGTTATTCCAACATCTTGTAATATTAAATTTTGAAATAGTCTTTTGTTTTTATTTAGTTACTAAAAATAAAAAGGTACTTTTGCAAAAAAAATAAAAATAACTCCAATGGACGATTATTATTCGAGGAAGAGAAAATAAAACAGAAATAATCGTTGCGTAATGTAATTGTTATTTCTTTAAAATTAGCACATTACATTATGATTACACACTACAAAAACGACAAAGGTTTTGTTAAAACCGAAAAAATGGAGGGTAACTGCTGGATTAACGTAGTTTGCCCTACCAAAGAAGAAACTAAATTCCTTCTACAAGAATTACAAATTCCGGACGATTTTTATAACGATATTGAAGATATTGATGAGCGACCACGTATAGAAATTGAAAATGGCTGGACGCTTATTATTTTAAGAATTCCTTTTAAAAGCAATGATGCAAAACTACCTTTCAATACCGCACCGTTGGGGTTAATGTTTAAAGACGATACTTTTGTGTCGCTTTGTTTTCATGAAATTGATATTTTGTCTGATTTTGTTTCCTACACACTACGCAAAAAAATAATAATTCACAATCATTTTGATTTTGTATTGAAATTGCTTTTATCTTCCAGTGTATGGTTTCTAAAATATTTGAAACAAATTAATCAACGAATCAAGTTAGCAGAAGATAATTTAGAGCAATCTATTAAAAATGAAGAACTTCAAGCGTTACTTCAAATAGAAAAATGTTTGGTCTTTTTTATAACTTCTTTAAAAGGAAATGATGTTTTGTTTCGCAGGATAAAAAATTTGAAAAATAATGATTTTGATCCAGAACTATTGGAAGATGTAGAAATAGAGCTCAGACAAGCGGAAGAAACAACGAATATATACAGCAATATCTTGACAGGAATGATGGATGCTTATGCTTCGGTTATTTCTAATAATCTGAATGTAATCATGAAAAGGTTAACTTCCATTTCAATTATATTGATGATTCCAACATTAATTGCCAGTTTGTACGGGATGAATGTGCCTAATAATTTGCAAGAGAATCCTTTAGGGTTTTGGATTGTATTATTAATTTCGTTACTAATTTCTATATCAGGGGTCTTTTTGTTTAAGAAAAAAAACATGTTTTAATAAGGATATTCTAATCCAAATTGGATAGATAAAAAAATCGTCTAGAGTTGTACTAGACGATTTTTTACTATATAGTCACGATAAAATTATGCACCCATCAAATCTCTCATTCTTTCTTGCATTAGCTCTGGATTTTGCATTGTATCATATCCAAAAGAGTACAACATCCATATTACAACTAGTAAGTATATCGCACTTAGCGAAATCCCTATAATAGATAATATTTTTCCAGTATTTAGGTTGCTGTAATTGGAATATAATTCTGGATTTTCGGCATAAAGGACAATGTCTTTTTGAGCTTGCACTAAGGCTACAATTCCTAAAATCAGACCAATTCCGTAGCAGCAGCAGGTTAAAATCGATAAAATTCCTAGGATGAGTACTAATGTTGCGTTTGGTAATTTTTGTTTTTCCATGTTAAAAATGTGTTAGTTTATAAAAGTAAGAAATAATCATAATCACAGCATTTATGATGGCTAGTGATACAATTATTTTATGGTAATTTCTGGATTTATCAATGAAGTGTAAGCCAACAGTTATAAAAAATAGAAGAACTGTGTATATGGCTGGAAACATGTAAAAAGCTTCTGTAAATTCTCCTTCTAGGACTAATGCAAAAGCTCTTTGTGTACCACAGCCCAAACAATCCACTCCGAAAATAGTTTTGTTTACACACGGAATCATGTAGTCTTCCAGTTTCATAAATTAAAAAATTATCCGTGTACCGTTTCTTTTTTTCCGTAATTTGTAATCAGTTCGCCTTCAAATTCGAGCCATTCTGCCCAGCGTTTGTCTACATCAACTTTTTCGGTATATTTTCTAGCAAATCCTAAAAAAGTGGTGTAGTGTCCCGCCTCACTAATCATGAGTTCTCTGTAAAAATTGGCCAATTCTTTGTCCTGAATGTTTTGCGAAAGCACTTTAAACCGTTCGCAACTTCTGGCTTCAATCATGGCCGAAAAAAGCAATCGGTCTATAAAAGCATCGTTACGGCTGCCGTCTTTTTTCAGAAATTTAAACAATTCATTTACATAATGATCTTTTCTTTCTCTACCAAGAGTGAGTTTGCGCTCCTTAATTATTTCAAAAACCAATTGAAAATGTTCAATTTCTTCTTTTGCAATTTTCAATAATTCGGTAACTAAATCGGGATGCTCAGAATTGTACGTAATCATGGTAATTACATTTGTTGCTGCCTTTTGCTCGCACCAAGCGTGATCCGTAAGAATTTCTTCAATATTCGATTCTACTATTGTTACCCAGCGGGGATCTGTTTTTAATTTTAAGCCTAACATAATTAAAAAAATTAGATTGTAAAATTACGTTTTTAGTTTTAATTACTAAACAAAAAAAACTCCAACATTTCTGTTGAAGTTTTCTGTGGGCGATGAGGGGTTCGAACCCCCGACCCCCTCGGTGTAAACGAGGTGCTCTGAACCAGCTGAGCTAATCGCCCTAGTTTGGGATTGCAAATATACAGCTTGATTTTATATAAACAACTATTTTTACAAAAAAATTATATCTTTTTTATATCTTTTAAAAGAGCCATGTCTTCATAATTTTCGATAATAACCTCAATTGATTGATTTTTAGTGGTTTTACCTATAATGGTGTATAGTTTTCCTTTTGCTATTTTGACATTGCTTCGATCGAAATCAACATCGCCATATTGTAACGTATTTTTTACATCAATAGTGTCTAACCAATTTTCGGCTAATTTTTGCGAAGCTAGCGCTGAATAATGAAACGGTTTTGATCTAATATTGTTTAATACTCTATCGTTAGGGAAATAACTACAACGAGCGTGTTTTTGGTTTAACACAAAAAATAAAAACAACGCTCCCACAAGGAACCCAAAAAGGTAATAACTTAATCTATAAGCAAAATTCATATAAAATAATTTTTGGTAAAAATAGCTAGAATTAACCAAATTTTGAACCTAAAACACAATTAAGTTTATATCGCGATATGTTAAATTAAACCATTCGCCAATTGTTTTGTTGGTTAGAATTCCGTGGTAAAAATAAACGCCATTTTTCAGACCCGAATCGCAGCGAATTGCGCTTTCGATACCACCATCGTCCGCAATTTGAAGTAAGTACGGGGTAAGAATATTGCTTATCGACAAGGAGGCCGTTTTAGAATACCGAGATGGAATGTTAGGCACACAATAATGAATGACATCATTTTTTACAAACGTTGGATTTTCATGAGTTGTAATTTCTGATGTTTCGAAACAACCGCCAGTATCAATACTTACATCGACAATAACAGCACCTTTTTTCATGTGTTCTACCATTGTTTCTGAAACCACAATTGGAGTTCGATATTTTCCTCGCATGGCGCCAATAGCCACATCGCAACGGCGTAATGATTTTAGTAATGTTTTATTTTGAATGGTTGACGTAAATATTCGTTGGTTCAAATTATTCTGCAAACGACGTAATTTTGTGATAGAATTATCAAAAACTTTAACACTTGCTCCCAAACCAATGGCGGTTCTGGCGGCAAATTCGGCAACGGTTCCCGCACCAAGAATAACCACTTCAGTAGGAGGGACGCCTGTTATGTTGCCAAAAAGCAAGCCGTTTCCAAATTTACTAGCTGTTAGTAATTCGGCTGCAACAAGTACAGATGCCGTTCCTGCAATTTCGCTCAATGATTTTACAGCAGGAAAAGAACCATCTTCGTCTTTTATATATTCAAAAGCCAATGCTGTTATTCGCTTTTTTTGAAGGGCTTCAAAGTATTCTTTTTTCCTAGTTTTAAGTTGAATAGCTGAAATAACAATGGTTTGCGGATTCATCATTTCTATTTCAGATAGCGTTGCGGGCTCTACTTTAAGAATCATAGGGCAACCTAAAACTTTTTGGGTATCACTAGTAATTTCGGCTCCAGCATCGCTATACTCTTTGTCTGAATAGCTCGAGTTTATGCCTGCTCCTGATTCTATTAAAACGCGATGACCATGAGAGGTTAAGGAGTTTACAGCATCTGGAGTGAGACAAATACGACGTTCTTGATAGGAGGTTTCTTTTGGAATACCTATAAAAAGTTCGCTCTTGTGCTTCGCTATTTCTAGTTTTTCTTCTTGCGGAAGTAAATCTTGTTTGCTAAAAGGTGTAATGGCCATGATTATAAACTTATTGGGCACAAATTACGAAAATTTATTGCATTTATTTAAGTTCAATCAATCTTTTGTTATTATTTAAAACAGAAATTGTAATCACCGAATGCTTTTCTGGAATTAAATCGGGAATTGTTTCGGACCATTCGATAAAACACCAATTTCCTGAATATACATTATCTTCAATTCCCATATCCAGTGCTTCGTTTTGATTTTTTAATCGGTACACATCAAAATGATAAACCAATTCGTTACCAGCTATTTGATATTCATTAACCAAAGAAAAAGTAGGGCTACTTGTTGGGTTTGTAACACCTAATTGTTTGCATAAAGCTTTGATGAAAGTGGTTTTTCCTGCACCCATTTCGCCATTAAAAAGGATTACTTTTTCGGGATTAGCATCTAAAACTTGTTTGGTAACAATTTCTATTTCGTCGAGATTAAATTCGATTTTCATTTGCTTAACTTTAATTCTTTTCGGCAAAAATAAATGATTAAAATTGAATTTAATAAAAACAAATAGAAGCCTATTTTTATTTGATTTATATTTTCGAAATTCTTTTCAAGAGTTAATAATATGATTGAAATGAGTAAAACAGATAGATTTAAAATTGAAATTTTATATATAATATTATTATTAAATAAAGATAAATAGAAAATCCATATAGAAAATAAAATTAGAATAATAAAACCAATAGATATCATACTATCTAGAAAGTCTGTTAAATCTACAATTCTTCTTTCTTTTATAAAAAATGTTTCATCAGCAAATATATAGGCTATTTGATAACCGTTAAATGTATATTCTTTTTTCGATTTTTTAATTAATTGATTTTTTTGAAAAATATTATTATTTTCCTTTATTTTTGGTAGATTAGAAATAGATTTGTCAGAACAAGTTTGAAAGAAGGGGCAAAATAAAATAATAAAGCTTAGAAAGCTTAAAAAACGAATTATATTTCTAGTTGAAACCTGCATACTCTTTTCTAATTACTTCTTCGGACTAAAAACCAAAAACGGCACAATAACTTCTTCAAGCGAAATACCGCCATGTTGGTAAGTATTTCGGTAATAACTCACGTAATGGTTGTAATTATTTACATAAGCCAAAAAGAAATCATTTTTTGCAAAAATATAAACACTCGTCATATTTATAGACGGCAAACCAATTTTTTTTGGGTCTTTTACGGCATAAACATCCTTATTTTCGTAAGTTAAACTACGTCCCGTTTTGTAACGCAAATTGAGACTTGTATTTTTATCACCAATAACTTTCGACGGATTTTTACAATTGATAGTTCCGTGGTCGGTGGTAATAATGAGTTTGAATCCCAATTTTTGTGCTTGCTGAATAATTTCTAATAAGGGCGAATTTTTGAACCAGCTTAAGGTTAACGAACGATAGGCTTTATCGTCGGAAGCTAATTCTTTTACGACATCCATATCGGTTTTGGCGTGCGATAACATATCGATAAAGTTGTACACTACAGTAACTAACTTTTTGTCTTTTAGCGATTTAAAGTTTTCGGCTAATTTTTTTCCGTTATTTAAATTGGTAATTTTAAAATACTCTTGATCAATGTTCAAACCATTTCGTTTGAGTTGTGCTGTAAGAAATTCGGCTTCATACAAGTTTTTTCCACCTTCTTCTGGATCATTTTTCCAATATTGTGGAAATTGTTTTTCCATTTCCGATGGTAGTAAACCTGAAAAAATTGCATTTCTGGCATATTGTGTAGCGGTTGGAAGAATGGCAAAATACGGCACTTCACTTTCTAGTTTGTAATGATTGTTTACTACACTTTCAAAGGCTTTCCATTGGTCGTAACGCAAATTATCGATGACTACAAAAAGTACATTTTCTTCTTTTTTGAGTTCAGGAATGACTAATTTCTTAAATAAATCATGCGATTGTACTGGTTTGTCTGCTTTGGGCTCAAACCAATCTTCGTAGTTTTTTTCGATAAATTTTCCGAACAAATTATTGGCTTCGACTTTTTGAGATTCCAGAATTTGGAACATATTTTGGTCGTCAATATTCTCTAATTCGAGCTCCCAGAAGATTAATTTTTTGTAAAATTCTACCCATTCTTCATAAGAATTGACCATCGCCATTTCCATCGAAATTTTACGAAATTCTTTTTGATAATCTAACGTTGTTTTTTCAGATATTAAACGCGAATGGTCTAAATTTTTCTTCAAACTTAACAAAATCTGATTTGGATTGACAGGTTTTATCAAATAATCGGCAATTTTGGAGCCAATTGCTTCTTCCATAATATATTCTTCTTCACTTTTTGTAATCATGATTACGGGAGTCGAAGATTTTTTTTCTTTCATTTCAGCCAATGTCTCTAAACCGGACATTCCAGGCATATTTTCGTCTAAAAAAACAATGTCAAAATTTTCTTCTTGAAATAAATCAACAGCATCACGGCCATTATTGCAGGTAGTTACCGCATAATTTTTCTTTTCAAGGAACAATATATGTGGTTTTAACAAATCGATTTCGTCGTCTACCCAAAGTATTTTTATGCTTTTCATAGCTTTATAGTGTATTTACAGGTGCAATTTACTACTTATTAAACATAGGATTCTTAAAATTATTGTAAAATAAATAGCGTTTTTTTTATATTATATTAGAAACACATATCTTTGAAGTAATATCAAATAATTTTAGTATGAAATTTAATTCTATTGTTCTACTTTTTTCGGGAGTCATAATGCTAGCAGTAAGTTGCAAAAAAGAGCAGGATTTCGATCCGAATGCCCCCGATGCTTTAATAACCAATCGGGATACTTTAGTAAATCCTGCAGACGATTTTTTTATGTATGCCAATGGTGGTTGGTTTAAGAAAAACCCAATCCCTGACTCGGAACGAAGCAACGGAATTTTTAGAACAATCCAAGACACGATAAACAATCAGGTAAAACAAATTTGTGAAAAATCGGCTGCTGCTAAAGCGGATAAAGGAAGTAACAAACAAAAAATAGGCGATTTTTATGCTTCAGGAATGGACACCATTGCTATTGATAAAGCAGGAATTACACCTTTAAAAACAGAGTTAGCTAAAATTGAAGCCATTACCGACACACCATCATTATTAGCACAAATAGCCCATTTGCACACTATTGGCGCAAGTCCAGCTTTTTCTTTTTATGTTAGTCAAGACGATAAAATAAGTACCAAATATGCTGTATTTTTCTCTCAAGGCGGGTTAGGTTTAGGCGACAGAGATTATTATTTTAATACCGATAAAGAAACCGTAACTATTCGCAATGAATATGTGAAACATCTTGAAGCGATGTCTCAATTATTAGGAAATAGCGAGGCTGTTTCCTCTCAAAATGCCTCGGTTATAATGAAATTAGAAACCGATTTAGCCAAAGCATCTCGCAAATTAGAAGCACTTCGTGATCCAATTAAAAATTATAACAAAATGGCTGTTGCCGATTTGAATAAAATAACAACAAACATCGCTTGGGATAAAACGTTACCATTGATGGGAATTAATAAAGCCGATTCGGTAATAGTTGGGCAGCCAGAATTTTACAAAGCATTGAATACGATGCTAAAAAGCTATTCTATAGCCGATTGGAAAACGTACTTAAAATGGGATTTACAAAATACGTTTGCATCGTATTTAGGAAGCGACATCGAAAAACAAAATTTCAAATTTTATTCGACTATTTTAAGTGGAGTTGCCACTCAAAAACCTCGTTGGAAAAGAGTTGTTGAGCAAACAGATGGTTCGTTAGGCGAATTAATAGGGCAAGTGTATGTTGAGGAATATTTGCCAAAAGGAACCAAAGAAAAATTGCTCGAAATAGGAAATAATATTCGTGAGGTATATGCCGAACACATCAAAAAATTAGATTGGATGAGCGAACCGACTAAGAAAAAAGCATTAAGTAAATTGGCTAAAATAGTAATGAAAGTAGGTTTTCCAGACAAATGGAAAGACATGAGTTCCGTAACTATCGATAAAAATTCGTACTGCGCTAATGTGATGGCGGTTAACAAATGGTCACACAATTATATGGTTGCAAAATACGGAAAACCAGTGGATAGAACCGAATGGGGGATGTTTCCACAAACCTATAATGCCTATTATAACCCAAGTAATAACGAAATTTGTGTGCCTGCTTGCAATATTTTAGTTCCTGGTTTTGAAGGACGTATGCCTGACGATGCTGTTTTGTACGGTATTATTGGTGGTTCAACTTTTGGACACGAAATTACACATGGTTTTGATGACCAAGGAAGTCAGTATGACGAAAGCGGAAACTTAAACAACTGGTGGACAGCCGAAGATTTGAAAAAATTTCAAGCCAAAACAAAATTAATTGTTGCTCAGTTTAATAAATATGAAGCTTTGCCAACTAAATTTGTGAATGGCGATGCCACTCAAGGAGAAAATATTGCCGATTTAGGTGGCGTTGTTATGGGTTACGAAGCGTTTAAGAAAACGAATCAATACAAAACCAACCAGAAAATCGCAAAATTATCACCTGACCAACGTTATTTCTTAGCTTATGGTTATGCATGGATGGTAAATATTAAAAATGAAGCCTTAGCACAACAAATGATGACCGATGTACATGCACCAGCAAAATTCAGAATTAATGGACCATTGAGTAATATTCCTGAATTTTATAAAACGTTTAATATAAAAGAAGGAAGTAAAATGAGATTGCCAGAAAACGAACGAGTAGTCATCTGGTAGTTTTCAAGTTCAAATAAAAAAATCCATTTTTGAGTGCTGCTTAAAAATGGATTTTTTATTGAGTATTCATTATTGTTTTAACTTTTCTATATTTGTATAAATTCTTAAAAAGTGAGTGATACTAACAAACTAAAAATATTCAACGATCCCATATATGGTTTTATTACCATTCCTAATCCGTTAATTTACGATTTAATACAACATCCCTATTTTCAGCGTTTGCGACGTATTTCGCAAATGGGATTGTCTTATTTGGTTTATCCCGGTGCCAATCATACCCGTTTTCATCACGCATTAGGTTGTTTACACGTGATGCAAAAAGCAGTTCAGGTTTTAAAATTTAAAAACGTTTCTATTTCCGAAGAAGAGGAAAACGCGTTGTATATCGCCATTTTGTTGCATGATATTGGTCATGGCCCTTTTTCGCACGCCATGGAACACAGTATTGTTGAAGACGTGCATCATGAACAAATTTCGCTATTGTTTATGAATAAATTGAATGTTGAATTTGATGGAAAATTAGATTTAGCCATTCAGATTTTTAAAGGCGAATACCATCGCAAATTCATGCTGCAACTTATTTCTAGCCAGTTGGATATGGATAGAATGGATTATTTGAAACGAGATAGTTTTTATTCCGGTGTCGAAGAAGGAAAAATAAATTCCGACCGATTAATTCAAATGATGAATGTGGTTGACGATGTCTTGGTTATTGAAGAGAAAGGAATTTATTCGGTCGAAAAATTCTTGATGGCACGCCGATTAATGTATTGGCAAGTTTATTTGCACAAAACCAGTTTAGTGGCCGAACTTACCTTAACTAATACACTAAAAAGAGCCAAAGAATTATATCAAAAAGGAATAAAAATTGACTGTAGCGAAAACCTACTTTTTTTTATCGAAAACAAAATAAGTTTAATCGATTTCAATGATGCTATTTTAGATAAATTTGCTCAATTGGACGATACAGATATCATTGGTGCTATAAAACAATGGCAATCACATCAGGATTTCACTTTAAGTTCGCTAAGTAAAATGATAATTAATAGAGATTTGCTGAAAATTAAAATGAATGAAGAAAAATTTTCTTCAGAACAAGTTCACAGTTTAGTAGCGCAATTCTCTAAAGAAAACAACATTGGTTTGCAAGAATCAAAATACTTTGTTTTTAAAGGAAAAATAAGAAATCAAGCCTATAGCAAATTGGCTGAACCGATACGAATACTCAAAAAAGATGGTTCGATAGAAGATGTGGCTTTGATTTCAGATCAGTTAAATTTAAAAGCTTTATCCAAACAAGTCACAAAGTATTTTTTATGTTTTCCAAAACAACTGAATAAAAACTAAAGTTTCTTTTTAAAATTTTATATTTTTGTCGCAATGAAATTTACAGCAGAACAAATAGCAGGAATATTAGAAGGCGAGGTGGTAGGAAATCCTAACGCTGAAGTTTCTAAATTATCTAAGATAGAAGAAGGTACCGAAGGGTCTTTAACCTTTTTGGCAAATCCTAAATATACCCATTATATATACGACACAAAAGCGACTATAACTATTGTAAATAGCGATTTTGTGCCCGAAAATGCTATTTCGACAACGTTGATAAAAGTAGAAGATGCTTATAAAGCTTTTTCAAAACTGTTAGAATTTTACAATCAAGTAAAACTAAATAAAGTCGGAATTGAAGTGCCTAGCGTATTTTCAGAATCAGCAAAACACGGCGATAATTTTTATTTAGGTAGTTTTGCTTATGTTGGGCAAAATGTAAGCATTGGACATAATGTAAAAATTTATCCCAATAGCTTTATTGGTGATAATGTAATTATTGGCGACAATACTATTATTTTTGCAGGTGCAAAGATACATTCGGAAACCGAAATCGGGAAAAATTGTAGTATTTATGCAGGAGCAGTAATTGGGGCCGATGGTTTTGGTTTTGCACCAAACCCCGACGGAACGTTTAGCAAAATTCCTCAAATAGGAAATGTAATTATAGAAGATAATGTAGATATTGGTGCTTGTACCACTATCGATAGAGCGACATTGGGTTCGACCATTATTAGAAAAGGGGTCAAGTTGGACAATCAAATTCAAATTGCCCATAATGTTGAAATAGGAGAAAACACCGTTATTGCCGCACAAACCGGAATTGCTGGATCTACAAAAATAGGAAAAAATTGTATGATAGGCGGTCAAGTAGGCATGGCAGGACACATTACAGTAGGCGATAATGTTAAAATTCAAGCCCAATCGGGGGTTGGAAGAAACGTGAAAGATGGCGAAGTTTTGCAAGGAAGCCCTTCCTTTGGGTATTCAGATTACAGCAAATCGTATGTTCATTTCAAAAATCTGCCAAAAATTGTATCTGAACTAGAAGAAATAAAAAAAATAATAAACAAATAATCGAATAATTGATTGAAGATTAAGAAACTATGGTCAAACAGAAAACCATCCACAATGAGATTTCCCTTACAGGCGTAGGGTTACATACTGGAAAAGAAGTAACCATGACTTTTAAACCCGCTCCAATAAACAACGGATTTTCGTTCGTTAGAGTCGATTTAGAAGGAGAACCCGTAATCGAGGCTGATGCAAATTATGTTGTAAACACACAGCGAGGCACTAATTTAGAAAAGTTAGGCGTAAAAATTCAAACGCCAGAACACGTTTTAGCAGCACTAGTAGGTTGTGATTTAGACAATGTTATTATCGAACTAAATGCATCAGAGCTTCCTATCATGGACGGTTCTTCAAAGTATTTTGTAGAAGCAATAGAAAAAGCTGGAATTATAGAGCAGGAAGCACAACGAAATGTGTATGTTGTAAAAGAAGTAATTTCGTATACAGATGAGGCAACAGGAAGCGAAATGATGATCATGCCAGCAGACGAATATTGCGTAACAGCAATGGTCGATTTTGGTACAAAAGTATTAGGCACTCAAAATGCAAGCATGAAAAGTATTACGCAATTTAAAGCCGAAATTGCTGATTGTCGTACTTTTAGTTTCTTACACGAATTAGAAACATTGTTAGAAAACGGATTGATAAAAGGAGGCGATTTAAACAATGCTATTGTTTATGTAGATAAAGAAATTTCTCCCGAAACAATGGATCGATTGAAAATTGCTTTTGGAAAAGATAAAATTTCAGTAACACCAAACGGAGTTTTAGACAATCTTACCTTGCATTATCCTAACGAAGCGGCACGTCATAAATTGCTCGATGTTATGGGTGATTTAGCGTTGATAGGAACGAAAATACAAGGAAAAATAATAGCAAACAAGCCAGGTCATTTTGTAAACACACAATTTGCTAAAAAAATGGCGAAAATTATAAAAGCCGAACAACGTAATTATGTTCCTGTTTATGATTTGAACAAAGAACCATTGATGGATATTCATAAAATCATGAATATCCTGCCACATCGTCCCCCATTTTTATTTATTGATAGAATAATTGAAATGACCGATAGCACCGTAGTTGGATTGAAAAATGTAACAATGAATGAATCTTTCTTTGTAGGTCATTTCCCAGGGGCTCCAGTTATGCCAGGCGTTATCATTGTAGAAGCTATGGCACAAACAGGCGGAATTTTAATCTTAAGTTCGGTTCCAGATCCTGAGAATTACTTGACCTTTTTTATGAAAATAGACAATGTGAAATTCAAACAAAAGGTCTTGCCAGGCGATACATTAATATTCAAATGTGATTTGATAACACCAATACGAAGAGGAATTTGTCACATGCAAGCCCATGCTTATGCAAACGGAAAATTAGTGGCTGAAGCAGAATTGATGGCACAAATAGCAAAAAAACAATAAATTTTTTGTTCATTTGGTTAATCGTTAATTCGGTTAATCGATAAAACAGCTAAAAGATAAAAAAAAATTCATGAATCAACCACTTGCATACGTTCACCCAGGCGCAAAAATAGCAAAAAATGTAGTTATAGAGCCTTTTACAACCATTCATAACAACGTAGTTATTGGCGACGGAACTTGGATAGGTTCTAACGTTACCATTATGGAAGGAGCCCGAATAGGTAAAAATTGTAATATATTTCCAGGGGCAGTAATTTCTGCCATACCACAAGATTTAAAATTTGGAGGCGAAGATTCACTTACAGTAATTGGCGACAATGTTACCATCAGAGAATGTGTTACGGTCAATAGAGGTACAATTGCTTCTGGGCAAACCACTATTGGCGATAATTGTCTTATCATGGCAACGGCACATATTGCACACGATTGTCACATAGGAAAAAATGCCATTGTAGTAAATGGTGTAGCACTGGCTGGTCACGTTACCGTTGGCGATTTTGCTATTATAGGAGGATTAGCAGCCATTCACCAATTTATATCTATTGGAGATCACGCTATGGTTTCAGGTGGATCTTTAGTAAGAAAAGATGTGCCACCTTATACAAAAGCAGCAAAAGAACCTTTATCTTATGTAGGAATAAATTCTGTGGGGCTAAGACGAAGAGGATTTACTACCGAAAAAATTAGTGAAATTCAAAGTATATACAGAACGCTATATCAAAAAAATTATAATACTTCTCAAGCTTTAGCAATTATAGAAGCCGAAATGGAAGCTACTCCAGAAAGAGATGAAATTTTGGGTTTTATACGAAATTCCTCTAGAGGTATCATGAAAGGATATACAGGAGTCTAAATTTTAGAATTCAGATTGATAAAAAAACAAACAAATCACCAGTTAACAAATCACCTAACAAATAAAAAATGGCATCTACATCAGATATAAGAAACGGATTGTGTATCAAATTTAATCACGATATTTATAAAATCATCGAATTTCTTCACGTAAAACCAGGTAAAGGACCTGCTTTTGTGCGTACAAAACTAAAAAGCTTAACCAACGGAAAGGTACTTGATAACACTTTTTCTGCAGGACATAAAATAGAAGATATTCGTGTAGAAACACATACGTATCAGTTTTTATACGCCGAAGGAGATCAATTCCATTTTATGAATGTGGAATCTTTTGAGCAAATTACCTTAGATAAAAAAATACTAGACGCTCCCGATTTATTGAAAGAAGGTACAAACGTTATGGTACAAGTAAATACCGAAACCGATTTGCCACTTTCTGTCGACATGCCAGCATCAATTGTACTAGAAGTTACGTATGCAGAGCCAGGAGTAAAAGGAAATACGGCTACAAATGCTACAAAATCGGCTACAGTAGAAACAGGTGCTTCTATAAACGTACCTTTGTTTATCAATGAAGGTGACAAAATAAAAATCGATACCGCTTCAGGTTCTTATATGGAACGTGTAAAATAATTTTTGATGAAATTTTCTCAAAAACAAACCCTTGCAGCTATTGCAAATATCATCAACTGCGATTATGTAGGTGATGCTGATTTTGCTGTTTTGGGTATGAATGAAATTCATGTCGTTGAAACGGGAGATATCGTATTTGTTGATCATCCAAAATATTATGACAAAGCTTTACAATCGGCA
This sequence comes from uncultured Flavobacterium sp., assembly GCA_964292845.1. Lineage (GTDB taxonomy): Bacteria > Bacteroidota > Bacteroidia > Flavobacteriales > Flavobacteriaceae > Flavobacterium. Next base: position 9,480 of record CAXYWC010000017.1, on the reverse strand, counting down.
GCAACAATCATTTTAATAAACAAAAATGTCGATTGTCCTGAGGGTAAAGCCTTATTAATTTCAGACGATCCGTTTCGGGATTTTAACAAATTAACTCATCATTTCAGACCGTTTCAAGCGTCGAATGTAGCTGTTTCGGCTTCTGCCAAAATTGGAAAAGGAACGGTTATTCAGCCTAATGCTTTTATTGGCAACAATGTGGTTATTGGTGATAATTGTCTCATTCATTCTAATGTTTCCATTTACGATAATACTATTATTGGAAATAATGTAATTATTCACGCAGGAACAATACTTGGAGCCGATGCTTTTTATTACAAAAAACGACCAGAGGGTTTCGATCAATTGCTTTCTGGCGGTCGAGTAGTAATCGAAGACAACGTTGGTATAGGCGCACTTTGCACAATTGACAAAGGGGTTACGGGCGATACCACTATTGGCGAGGGTACTAAAATTGACAATCAAGTTCATGTGGGACACGATACCATTATTGGAAAAAAATGTTTAATAGCCTCACAAACCGGAATTGCGGGTTGTGTGATTATTGAAGATGAGGTCACGCTTTGGGGACAAGTAGGTACCACTAGCGGCATCACTATTGGTGCAAAAGCAGTAGTAATGGGGCAAACAGGCGTAACCAAATCTATAGAAGGCGGAAAATCCTATTTTGGAACTCCAGTCGAAGAATCTCGTGAAAAATTAAAGCAATTGGCCAATATAAAAAGAATTCCAGAAATCATAAATAAACTCAAATAAAGATGACGGCAAAGGAACTGGTTAAAGATTTTTACAAATCTAATGTGTTTTTGGATAGTACTTTATTGGATACTTACATACATCCAGATGTTTCCCTAGATTGGAACAGTAGCAAAGGTTTTCTTCAAATGAATAGAGAAGAAATGGTCAATATTGTCAACCAAATGGGGAAAGCCTATCATTCTTCTAGAATTTATATTACGCACTTGCTAGAAGACAATAATAAAGTGACAGTTCGATACAGCCATTATATCAAAACAATTGAAAATCCAAGAGAGGAAATGATTTTGGCTCATTTCATGGTAATTTGGGAACTTAAAGACGGAAAATTATACCGCGGATTTCAAATGAGTCAGTTGTCTTAAAAAAAGATTGTGTTTTAGATTAAAAATCTGAAATCTAAAATCTAAAATCTGAACTCTTTTCATTACTTTTGCAAGACAATAAAAAAATAACATAAAAAATAGATCATGAGTGTTTTAGTTAATAAAGATTCAAAAATAATAGTTCAAGGATTTACAGGAAGCGAAGGAACTTTCCACGCAGAGCAAATGATTGAATACGGAACAAACGTTGTAGGTGGTGTAACGCCAGGAAAAGGAGGAACAGTACATCTAGACCGTCCCGTTTTTAATACAGTGAAAGACGCTGTGGAAAAAGCTGGAGCCGATACAACCATTATTTTTGTACCACCCGCTTTTGCAGCCGATGCTATTATGGAAGCAGCCGATGCAGGAATCAAAGTAATTATTACCATTACAGAAGGAATTCCAGTGGCAGACATGATTAAAGCCAATGATTATATAAAAGATAAAAACTGTCGTTTAATAGGGCCTAACTGCCCAGGTGTAATCACACCAGGTGAAGCAAAAGTAGGTATTATGCCAGGTTTTGTGTTCAAAAAAGGAACGGTAGGAATTGTTTCAAAATCAGGAACATTAACCTATGAAGCCGCTGATCAAGTAGTACGACAAGGATTTGGTATTACAACAGCAATTGGTATTGGTGGAGATCCAATTATTGGAACAACGACTAAGGAAGCTGTTGAATTGTTAATGAACGATCCAGAAACAGAATGTATCATCATGATTGGAGAAATTGGAGGACAACTAGAAGCGGATGCAGCACACTGGATCAAAGCCGATGGTAACCGCAAACCAGTTGTTGGTTTCATCGCAGGAGTTACAGCTCCAGCAGGAAGAACAATGGGGCATGCAGGTGCGATTGTAGGTGGCGCTGATGATACAGCCGAAGCTAAAAAACGCATCATGAGAGAATGTGGCATTCACGTAGTCGATTCTCCAGCAGAAATTGGTAAAAAAGTAAAAGAAGTATTGGGATAATTTTCTAATAATAAATTTATCAAAAAACCGTCTTGTTCTATAACTAGACGGTTTTTTTATACTACTTTTGCAAACCTTTGGTTTTTAGCTTTCAATTAACCAATTTTTTAGGCAACCATATCGGTTGTTAATAGTAACAAAAGTAAATAGTTATTTTGTTTATCAAATAAACAAATAACCGAAAATACAAATACACCATTTTAAAAATGTATAAAGAATTAAAAAAATTTAAAGTAAGCAACAGTTTTACTTTTACAACAGAAGATAGTTTAGAAGTAGCTTGTAATGCCACCGAAACAGGAAGCGGCGTTTTTCTAGTTTACGCAGTAGACGGAGAAACAAAAGAGCTAATCATGGTGGGTTCTACAGGAACAATACAAAACGACGGATCGCTAAAAAGTAAAGGCGGCGGATTGTATGACAAGATTGTAAACGGGCATCAGTTTGCAAAAACTGGACGTAAATATTCTTGGCCAGCACAAATGAAAAAAGAAAATATCGCTAGGTTAGAAGTATATTGGTACGAAACCTATAACGATAAAACTAAAGCAATTCCAACGTTTGTAGAAGGACAAATGCTACAAAATTTCCTTGACGAGAACAATCGTTTACCAAGATGGAATGTAGCTTTTTAAGGTTAAAATAATTCAAATAAAAAACGGTTTTGTAGCAATACAAAACCGTTTTTATTTTTAATCAATTCCTATTAGAAGTTCGGACTCAAATTGTATTTCTTGTAGAAAATATCTAAAGCTTCTACTACTTCTTCAGCAGTATCTACAATTTTTATCAAATTCAAATCATCTGCGCTAACTGTTTTCTCACGCTCAATCATAACCGCTTTTACCCAATCCATTAGTCCAGACCAGAAACTAGTTCCGACTAATATGATAGGGAATTTTCCAATTTTCTTGGTCTGAATCAAAGTAATTGCTTCGAACAATTCGTCTAACGTCCCGAAACCTCCAGGCATAACCACAAATCCTTGAGAATACTTAACAAACATTACTTTACGTACAAAAAAGTAATCAAAATTTAGGTTTTTGTCTTTATCTATATACGGGTTAAAATGCTGTTCAAACGGCAATTCAATATTTAAACCAACTGAAGTTCCTTCTCCACGGTGCGCACCTTTGTTTCCTGCTTCCATGATGCCAGGGCCACCACCAGTAATCACACCGTAACCTGCTTTACATATTTTGTAGGCGATTTCTTCTGCCAAAATATAATATTTGTCCTCTGGTTTTGTTCTTGCTGAACCAAAAATAGACACACAAGGTCCAATTCTCGCCATGCTTTCGTAACCATTTACAAACTCAGACATAATCTTAAAAATCGCCCAAGAATCGTTCGAGCGAATCTCATTCCACGTTTTTTGTTTTAACTTATCTTGGATTACTTTATCCTCATCATTATCAAAATCTTCTAATCTCATTTTTATTGTTTAATTATTTTTTAGGAGCTGTTTCCTGCTTTTTACTATATCTTTTCCTTGCTAAAGGAGCAAGAAAAAGGATATCGCTGCAATCAGGGCTAGGCTTCACGATTTAATTCATGTTTTTTTGTAAAAAACAGCCTGCTAAAGTAATTCTTTTTTCAGAAACTGAGCCGTATAACTTTTTTTATTTTTGGCGACTTCCTCAGGAGTTCCTTTGGCTACGACTTGTCCGCCACCTTTTCCGCCTTCGGGACCAATATCTATAATATAATCAGCCAGTTTGATTACATCCATATTGTGTTCGATGATTAGTACAGAATTTCCTTTATCTACTAATTTAGTAATCACATCCATCAAGACTCGAATATCTTCAAAATGCAAACCCGTGGTGGGTTCGTCCATAATATAAAACGTATTTCCAGTATCTTTTTTAGATAATTCTGTGGCTAGTTTTATACGTTGTGCTTCGCCACCAGAAAGGGTTGTGCTTTGTTGTCCAAGTGTAATATAACCTAAACCTACATCTTGCAAGGTTTTTACTTTTCGGTATATTTTCGGAATCATTTCAAAAAACGGAACGGCTTCGTCAATGGTCATATTTAGCACATCAGAAATCGATTTTCCTTTGAAACGTATTTCTAGTGTTTCTCTGTTAAAACGTTTGCCCTGACAGGTTTCGCATTCTACATAAACGTCAGGTAAAAAACTCATTTCAATAGTTCGAACTCCAGAACCTTCACAGGTTTCGCAACGTCCTCCTTTTACATTAAAACTAACACGTCCTGCTTTGTAACCCCGAATCATACTCTCAGGAGTCATCGTAAATAGATTTCGAATTTCGGTAAACACTTCGGTATAAGTAGCTGGATTGGAACGTGGTGTTCGTCCAATCGGGCTTTGGTCGATATCAATTACTTTATCGATATGTTCTAAACCTTCTATTTTTTTGTAGGGTTGTGGCTTTTTAACCCCATTGAAATAAAACGCATTTAAAATAGGATAAAGCGTCTCGTTTATTAATGTAGATTTTCCACTTCCAGAAACTCCAGTTACACAAATGAGTTGTCCCAAAGGCAAATCTATCGAAACATTTTTTAGATTATTTCCAGTTGCACCAGTCAATTTTAGAAATTTCCCATTGCCTTCACGACGATTTTTAGGCACTTCAATTTTCATTTCGCCATTGAGATACATGGCCGTTATGGTATGTTCTTTTAGTAACTCTTTTGGTGTTCCTTTGCTAATAATTTGTCCGCCATATTTTCCTGCTTTTGGGCCAATATCAATGACATAATCGGCACGCTCAATCATGTCTTTGTCGTGTTCGACCACAATAACAGAATTACCAATATCTCGTAATTGCTCTAACGAATGAATTAGTTTTTCGTTGTCACGCTGATGCAAACCAATACTTGGCTCGTCTAAAATATACAAAACACCAACCAACTGTGACCCAATTTGAGTTGCCAAACGAATACGTTGCGCTTCGCCACCAGAAAGTGATTTTGAACTCCGATTTAATGATAAATATTCTAAACCAACATTGACTAGAAAATGCAATCTATCCTTTATTTCTTTAACAACCTCAATAGCAATCTTTTTTTGTTTTTCAGACAAATGCGTATCCAAATTTTCAAACCAAAGAGTTAAATCTGAAATATCCATACTAGATAAATCGGCGATGTTTTGTTCGTTTATTTTAAAATATAGCGATTCTTTTTTCAGTCGTGAACCTTCACAAGTAGGACAATTTACTTCGTCCATAAATTCTTTAGCCCAACGTTTTAAGCTGGTAGAACCACTATCATCGTGTTGCGATTTTATAAAAGCTGAAATTCCCTCAAATTCGATTTTGTATTCTTTAGTAACGCCAGCTGTTTTTGACGTGACCGAGAATTTCTCTTTGCCACCATTTAGAATCATTTCTAGGGCTTCATCAGAAATGGTTTCGATAGCATCGGTTAATTTGAAATTAAATTTTTCGCCAATAATTTCCAATTGTTTAAAAATCCATGACGATTTATATTCTCCCAATGGTGCAAAACCACCACTTTTGATAGATAATTTTGGGTTCGGAATTATTTTTTTAATATTTATTTCATTAATCGTTCCCAAACCGTTACAATCTGGACAAGCACCTTTTGGCGAATTGAACGAAAATAAATTGGGTTCCGGATTTTGATACGAAATTCCAGTTGTAGGACACATTAAATTTCTACTGAAATACCTAACTTCATTGGTATCTTGGTCTAGAATCATTAAAACATTTTCACCATGATGCATGGCAGTATTAATGCTTTCAGATACTCTTTTTTCGATATCAGGTGTTTTTTCTACAACCAATCGGTCTATTACAATTTCAATATCATGTGTTTTGTAGCGATCTAATTTCATTCCAGATATTAAATCTTGAACAGTACCATTTACACGAACTTTCAGAAAACCTTGTTTGGTTATTTGCTGAAACAATTCGGCATAATGTCCTTTTCGAGCACGAATAATAGGAGCGAGGATGTTGATTCGTTTGCCAGCAAAATCTTTGACGATCAAATCTTTAATTTGTTCATCAGAATAGGAAACCATTTTTTCGCCTGTATTGTAGCTGTAGGCATCACCAGCACGAGCAAACAGTAAACGCAGGAAATCATAAATTTCGGTGATGGTTCCAACGGTTGAACGAGGCGATTTTGATGTTGTTTTTTGTTCTATAGCAATTACAGGTGATAATCCATCAATTTTATCAACATCAGGACGTTCTAATCCGCCGAGAAACTGTCGTGCATAAGCCGAAAAAGTTTCTATATACCTGCGTTGTCCTTCGGCATAAATAGTATCGAAAGCCAAAGATGATTTTCCCGAACCCGAAAGCCCAGTAATAACAACTAGTTTTTCTCTAGGAATAGAAATATCTATATTTTTGAGATTGTGTACGCGAGCTCCTAAAACCTCGATATTATTGTCTGTTTCTAGCATAATTGTTATAAAAAAAACAAAGATACAATTTTGGAGTTTAGGAATCAATTTGGAACAATTCATTTTTTAAATTACGAATTGACAAATTGATACGAAGTTGCAGAACCACAAAGTGAATTACTATTTTATACTTTTTTCATCTGTTGCAAACAAAACGCTCTCAATTCTTCAAAAAACAAAGTAAATTCTTCATCAAATTCAGCATAAAATAGTTGTAATTCTACAATGGCTTCTTGCATATTAGCTCTGTGTTTGGTACGATAATCCATTTGTAATAAAATCGATTCAATACCCGAAAGCGTAGCATAACTAACCAACCAGTTTTTTTGAGACATATACGGCAATATGTCTTGAATAGTAGGCGTTAGAATAGTATAATTATCTTCTAAAAGTTGGTAGAAGTTAGCAGCATAATCTTCTAACTTTTCATCAGAATAATTGTTCCAATTTTTAGCCAAAAAGTGATCGTATAAAATATCCATAATCACACCCGAATAATGACCGTATTTTTTATGTAAACGGTGTTTGCTTTTTCGGTAAATAGGATGCGCATCAGTAAAAGTATCAATATGACGATGCAAAATAATCCCTTTTTGTATTTCTTCAGGGAAGTTTAAATAATCATTACCCCGAATACCATCTGACATAAAATTGCCAATTTTTAGTAAATCATTGTTTCCAGAAAGGAATATGTGAGCGAGATAGTTCATTTTAAGAGGCGCTAAGGTTCTAAGGATCTAATTTGCAAAGGTTTTTGTAAATATATGAAAAAAACTTAGTGCCTTAGTACCTTTGTATCTTTGAACCTTTTTATATTTGTGTGAATTTAAAATTTACCATTCAAAATTTATAATAAAAAACACAATGACTTTAATAAAATCAATATCAGGAATTCGGGGCACTATAGGCGGAAAAGTAGGAGACAACCTAACGCCAGTCGATGCCGTAAAATTTGCTTCGGCTTATGGAACTTTTCTAAAACAAAATAGTACTAAAGATAAATTGAAAGTCGTTATAGGTCGTGATGCAAGGATTTCTGGCCCGATGATTCATAATTTAGTTATGAATACTTTATTAGGATTAGGAATAGACGTAATCGATTTAGGCTTGTCAACAACACCAACAGTTGAGATTGCTGTTCCTTTAGAAAATGCCGATGGAGGTATTATTCTTACTGCTTCTCATAATCCAAAACAATGGAATGCTTTAAAATTATTGAATGCCAAAGGCGAATTTTTAAGCGGTGACGATGGTGCTAAAATTTTAGAAATAGCAGACGCTGAAGCTTTCGATTTTTCGGATGTAGATTCTTTGGGAGAAATTACCGTCAATGATTCCTATATGGACATTCACATTGATGAAGTTTTGAATTTATCATTGGTCGATGCAGAAGCCGTTGCCAAAAGAAAATATAAAGTTGTGGTTGATGCCGTAAATTCTTCGGGAGGAATTATAATTCCTAATTTGTTAGAGCAAATGGGAGTTGAGGTGGTAAAATTATACTGTACGCCAAACGGTCATTTTCCGCACAATCCAGAACCGTTGAAAGAACACTTAGGCGATATTTGCAAATTGGTTCTCGAAGAAAAAGCCGATTTTGGAATAGTTGTCGATCCAGATGTCGATCGTTTGGCTTTTATATCTAACGATGGAGAAATGTTTGGTGAAGAATATACGCTTGTGGCTTGTGCTGATTATGTTTTGAGCAAAACTCCAGGAAATACAGTCTCTAACATGTCATCTTCTCGTGCTTTACGTGATATTACGAACAAACACAACGGAAGCTATCAAGCTAGTGCTGTTGGCGAAGTAAATGTAGTGGAGTTAATGAAAAAAACGAATGCTATTATTGGTGGCGAAGGTAACGGTGGGATTATTTATCCGGAGTTGCATTATGGTCGTGATAGTTTGGTGGGCGTAGCGTTATTTTTAACGTATTTAGCTAATCAAGAAAAAACGGTTGCTGAATTGCGTGCTAGCTACCCACAATATTACATGAGCAAGAATAAAATAGAATTGACACCACAAATAGACGTTGATGCTATTCTAACTGCCATGACTGAAAAATATAAAAGTGAAAATATTACCACTATTGATGGTGTAAAAATAGATTTTGCAGAAAACTGGGTGCATTTACGAAAATCGAATACAGAACCGATTATTCGTATTTATACCGAAGCAGCAACACAAGAAATAGCTGATACATTAGCGTTACGAATTATTGATGAAATCAAAGTAATAGCGGGAATTTAAAAGATAAAATACCTGACAGGTTTTGTAATCTGTCAGGTATATTTTTTATTGAGGAACTTCATCAAAGTTAACCATCCAATCGATACCAAATTTGTCGGTAAACATACCAAAATAAGCACCCCAAAATGTTTTATTCATAGGCATAGTCACATTGCCACCAGCCGAAAGACCGTTAAAAAGCTTATCCGCTTCAGCAATACTGCCTGTATTTATAGAAATCGATATATTGTGACCAAATTTCACATCGCCAGAGGCAGTATTACTATCGCTTCCCATAAGTATCGTTTCTTTTCCAATAGGTAAAGTCACGTGCATAACTCTGTTTGCATCAGATTCAGATAATTTTGGTGTATTTTCATCTGCAGGCATATCACCAAATTTTCCTATATATGGAAATTCTCCCCCAAAAACAGATTTGTAAAATAGAAATGCTTCTTCGCAATTTCCATTAAAAATTAAATAAGGGTTTACTGTTGCCATTTTTTTAAGTTTTTATTGTTCAACATATTTTTTAAAATTATCTAAAATGGCTTGCCAACCATTTTTTTGTAATTCTTCGGTGTTTTCATTTTCAGGATCAAAAGATTCTGTAAGTTTAATTCCGTTTTTTGTAGCTTCAAAAATAATTTGAACTTTTCTTTCATCATCTAAAATATATTCTATTTTAGAATGCTTTTCTATTTTAGTATAAGTTCCTTCAAAATCGAAACACATACT
>CAXYWC010000016.1:0-40986 GCA_964292845.1 uncultured Flavobacterium sp. | reverse complement strand
GCATCCGATAATAATGCTCCTTTAATCATTTCTGGATAAGCTTGATAGTATATAAAACAAGGACGACGGAAATGTAATCTGTACGGCGTACGGCTTCCATCGGTAGTTAAATAAAATCCTAACTCTCCGTTTCCACCCTCAACAGCGTGGTAAATTTCGGCTACTGGAACAGGAACTTCTCCCATTACAATTTTGAAGTGATAAATTAATGATTCCATATTATGATACACATCTTCTTTTGGAGGAAGGTAATAATCTGGAACTTCTGCGTGATACACATTTCCTTCTGGCATTTTGGCTAATGCTTGACGAATGATACTTAAGCTTTCCCAAACTTCGGCATTACGAACACAAAAACGATCGTACGTATCTCCTGATTTTCCTACTGGAACAATGAATTCAAAATCTTCGTACGAAGAATAAGGTTCCGCCACACGAACATCATAATCAACACCCGCTGCACGTAAATTTGGACCTGTAAATCCGTAAGCCATTGCTTGTTCGGCAGAAATTGCACCTACATTTACGGTTCTGTCTATAAAAATTCTATTTCTTTCGAAAAGATTTTCAAATTCTTTCCAAGCAATTGGAAATTCTTCTAAGAAAATGTCTAATTTTCTAAAAGCTTCTGGCGACCAATCTCTTTCGAAACCGCCAATTCTTCCCATATTGGTTGTTAAACGGGCGCCACAAATTTCTTCATAGATTTCGTAGATTTTTTCTCTAAATTGGAATACGTATAAGAAACCTGTATAAGCTCCAGTATCGACCCCTAAAATGGAATTACAAATTAAGTGATCGGCTATTCTTGCTAATTCCATGACAATAACTCTTAGGTATTGCGCACGTTTAGGCACTTCGATATCTAGTAATTTTTCTAATGTCATCCACCATGCCATGTTATTGATAGGCGAAGAACAATAGTTCATTCTGTCTGTCAATGGCGTAATTTGGTAAAAAGGACGATTTTCGGCAATTTTTTCAAACGCACGGTGAATGTAACCAATGGTTGGCTCAGCGTCAACTATGCGCTCTCCATCCATCAACAGGATATTTTGAAAAATACCGTGAGTGGCTGGATGAGTAGGCCCTAAATTTAGAATCGAAAGTTCGCTTCCGTCTTGGTTTAGTTTCTCTTTGATTATTTTAGCATAGCGATGCTCTGGTGGTAATAATAGTTCTGACATTTTTAATTAAAAATTGTACATTGTTAATTATCCATTATTTGTTGTTCTACCAAAAAATCGATCATCTTTATCTGTTCGTCCTGTATCTTCCATTGGAAATTCTTTTCTCATTGGATACGATATCATTTCGTCCATATTCAATATTCGTTTCAGCTGTGGATGTCCTATAAAATTGATTCCAAAAAAATCGTAGGTTTCACGTTCCATCCAATTGGCACATAAAAAAATGTTAGACACTGTTTTAATTTCTGGATTTTCTCCGTTTATAAAACATTTAATACGAATTCTTTTATTTTCTATCCAATTATGCAAATGGTATACTACAGCAAATTGCTCGTTCGCATTGCTATCTGGATAATGAATACCGCACAAATCGGTTAAAAAGTGGAAATTTAAAGACTCTTCATTCTTCAAAAATAAAATCACGGAAGTTATTTTGTCAGATACAACTTCGAAAGTAAAAATGTCTTTTTCTTGACGAAAATTCACGACACTTTCTCCGAAAGTTGCTGTTACTTTATCTTGAATTTGGGTGTTTTCTAAAGCCATGTTCTTATTTAATGTTATAAGATGCTAATAGTTCTTGATATTCTGGCGAGCTACGACGACGCACCGATTCGGATTTAACTAATTCTTGCAACCGCATTACGCCATCTACAATTTGTTCTGGTCTTGGCGGGCAACCTGGCACATAAACATCTACTGGAATTACTTTGTCGATTCCTTGTAAAACAGAATAGGTATCGAAAATTCCTCCTGAAGATGCACAAGCTCCAACTGCAATTACCCAACGAGGTTCGGCCATTTGTTCGTAAACTTGACGTAAAATAGGCGCCATTTTTTTTGAAATGGTTCCCATAACCATTAGCATATCAGCTTGGCGAGGAGAGAAACTTACTCTTTCTGAACCAAAACGCGCTAAATCGTAATGTGAAGCCATGGTTGCCATAAACTCGATTCCGCAACAAGAAGTTGCAAAAGGCAATGGCCACATAGAATTGGCACGAGCTAAACCTACAACATCATTCAATTTTGTTGCAAAAAAGCCTTCGCCTGTTACTCCTTCTGGAGCTTCTACAATATTTATATTTGAACTCATTTTTATTTTAGATTTTAGATTTTAGATTTCGGGTCTAAAATCTTGTTTCAATATGCTATATTTTTGAGTTTTCCACTGCAAATTGCAATTGGCACTCTAAAATTTGAAATTTTTTATTCCCATTCAAGGGCTTTCTTTTTAATGATATAGAAAAAACCAACTAATAATAACGCCATAAATAGAATCATTTTAAGCATTCCATCCATTCCTAATTCTTTAAAGTTGACCGCCCAAGGGTATAAAAATATTACCTCAACGTCAAAAAGAACAAACAAAATAGCGACCAAAAAATATTTTACAGAGAATGGAACTCTTGCGTTTCCTATAGATTCTATTCCGCTTTCAAAGTTTTTATTTTTATTGGCTGACGATCTTTTGGGCCCCAACATGCCTGATATAGCAATAGTTCCTGCTACAAATCCTACAGCTAGTGCCATTTGCATTAAGATAGGTATAAAATCAAATTGTGTTGACTGCATCTCTTTATCAATTATTTTTTATGAGTCACAAAGATACATCGCCAAAATTAAATGACAACCAAAAAAGCGCATTTCGAGTAAAAAAAATCATAGCAATAAGTTATTTTTAACGATTCTAAACAATAACGCTTTGAATTTTAAATTTTTCTTCGATTATGGATAAAAATATTGCATTAAAAGTAATAAAAAGCAAAAAAATCAAACAATCAAATTTATTTTGAAAATCGACAGGAATTAATATAATATAATTTAAAAAATTAACCAAATTGGTGCTAATTTTGATACAGTTTTTTCGAAATTTTAACCCTTTATTGACTCTTAATTTTTTTATCTAAATGAAAACGAAAAATTTTGTTTATTTGTTTATTGCCGTTCTTATTTTTCAAGCTTGTGGCAGAAAATCAGCCGCCGATTTTAATTCAGATTTTTCATTATTTAAGGGTATAATTTCAAACTTTACTGGAGGTATCGTCTCGGCGCAATCCGATATTCGAGTCGTGCTTGCCTTTGATAAAAAAGATTGGGTTAAAGATCAGGTTTTAGACAATGATTTATTTGATATTTCTCCAAGTGTAAATGGAAAAGTAGTGGCATTATCTAGTAATACTATTGCCTTTATTCCTGAAAAAAAACTAGATCCAGATACAGAATATCAAGTCACGTTGAAAGTCGACAAAATCTTAACGACTGTCAAAAAAGAATTAGCGGATTTCAATTTCACTGTAAAAACTCTAAAACAAGATTTTCTTGTCACCACACAAGATATTCAATCGTATAGCAAAGAGTATCAATACCTAAACTGCACCCTAAAAACAGCCGATAATATTGATTTTGAAACTGCGCAAAAATTAGTAACTGCTGAACAAAGTGGAAAAAATGTCGCTGTAAAATTCATAAAATCGACAAGTACTTCTACTGAATTCAAATTTATTATCGATAGCATTCAACGTTCAGACAACGATAGCAATCTCGAGATTTTATATAACGGAAATGATTTTGACATAGATCAAAAAGGAAAAATTGACTATACTATTATTGGAAAAGACAACTTCAAAGTGGTCAACGTTTCTATTCCTGAAGGTGACAATCAGACTTTATTAATCAATTTTTCTGATGCTTTACAAAAAGGACAAGATTTTAAAGGATTAGTATCTATTCAAAATACAAAAAATTTAAAATTTAGCACACAAGGTAATTTATTGAAGGTGTTTTTCAATAATGAAATTGAAAAAACACCAATAAAACCAGTTATTACAGAAGCAATTGTTGAAGTTATCGACACTGCATCTGTTTCGGTCGATTCGGCTGCAGTTGCAGTTGACGAAGCTGTCGAATATGTAGAACCAATCGAAGAAACGACAACTCCAGAACAAATACTATCTGGGAATGTTTTGGTAGAAGTTTTTCAAGGAATTGAAAGCGAAAATGGTTATAAAATGAAACAAAATTTCTCAACAACCGTTTCGTTCGACCAAATAAAACCAAATATAAAGTTTACCAAAAACGGGACTATTTTGCCAAGTTCAAACAATTTAAAACTAAACTTTGAAGCGGTAAACTTAAGTGCTGTCGATGTTAAAGTATATAAAATATATAAAAACAATATTCTTCAGTTTTTGCAATATAATGACTTAAACGGTGCGCAAAATCTAAAAAAAGTTGCACAACCTATTGCTAAAAGCACCATCAACTTAAAAGAAAATAAGTTGGTCAATTTTAGCGAGTGGAACACTTTTGCACTCGATTTATCAAAAATAATTACACCCGAACCTGGTGCAATATATCGTGTCGAATTTTCATTCAAAAAGAAATACTCTCTTTACAAATGTGACGGATCAACTGACGAAGAAGAAGCTACAGAAGAGGATGAAACGGATGAAAACGATGTGAATTATAGCGGAAATAGTTACGATGAATATTATTATGAAGATTACGATTGGAGAGAAAGCGAAGATGCTTGTTCGCAATCTTACTTTTATAATACAACAATAGGAACCAATATTTTAGCTTCCGATTTAGGAGTTATCGCTAAACGTGGCGAAAACAAATCCTATTTATTTGCTGTAAATAATATTGTAACTACTGAACCAGTTTCGAATGCGAGAGTTGAATTATACAATTTCCAACAGCAAAAACTAGCAACCGAAGCCACAAATAGCGAAGGAATTGCAAAATTTGAGTTGGACAAATTCGCTTATTTTGCCATCGTTACTCTTGGCGACCAATCTACTTATGTAAAATTAGATGATGGAAACTCACTTTCTGTTAGTAATTTTGATGTGGCTGGAGAAGCTTTACAAAAAGGCTTGAAAGGCTTTATATATGGAGAACGTGGCGTTTGGCGTCCTGGCGATAATTTGTATTTATCATTTATTTTTAATGATGCTGCTAATAAAATTCCAAATGCACATCCAATCAAGTTTAGATTGTCTGATCCTAACGGAAAAATAACCTATCAAACGATTCAAAAATCGAACGAACTCAATCATTATAGTTTTATAGTTCCTACCGATGCCGATGCGCCAACAGGAAGCTGGGAAGCAATGGTTAGTGTAGGTGGTGCCAAATTTTATAAAAATATTAAAATTGAAACCATCAAACCCAATCGTTTGAAAATTAAAAATGTTTTCAAAAACGCAGTGCTTTCTTCTTCTTATCCAAACACGAGTAATTTGCAAGTCAACTGGCTTCATGGGGCGAAGGCAAAAGATTTAAAGGTAGAAATGCAAGCCAAATTTTCACAAGATGTTACTAGTTTCAAAGGATATTCCAACTATGATTTTGATGATGAAGTGCGTCAATTTAACACCGAAGAAACTACTATTTTTTCAGGAAAAGTAGATGCAAACGGAAAAGCTACGGTCACTATCGATCCTAAACTACAAGGTCAAGCACCCGGAATGTTACGAGCTGCTTTTATGACCAAAGTGTATGAGGAAGGTGGCGATTTTAGTACAGATGTGATGGCAACAACCTATTCTCCTTACAAAACATATGTAGGATTAAAATTGCCTGAATTAACAAAATACCAAATGTTAGAAACGAGAGTTAACAATCGTTTTGATGTGGTTACTGTCGATGAAAATGGTCGTCCCAAATCGGTAAAAAACCTAGAGGTAAAAGTGTTTAAAGTAGAATGGCGTTGGTGGTGGGATTCATCAAACGATGATGTGTCCAATTACAATTCATCGAACGCAACCACTTCATACAAAACACTTAGGATAAATACTGATGCTAGCGGAAAAGGTAGCTTTCAATTTGCATTAACCGATGAAGAATGGGGGCGTTATATGATTCGAGTTACTGATCCAACCGATGGTCATGCGACAGCACAAACTGTAAATATAGATTATCCTTACTGGTCAGGGAAAACAAGAAACACTGATGCTTCAACAGCCAATATGTTGGTTTTTTCTACCGATAAAAAGAAGTATGCAGTAGGCGAAAAAGCACAAATATCTTTCCCTTCAAGTGAAGGCGGACGTGCCTTAATATCAATAGAAAATGGAGTAAAAGTAGTACAGACTCTTTGGGCAAAAACAAAAAAAGGAGAAACCAAAGTAGAAGTTCCTATTACGGCTGCTATGGCGCCAAATGTGTATTTCAATATTACATTATTGCAACCACATGCCTCGACTAAAAACGATTCGCCAATAAGAATGTACGGAATTATTCCTGTCGAAGTGATTGACAAAAACACGATTTTAGAACCTAAACTTATCATGCCTGATGTTTTGAAACCAGAGCAAACATTCAACGTAAAAGTGAGTGAGAAATCAGGAAAAGCGATGACTTATACCATTGCCGTTGTGGATGAAGGATTGTTAGATTTAACCCGTTTTAAAACACCAAATGCTTGGGACAGTTTCTATGTTCGTGAAGCTTTGGGTGTAAAAACTTGGGATATTTACGATGATGTAATTGGCGCTTATGGCGGAAAAGTAAACCAAATATTTAGTATTGGTGGAGATCAAGATTTAGGTGGTGGCAAAGCAAAAAAAGCCAACCGTTTTAAACCTGTAGTTATTTATTTGGGGCCATTTAAACTTGAAGCGGGCGATATCAAAACACACCAAATAAAATTACCAAAATACATCGGTTCAGTCAGAACAATGGTAGTGGCTGGCGATGCAAAAACAAGTGCTTATGGTGCTGTCGAAAAAGCCACGCCTGTTCGTAGTCCTTTGATGGCATTGGCTTCGTTGCCACGAAAAATTTCTCCATCAGAAAAAGTGACGATTCCTGTAACGATTTTTGCAATGGAAAATCATGTAAAAAATGTTTCCGTACAAATAAAAACAAGTCCTGGTTTAAAAATCATTGGCAAAGCCATTCAAAATGTAACTTTTATAAGCCCTGATGAAAAAATGACGTATTTCAATCTTGAAGTTGGTGCTACTACGGGAATTGCAAAGGTACAAGTCATTGCTACTTCGGGGGCAGCAAAATCTACTTATGATGTTGAGATCGATATGACCAATCCAAATCCTGTAACCAATACTTATACGGATCTCGTTTTAGAACCAAACAGCTCTAAATCTATTTCTTGGAAAACATTTGGTGTCGCTGGAAGTAATAAAGCAAGATTGGAAGTTTCATCCATGCCATCGATTAATTTTAATGGAAGGTTACAATATCTGATTCAGTATCCACATGGCTGTGTCGAGCAAACTACTTCATCAGTTTTTCCTCAATTGTATTTGAATGACATTGCTGATATTGATGCCAATCGCAAAGCATTAATTCAGAAAAATGTAACGGCAGGAATTACAAGATTGGGAGGTTTTCAATTGGCCAACGGCGGAATGTCGTATTGGCAAGGTGATACTTCTGCCGATGATTGGGGAAGTTCTTATGCAGGTCATTTCTTGCTTGAAGCCGAGAAAAAAGGGTATGTTTTACCTATAAATTTCAAACAAAAATGGATTTCATACCAACAAAAAGAAGCTAAAAAATGGCGTTTTGAGGCTAAATACGGAAATGATTTTGCACAAGCGTATCGTTTGTACACCTTAGCATTAGCAGGTTCCCCTGATTTATCATCGATGAATAGATTGCGTGAAACTTCAGGGATTTCTAACGAGAGTAAACTGCGATTGGCTGCCGCTTATGTTTTAGCAGGACAAAAACAAGCAGGAATGGCATTGTTGTTAAAATCTAAAATAGATGAAGATTATAATGACCGTTACAGCTATTACTATTATGGTTCTAGTGATCGTAATCGTGCGATGACATTAGAAACTTTAATCTTATTGGGTCAGAAACAAAAAGCATTTAGTATGGCAAACAAACTAGCGAAACAAATGTCTGCCGACCAATGGATGAGTACACAAACTACTGCTTATTGCTTGTATTCGATGTCAAAATTTGCGCAATTCAATGATGGAAAAGGCATTAATGTTCAGTTTAACGATGGCGGAAAAATTGTAGGAATTAATACCAATAAAACATTGGCAGAAAGAAGTTTGACTATTAAAAATGGAGCAAACGGAATCACAATTAAAAACAACAAAAACAATACATTATATGTTCGAGTTTTAAATTCTGGTATTTTACCTGTTGGAAAAGAACAAGTTGTTCAAAATAATTTGACTGCTAATGTAGTTTTCAAAAACAGAAAAGGAAGTATCATCAATGTTTCAAAAATAAATCAAGGCACCGAGTTTATAGCAGAAGTTACGATTAAAAACCTAAAAAATGAACGAATTGAAAACGTAGCACTATCGCAAATTTTGCCTTCAGGTTTCGAAATTGTAAACACACGTTTTACAGATTTTGGCGATGCTACAAACAATGTTGCCGACCATATTGACATTCGAGATGATAGAACAAATTTCTATTTTCCACTAGGATCTGGCGAAACCAAAACGTTTAGAGTTTTACTTAATGCATCTTATTTAGGTACTTATTATTTACCTGGATTGCAATGTGAAGCGATGTATGACAATACATTTCTAGCAAGAACAAAAGGTTTTTGGGTTGAAGTAGTAAAATAATAGTTTAAAAATATCCTAACAGGTTTTTTCAACCTGTTAGGTATTATAAAAAGATGCAGTTAAAAAAAGAAACCTAACAGGTATAAAAAGCCCCGTTAGGTTAATTAAAAAGATATTAAATGAAACAAGATATTTTCGAAGCAGGAAATTATTATCACATTTATAACAGAGGAAACAACAAAGAAAATATCTTCATTGAAGAAGAAAATTATTTTTATTTCCTGAAATTACTTGTAAAATATATCGTACCTATTGCGGATGTCTATTCTTATTGTTTACTTAAAAATCATTTTCACATCTTATTAAAAATTAAAGATCACGAGGAATTACCCGAAAAATACCAAACAAAAATTCATTTACCTTTTTCAAATTTATTCAACACTTATGCAAAAAGCATAAACAAAGCTTACGACAGAACTGGAAGCTTGTTTCAAGAACACCTAAAAAGGAATAGAGTTTTAGATGAGAATTATTTAAAACAATTAGTAGTTTATATCCATTTGAATCCTGTAAAACATCGATTCTCAGACCAATTTGAAACATATTTTCATTCTTCTTATCGCGCTTATTTATCTAATAAGGAAACTAATGTTGCTAAAGATTATATCCTAGAATTATTTGGAGGGTTAGAGAATTTTATATCTTATCATAATGAAAACAAAATTAAATACGAAGGTGTTTTGATAGAAATTAATGAATCTGATTTTGATTAAGTTTTTGTTTATCCTAATAGGTCTAAAAAAAACCTATTAGATATTTGTAGAAATAATTATAATACCTAACAGGTCTGAAAAAGACCTATTAGGATAAGAAAAATAAATTTTGAAAACAAAATTCAAAGCGTTCTTACAACGCCTTATCGATAAAATAAAACGAAACAAAATAAAATCATCAATCGTATTTCTACTTTTGATAGTTTATTATTTTTCATTACCAAGAACCTTATTTCAAGAACCTTATTCTACAGTTATTGAAAGTAAGGAAGGTGAATTGTTAGGTGCTAAAATTGCTCGCGACGGTCAATGGCGGTTTCCAGCGCAAGACAGTGTGCCTTATAAATTCAAAAAATGCATTGTTTATTTTGAAGATGAATATTTTTACAAACATCCCGGATTTAATCCAGTGGCAATGGTCAATGCCATCAAGCAAAACCAAAAAGCAGGAAAAGTAGTTCGCGGTGGAAGTACTTTAACACAACAAGTCATTCGTTTGTCTCGAAAAGGAAAAAACAGAACCTATTTTGAAAAAATAATCGAAATCATACTAGCAACTCGTTTAGAATTACGCCATTCTAAAGATAAAATCCTAGAATTATATGCTGCTCATGCTCCTTTTGGCGGAAATGTAGTAGGCTTAGAAATGGCTTCTTGGCGTTATTTTGGCGTGCAATCGCATCAATTATCGTGGGCGGAAAATGCCACTTTAGCAGTTTTACCCAATGCCCCAAGCTTAATTTATCCTGGAAAAAACCAGCAGAAACTGCTTAAAAAGCGAAACAATCTTTTATTAAAATTAAAAACCGAAGGTAGTATTGATACCCAAACGTATGAATTGGCTATCGATGAACCTTTGCCGCAAAAACCATACGATTTACCCCAAATTGCGCCGCATCTTTTGCAACGAGTGGCTAAAAATCAAGAAGGAACTCGATTGAAGACTACCGTCGATATTGCCCTACAAAATCGTGTCAATCAAATGGCGAAGTATTATTACAATCAGTATAAACAAAACGAAGTCAATAACTTAGCTATTATTGTTATTGATATTAAAACTAGAAATATAATTAGCTATGTTGGAAATTCTCCAACTGATTTGAATCATCAGAAAGATGTTGATATTATTGATGCACCTCGAAGTACTGGAAGTATTTTAAAACCTTTATTGTATGCTGCGATGCTCGATGAAGGCGAATTATTACCCAACACGTTAGTTGCCGATATTCCGACTCAGATTTCAGGTTATACACCACAAAACTTCAATTTAACATTCGATGGCGCCGTTCCTGCGCACAGAGCTTTGTCACGTTCTTTGAATATTCCTGCAGTTTTAATGTTACAAGATTATGGTGTCAATAAATTTTATGAAGAATTGCAACGATTCAAACTCCGAGATATTTCTAAATCGCCAGATCATTACGGTTTATCACTCATTTTGGGTGGTGCCGAAAGTAATTTGTGGGATTTGTGCAGAACGTATACAGGATTATCATCAACAGTAGATTATTTTAATAAGAGCAACGGTAATTACAGAACCAAAGAATTTGTAGAACTCAATTATGATCATAATTTCACACCTGATTTTGGTTCCGATAGCAAACAAAAAACCATTTTGGGCGCAGGAGCCATTTGGCAAACCTACAATGCGATGGAAGAAGTAAACCGTCCCGAAGGTGACGAAGCTTGGAAATTTTATGACAGTTCCCTCAAAATTGCATGGAAAACAGGAACTAGTTTTGGTAATCGAGATGCGTGGGCCATTGGTACAAATGCTAGATATGTAGTAGGTGTTTGGGTCGGGAATGCTTCGGGCGAAGGGCGACCAACGTTGACTGGGGTTACCAGTGCTGCTCCTATTTTGTTTGATGTGTTTAATTTGTTACCAAGACAAAAATGGTTCAATACACCTTTATTGGATTTGACAGAAGTAACGGTTTGCAAACTCAGCGGTCATTTGGCGCAAGAAGATTGTCCGAAAATAAAACAATTGGTTTCTCTAAAAGGAAAAACAACTTCTATTTGTCCTTATCATAAAACAGTTCATTTAGATAAAACAGAAAAATATAGAGTAAACAGCAGTTGCGAAAATGTCGAAAATATTGTGACCAAAAAATGGTTTGTATTGCCTCCCGTGATGGAATGGTATTACAAAAATCAACACGTTGACTATTCGCCCTTGCCTCCTTACAGAAGTGATTGTGCAGGAACACTTACTCCTTCGATGGATTTTATTTACCCAAAAACCAATAGTAAAATATATTTGACTAAAAATTTTAATAGCGAAGTACAACCTGTAATCCTAAAAATAGCACATTCTAATCGGGAAATCGAAGTTTTCTGGTATGTAGACAATGTGTATAAAGGTTCGACCAAAACGTTTCACGAAATGCCTATAACACCAACTGAAGGTTTTCATTATATCACTGTAATCGATGAAAGTGGTTATGAGATTAGAAAAAAAATTGAAATTGTGAGAGAATAATTCAAAAAAAACTTCCAAACTTTACAAGAGTATAATCTTGTCATATCGCAACTTCTTTACTATCTTTGCAATCTAAAATCAGTCTTAATAAAGACAAGAAATAGCATATGAAATTAGATAGAAAAGAAATACTCAAAGCTTTAGAAACCATTTCTATAGCAGGCGAAGGAAAAAATATGGTCGAAAGTGGCGCCGTAACAAATGTAATCACTTTTGGCGACGAAGTTGTAGTCGATTTAGTGCTTTCTACACCCGCCATGCACATTAAGAAACGTGCCGAAGACGATATTCGAAAACTAATACAAGATACTTTTTTGGCTACAGCCCAGGTAAAAGTGAACATCAAAGTAGAAGTTGCTGAAAAACCAAATGAAGTAAAAGGAAAAGCCATTCCGGGAATCAAAAATATTATTGCCGTAGCTTCTGGAAAAGGAGGCGTAGGAAAATCGACCGTAACAGCCAATTTAGCGGTAACATTAGCCAAAATGGGATTCAAAGTAGGTGTTCTGGATGCTGACATTTACGGGCCTAGTATGCCTATTATGTTTGATGTAGAAAATGAAAAACCCATTTCTATAGAAGTTGACGGAAAATCAAAAATGAAACCAATAGAAAGTTTTGAAGTCAAACTACTCTCTATAGGATTTTTTACCTCACCTAGTCAAGCCGTTATTTGGCGAGGTCCTATGGCTGCCAAAGCGTTAAACCAAATGATTTTTGATGCGGCATGGGGAGAACTCGATTTTATGTTAATCGATTTGCCACCAGGAACAGGAGACATTCACTTGTCTATCATGCAATCATTGCCTATCACTGGAGCCGTAGTGGTAAGCACACCTCAAGCCGTAGCATTAGCCGATGCAAAAAAAGGCGTTTCTATGTTCATGTCAGACAGTATCAATGTGCCTGTTTTAGGAATTATAGAAAACATGGCCTATTTTACACCCGAAGAATTGCCTAATAACAAATATTATATTTTTGGAAAAGAAGGCGCAAAAAACCTTGCCGAAGATTTACAAGTTCCCTTTTTAGGAGAAATACCATTAGTGCAAAGCATTCGAGAAGCAGGAGATTACGGTCGTCCAGCAGCCTTGCAAACCGCATCTATTATAGAAACTATTTTTGAAGAAGTAACTAGAAATGTAGTGAAAGAAACGGTATCTAGAAACGAAAGTTTACCCGCTACCGAAGCAATTAAGATTACAACAATGGCGGGTTGTAGCGCAGTAAAAAAATAGATTTTTAAATTTTTAAATCATTCGACTTCAGTGTTTTTCGAATGATTTAAAAATCTCAGAATCTAAAAATCTAAAAAAATGACACCAGAAGAATTAATAGAAAAAGTAGAAAAAGCCCTAGAAGAAATCAGACCTTTTTTGATTTCCGATGGCGGTAATATTGCTTTAATTGCTATAGAAGATTCAAAACACGTAAAAGTTCGGTTAGAAGGAGCTTGTACTACCTGTAGCGTAAGCCAAATGACGATGAAAGCGGGCGTAGAAACCACCATAAAAAAATATGCTCCACAAATAGAAACTGTCGAGAACATAGCGTAACGGATTTAAAAATATGATTTTTATCATGTAAAAAAACCGCACAACTTTGTTACTTTGCAGCTTTTAAAACTTCAGCAAAATGATTGAAACAGATATCCTAATTATTGGAGCTGGTCCAACGGGACTATTTACCGTATTTGAAGCGGGATTATTAAAATTAAAATGTCATATAATAGACGGGTTACCACAACCTGGAGGGCAACTAACCGAGTTGTATCCTAAAAAACCTATTTTCGATATTCCAGGTTATCCATCGGTTTTAGCCGGCGATTTGATAGACAATTTAATGGAACAAATTAAACAATTTGAACCTGGCTTTACGCTAAACGAAACCGCCGAAACTATCGAAAAATTAGAAGACGGAACTTTTATTGTAACATCAAACAAAGGAACAAAACACCACGCCAATTCGGTAGCTATTGCAGGTGGATTGGGTAGTTTTGAACCTCGAAAACCAATAATTAAAGATTTAGAGTTTTACGAACAAGATAGAGGGGTAGAATATTTTGTAAAAAATCCAGAAAAATTCCGCAATAAAAAAGTGGTGATTTCAGGTGGGGGCGACTCGGCACTAGACTGGAGCGTTTTCTTATCTAATGTAGCATCAGAAGTAACCTTAGTACACCGTAGAAATGAATTTCGTGGTGCGTTAGATTCGGTAGAAAAAGTACAAGAATTAAAATCGGCTGGAAAAATAACACTTATTACTCCTGGAGAAGTAGTTGGTTTTAAAGGTACTGACAAAATAGAAGCTGTGGATGTCGAAACCAATGGTGCCATAACTACTATTGAAACCGATTATTTTATTCCACTTTTTGGGCTTACACCAAAACTAGGCGCCATAGCAAATTGGGGCTTAGAAATCGAAAAAAATGCCATAAAAGTTAATAATGCTTTGGATTACCAAACCAATATTGAAGGTATTTATGCTATAGGCGACGTAAACACATATCCTGGAAAATTAAAATTAATTCTTTGCGGCTTTCACGAAGCAACGCTTATGGTTCAAAGTGTGTACCAACGCATAAATCCTGGAAAAAAATATGTTCTAAAGTACACTACTGTTTCCGGAATTGATGGTTTTGACGGCACTAGAAAAGAAGCTGAAAAACAAGTGGTAAAAGCCATAGAATAAAACTAAAAAAGCAATGCAGAATTAATTTGCATTGCTTTTTTTAAACAGTTACGAAAGAGAATTTTAAAAACCCAATTTCAATCGTACTCTCCCTAAAACACCTGTTGCTATAGTAGTAGCCTTTGCGGCTCCTAATTGCAATATAGCCTCAAGTTCTGCCAAATTATTCATGTAGTAATTGTACTTTTCTCTTTCGATCGAAAAGGTACTGACAATCAATTCGTACAAGGCTTGTTTTGCATGCCCGTAACCATAATCCCGATTGACATTTTTATAATTTTCTAGCATTGCTTCTATTTGAGATTCGGTTGCTATTAATTTATACAACGCAAAAATATTGCAAGTTTCGGCATTTTTAGGATCTTCAAGCGGAGTACTATCAGACTCAATACTCATGATTTGTTTACGAAGTGCTTTATCGCCCAAAAATATATTAATAATGTTGTTACGAGATTTACTCATTTTTTGACCATCGGTTCCTGGTATGAGCATGGTGTTTTCCGCAATTTTAGCTTCCGGAAGGACGAAAGTTTCTCCCATTTGATGGTTAAATCGTGAAGCTACATCACGAGTAATTTCAATATGCTGCAACTGATCTTTACCAACTGGAACAATATTGGCATCATACAATAAAATATCGGCCGCCATAAGCATTGGGTAGGTAAACAAACCAGCATTCACATCTTCTAATCGATCGGCTTTATCTTTGAACGAATGCGCTAATGTTAGTCTTTGAAATGGGAAAAAACAACTCAAATACCACGATAATTCTGCGGTTTGAGGCACATCGCTTTGACGGTAAAAAACAACTTTAGCACTATCTAATCCACAAGCTAACCAAGCGGCGGCTGTACTATACGTATTCGCTTTTAATGTTTTCCCGTCTTTTATTTGCGTAATCGAATGCAAATCGGCAATAAAAAGGAAGGATTCGTTTTCTGGTTTTGCAGACAATTTGATTGCAGGAATAATTGCGCCTAATAAATTTCCTAAATGTGGTGTTCCTGTACTTTGCACACCTGTAAGTATTCTTGCCATTTTATATTGTTTTCAATCGCAAAGTTCACAAAGATTTCGCAAAGTTCACAAAGGATTGGATTTATTTTATTGTTTCGTGTAAAAACTTTCTACAAAGTTAATGCTTTTATGATATTTAGAAAGCAATTCCTTATTTTTGATGCCATGAGAGTATTTAAACTTATTTTTTGGGTATTGTGGCGTGTATGGTTTTATGTTGTAATGGGAATTCCTATTATTATAATGTTTCCTTTGCTATTTGTTTCTATATTAAAGGAAACGTGGTATCCCTATTTTTTTAGATTGGCACGAATTTGGGCAAAAGTTATTTTGTTTGGTATGGGGTTTTATTACAAAATCGAGAAAGAACAGGATATTGAATTTGGAAAAAGCTATATGTTTATTGCTAATCATACTTCCATGACCGATATTATGTTGATGTTGGTTACCATAAAAAATCCTTTCGTTTTTGTAGGAAAGCAAGAACTATCGAGAATTCCTTTATTTGGTTTTTTCTACAAGCGCACTTGTATTCTTGTAGATCGAGGCGACTCCAAAAGCAGGTTGGCTGTTTACGAAAGAGCCCAAAAAAGAATAAATCAAGGTTTAAGTATTTGTATTTTCCCGGAAGGCATTGTCCCTGATGATGAATCGATAATCCTAGACGAGTTTAAAGCCGGTGCTTTTAATCTTGCTATAGACCATAAACTGCCTATTGTTCCGATTACTTTTCCAGACAATAAAAAGAGATTTTCATACACTTTTTTTAGCGGTAGTCCGGGTATAATGCGTGCCAAAATACATTCCTTTATTGAAACGAAAAACAAGACCTCTCAGGACAAAAAAGCAACAAAAGAGGAGGCTCGAAACATTATTTACAACCAACTTCTTGCTTTTAACAAAAAATAAAAAAGTGCCTTGGCGAGGCACTTTTCTACTCATTACTACAAGTAGTAACAACTTAACTAAAACTTAAAACTTAATCCGGAATTGCGGATTTTTAATTCTTATTGATTTGACTCTTTAATAAATTCTTTGATTTTTACTTCTAGTTCGTCTGCCAATTCTGGATTGTCTTTTATCAAACCTTTTACGGCATCACGACCTTGTCCTAGTTTTGTGTCGCCATAACTAAACCAAGAACCTGCTTTTCTGATAATTTCAAATTCAACTGCAAGATCCAATATTTCGCCTGTTTTTGAAACTCCTTCGCCATACATAATATCAAATTCGGCAGTTTTAAACGGTGGAGCCACTTTGTTTTTTACTACTTTTACTTTGGTTCTATTTCCTAATACGTTTTCGCCATCTTTTATTTGGGTAGAACGACGAATATCTAAACGAACCGACGCGTAAAATTTCAACGCATTTCCTCCTGTTGTTGTTTCAGGATTACCAAACATTACCCCTATTTTTTCTCGTAATTGATTGATAAAAAATACCGTACAATGTGTTTTGCTAATGGTTCCTGTTAACTTACGAAGCGCTTGCGACATGAGTCGTGCATGAAGACCCATTTTTGAATCTCCCATTTCGCCTTCTATTTCGCTTTTTGGTGTTAGTGCTGCAACCGAGTCAATTACAACAATATCTATAGCTCCTGAGCGTATTAAGTTTTCTGCAATTTCCAACGCTTGTTCTCCGTTATCTGGCTGAGAAATGATTAAATTTTCAATATCAACACCTAGTTTTTCGGCATAATTTCTATCGAAAGCATGTTCTGCATCTATAAAAGCTGCAATTCCTCCTGCTTTTTGGGCTTCAGCAATTGCATGCAATGTTAAGGTTGTTTTCCCTGATGATTCTGGACCGTAAATTTCAATTACACGACCACGTGGATAACCTCCAACGCCTAATGCTAAATCTAGCCCTAACGACCCCGAAGAAATTGTTTCTACTTCTTCAATGGCTTTATCTCCCATTTTCATTACGGTTCCCTTACCGTACGTTTTATCTAATTTATCTAATGTAAGCTGTAATGCTTTTAGTTTAGCTTCTTTTTCTGCACTCATTTTCTGTGAAATTATTTTTAGTAAAAATAGTTGTTTTCTTTGAGATGCTAAAGATAAGTTTTCAACAAAATAGTTAAACAGAGAATGCAGGAATAAAAACAAAAAACCGTCTCAAATTAAATTTTGAGACGGCTTCTTTTGTTGGTATAAATCTTTACGGGGTTAAAAAATAATTTTCTTAACTACGGTTTGACCGTTTTCTAAAACAATTTTCACGATTAACGTTTGGTTATTTTTTATAATAGAATTGACAATCGATTGATTTGCATTTACATTGTTTTTAGTGGCTAATGTTTGCCCTAAAACATTATAAACGGTGTAGTCTTTAATGCTATCTGTTGTTGAATTTATTTGAATCTCATTATTGGAAGCAAAAATAGTTACATTATTTCCTAATAAATCATTATCAGTAGCACTCAACACTTGATTCGTATAGCGCAACACAAAACGGTCGTTTATAATTCCCTGCTCTGCTGTAAACTGGTATTCGGAAGCTGTTAGATTATGAATCACATTTAGTAATTTGTCTTCTAGGTAAACTATTTGCGCTCCTCCAGTAAACAATCCGTCTGCAGCCGCAATTGCAATATGATACGTTCCATTTGTTGGAATTTTCATTCCCATAGGTACTATGTCATCCGTATCAAACGGTAATGCTCTACCTTGAATAAGCATTGGTTCTTCGTCTATTATAGAATAAAAATTTTGACTTGGTTTGTAGTCTGTTATTGCATCATATAAATTTTCTTTTGCTTGTGTTGCACCATCAGAATAACCTAGTAGCGTTCTATTTACAGTTCCAGTTGGTGCAATTAAATCTATCCAAAGTCTATGTTGTTCTTCAGTAGTTTTATTAGAATCACTATTTTTATAAAATTGACTGTTGTTATGTGTAGCACTTCTCATAGTATTGTTGAAAGTTACAGTGGCTGTACTTGGAGCTCCACCTCCATTATTCATTAATACTAAAAATGATTGTCCAGCAGCTATTTTCCCATTAAATCCACCTGGTCCAACTTGCGCTCCTAATTTATTATAAACAATATAATCTGCGGCAGTATAATTGTATACATAATTTCCATAAAAAGGATCTAAAGCAACTGCGGCTGGTAAAGTCAAATGAGTCCATATACGAATCGCTCCATCAATTGTATTGTTAGCCCCTAAGTTTAAAAAAGTTAAGGCATCTATCGCTGATGGGTAAGGGTTTCCTATAAGATTCCAGTTATCATCTTGTATTGTTCTCAGAATTCCATTTGGTCCAACTCCTATAACATCCGTTCCTCTAGAAATAGTTGGAGTAAAAATACCGTTATTTGGCACACCTATAAAGTTTGCTGTTAGTGCACTTGGAGCAGCATTTGTAAATCCTGTTGGACCACGAAGGATATATCCTTTTGCTGGGATCATGTTCTCAGTAGTGTTTACCCAAGTTCCAAATCCTCCATTTGAGTTTGCTGTTGTGGTTGCCCACTTATAGATATAACCAGCTGGTGTAAGAGGGGAGACACTTTGTACAGGAAATGTTCCTGCTAACAAATTACCTACTGGAGATGACCAATAGCAATAATCCTGCAAACGAAGATTGGCTATACGCTCCATATTAATATTTCCAGAGTTGGTGACATTATTTACTTGTACTAAGCTTCCTGTATTTTTAATATTAAAAGTACCACCTGCTATTACAGTCACTGCATTAGTTACAGTAATACTAAAACCAGCATTGATTGTTAAAACGGCTCCGTTTTGTACAGTTACGCTACAAGCTAATGCATTTGCACCTATTCCTACAATTGGATTGTTTCCAGTAACAGGAATGTTTACAGATTGAGTTGCAGTAGGAACGCCTGATGGAGTCCAGTTGGCAGCAGTATTCCAATCTGTGCTTGATGAACCATCCCAAGTTTTGTCAGTATTAACCGTTACGGTCGTTTGAGCAGTATTTGAATAAACAAGACCGTTACATAATGTATAAGTTAACTCAGCAGTATACACTGTTGTAGCTGCAGGGCATACACTTATAGTAGCAGTATTTCCTACAACAGTTCCAGCAGTTCCTGCTCCTTCGTACCATTTTATTGAAGTTGGAACATTTGCACCGTTTGGTGTAAAACGCCATGCTTCATTAGTAGCAGTCCAATCAGCGTCTAAACCATTTCTATTAGGAGCTACAGTTGCTAATGTTCCTGCCGCATTTTGTAAACCTACGATAGCGTTTCCTCCGTTCCAAGTGCCATCAACCTTTTTCTCTTTAATATACACTTCAATAATGTTTGTGTTTTCGTATAAAACCATCATTCCTGTATAAAGAATTGTATTGTCTGAAAACATTGGTACATTATTCCATGAAGCAACTAAGGCTCTACATCCTGTGTTTAATGTGATTAATTCCCAACCAACTTCTCCACTAACACTAGGATCTATATCATGATACACTCCATAAATTGAATTGGCAAATAATGCGCCTGTTGTGCTAGGTAAACTGTTTGCAAAAGAATAACCAGATGCAGTATTTGCTTTTGTAGTATCAAAAGTTAGTACGCCATTAGAACCGATTACACATTGATTGTATGTATTTCCATAAAAACAAAAGTTAAATGGTAAGTTAACTATTGGAGACCATCTATCATCAATATTAACACTTACAGGATTTTTCAAACAATTAAATTGATATGGAGGTGCGTAAGCTATTGAAGCAACTGTATAACTTGTTGTTTGTTTAATAGGGGTAAATGTGGCTTCTAAATTTGCACATGCAGCAGTAGAACAATTTATTGGTGGAGCAGGTGCGCCACTAAGCCCTAGACCTCCAGAGATTGTATTAGGACAACCTAGGGTCGTTGTTCCTGTTCCAGGGCCAACAGCACAAGTTGGTTGTGTGAAAATTACTGGACCAACCCAAGTACCTTGACCTGTTCCTCCTCCACAATTAGAGCGAACCCAAACATAGTATTTTGTTCCAGCTACTAATCCCGTTAGTGTTGCCGATGTTACACCAGCAGCTGTAGTTCCTGTTGCGCCTGTAGCAGCAACTGGTGGTGTGCCTGTAGTGTTTAAATAATATTGGTATCCACTTGCTGGTGCTGGTGTAGCGGCTGTCCAACTAATGGTTGATGAAGTCATAGAAACAATAAAAACACTCACGACACTAGGATTTCCAGAACAGGCAAGTGGAGGAGATACTGTAAAAGTATAATCTTCAGCTTCTAAATTTGTTCCAGACCCACAAGCACTTGGTACTGTTGTCGAAGAGTTTGCTACAATTCTCATTCTGTGGTTTCCAACAGAAGCTGTGGCTGGTACAGTAATAAAACCTGTCGCAGTTGAAACAAAAGCATTGCTCATATATACCTCTTCACCAACGTCATTAAAATCTAAATCGTTATTCCAATCAACCCAAACACCAAAACCAACAGTTCCTCCAGTAATGGCAGCCGAAAAACTAACTGAACCTCCTGCTGCTTGACTTACGGCTTGAGCTGTAAAATTACCATAACCTCCAGCAGAAAAGCCAGAGCCATTATTTGTAATATTTGTAATGCCACCTAAAGTAGAAAAATTATTAGTATAATAGGTTGATCCCGAAGAAGTAATAGTACAATATCCCGTTAAGAATGAAGCTACCGCCCATGAGCTAAAATCGCCACCACCGCAATCAGATCGTACAAAAACATAATAAGTAGTATCTGGCGTGAGTCCAGTAAATGTGGCTGTAGTTCCTGCAGTTGGAGTTCCTGCGCCTACAGGAGCTGTATTGCTAGTAGAAATAACATATTGATAACCTCCAGGAAGTGGCGCTGAAACGGGTGCCGTCCAACTTGCGGTTCCTGAGGTTGTAGAAGTCGAATTTGCGGTTACCACTGGAGGGTAACACGTAATTGGCGTAGGAGAACTAGCACAAATACCAAAAGTACCATTGTTATCATTGCTATATTCCCAAAATCTAACATAAACGGTTGATCCTGGAGTTAGCCCTGTTTGCGTTATTGATGACATAAGTCCATTAGCACTTCCATCATCATCACATGTTAACAGTGTTAAAGCACCACAAGTTCCAGTGTACCAAGCCATCCCTGAATCAGTCATGACTCCTGTTTGAGAATCAACGGTGACTTCCCCATTTGCTGGGACAACAAATTTAAACCAAACATCGCCGCCTGAATAACTGGCGCATCCTGGCGCAGGCACTCCAGCGCTAGCTGTGGCTCCTGCATTTGTATATGTTGAATAAACACAGCTAGAAGTTGGAGTTAAAGAAATAGCTCCTGCACACTCATCATTAGTTGGAGGTAATGGTGCACAAGTTCTAGAAATGGTAAATGTACCTGTATTTGCAGCTGTTCCTGCAGGAAGATTGTAAGCAATATATACGTAATACGTAGTAAGGTTAACTGTTGCAAAAGTAAAGGTCTCTGTTCCAGCAACGCCTGCCAAATCTTGGCACGCTATATTTGTAAATGTGCCACAACTACCACTTGATATAGCCATTTGATGATTAAATCCAGCCCCTGCTGTTGATGAAATAGTTGTATTTTGACCATCTCCCACAAAGGAATACCAAACCCCATAATTACTCATAGAACATATTGTACCATGTGCTATATTTAAAGCCGAAACAGTAGATCCTGCTAAATTTGTAGTAGCACATGGCAAGTTTGTCGCTGTAGCACATGTATTGTTTACAGGCGGTGGTGGTACAGCAGAAATTAACGAAATATTATCTACAGCTGCCGGTGGTTGTGTCCCAACACTACCATCATTTCTCCACTCAAAAACCAATCTTACTGTTGTTCCAGCATAAGCTGAAGGTAATGTTAAGTTTGCATTAACCCAAGTTCCTTGAACATTCATGTCAGCTCCTATTTGGATATTCCCTGTTGGAGCAACTCCTGAAGCAACTATTGCAGTTCCTGCAACTGGTGTAACTGTAGTAGGGACTACCCACACTCTTAGTCTATCACAACACGATTCTCCTTGACCAATCCATTTAAAGCTAAGTGCTATATTAGTCTCTCCAGCAGGTATAGTTATATTTCTATAAAAATGTGAAACCGAAGCTGTACCAATAGCATAATTATGATTTGTTGCCGTATTATTAATATAAGCACATCTAGCACCTGTAAATCCTGCTGTGGCTCCTGTATTATTTATCCATTTGTTTGTGCCGGCTGTTGCTGTCCAGCCATTTGCTAAAAAAGTAGCTCCCGCTTCAAAACCACCAACCGTAGTAGGGTTTATTATGGTAGTTTGTGCATTTGTACCGAAAGTATTTAGCAATAAGAATGTTAAAACAGTAAAAAAAGAACATAATTGTGTGTGCTTTTTTTGAAAATAATTGTGTGTCATAAAAGTGAAATTTATGTTTTTTGTGCGTTAAAAATATAAAAAAAAACAACATAAACAAATTATTATGTAAAAATATCATTAAATTTTTGTTAATACTATTACAAAAGCACTGCTATCATTGCGTTTTTATGATAAAAAAAATAATTCAAAAAGACCTCAACTAATTAAAGAAGAGGTCTTTTTTGAATTATTTAGATAAAAACAGAAATTTAGAAAACCAGTTTTTTAATAATAATACCGTTATTATTAAAAATTACTTTTACAATGAGGACATTAGTCATTGGTTTTAATTGATTTAAAGAAATTTCTTTTTTGCCAATTTCTTTTTTATCAATTAATACTTTTCCTAAAATATCATAAACGATAACTTCTTTTATAGATTGATTCATTGAGGAAATGTTAATGCAATTGTTAGCAAATATTTTAACCTCGTTAGAATAATCAAAATCAGTATCTGATAATGCATTGGTTGTATATCTAAGAACAAAACGATTATTTATAATTCCTTGATTTGACGTAAACTGGTACTGAGATGCTGTGAGATTATGAACAATATTTAATAATTTATCTTCTAAATATATTGTTTGATCTCCGCCAGAAAATAATCCATCCACAGTTGCAATAGCAATAGTGTACGTTCCATTTGTTGGGATTTGTACGCCCATTGGCACCGTGTCATTGACATCAAAAGGCACTGCTCTTCCTTGAATAACCATAGGTTTACTACCAATTAGGGAATAGAAATTTTGGCTAGGTTTGTTGTCTGTAAAGGCATCGTACAAACGGTCTTCAGCTTGCGTAGCTCCTGCTACGTAACCTACGAGAGTTCTGTTGACCGAACCTGTTGGAGTTACTAAATCCAACCAAATTCGATGTTGCTCTACTACAGCGGTTGCATTCGCATTTTTGTAGAATGAGGTATTGGCAAATGTAGCACTTCTCATGGCATTATTAAACGTTACTGTACTAGAGCCTGGTGCTCCTGGATTCATCAAAACCATAAATCCTTGTCCTGATCCAATTCGGTAATCACCAAGGGCACCACTAGTAGCACCAGTTGAGTTTATAGAAATATAGTCATTTGGATAATAGTTTGAGCTATAGTTTTGGTAAAACGGACTTGTAGCATTGGTTGGTAATTGTCCGTGCGTCCAGATTTTGACAAAACCTTGAATGTCTGCGTTTGCTGCCAAAAATTCATTTACACTAATAGCAGACGGGTAAGGGTTCCCTACAAGATTCCAGTTATCGTCAGTATCAGTTCTAGGCATACCTTGCAATCCTACCCCACCATAATCATTTCCTCTAAAAATAGTTGGACTATACACTCCATTATTAGGCACTCCTATAAAGTTGGTCGTTAGAGTACTTGCAGACGCATTTGTAAATCCATTTGGTGCGCGAAGAATATAGCCTTTTGCAGGAACCATATTTTCGGCAGTGTTTACCCAAGTTCCTTCACCACCATTGGCGTTAGCAGTAGTGGTTCCCCATTTGAAAATGTATCCAGCAGGCGTTAGTGGCGATACGCTTTGTACCGGAAAGGTACCCGCCAATCCGTTGCCTACAGGGGCAGACCAATAGGAATAATCTTGTAATCTAAGGTTGGCATCTCTCTTTATAGAAACAGTTCCTGTGTTTATCGCAGCATTGTTAATTTGAACTATAGAGCCGTTGTTTTCAACAATAACATTAGCTCCAGAATCAACTGTTAAACCATTTTGAATATTAACATATTTAGTACTATCTACTTTCAAAACAAATGGACTCTTTACTTGGACGCTACACGCATCAAAACTTGGCAAAGTAACCATGTCATAAGCCCCATTAATAATAGCAAATTTTGTTAAATCAGGAGTTCCACTTGACCAAGCAGCGCCATCCCATGTGGTACCTATAGAAATGGTAATTGTATTCGAACTTGTACTTACGCCACAAGGACTAACCGCTCTAATTCTAAGATACAAAGGGCTTATTGAAGGTAAACCTGTTACTGAATAACTGGTTACATTACCTACATTCAAGGCGTTGTATCCTGGTAAAAATGTAGCAAAAGTAGTTACTGTAGAAACATCTAACTCATAACTCACGGCATTGGTTTGCGTGACCCAATTAGCCGTGAAAGAAGTACAAGAAACCGCTGAAATAGTTGGATTTGCAGGTTTACTCACATTTAAGGTACCATAAGTAATGGTGTTTGATAATTTACCAGCCCCACAAGCAAGCAAAGGTCTAATTCGGTAATAATAGACTACATTCCCTGTTAAACCAGTAACCAAATAGGTGGTCACATTGCCTACATTTAACCCATTATATCCTGGCAAAAATGTAGCAAAAGTATTTACAGTCGAAACATCTAACACGTAACTAGTAGCACCTACAAAGGCATTCCAATTGGCATTAAATTGCGAACAAGTAGCGTTTGTCCCTGCAACGGCAACAGGCGTAGCTGCTGCTGCAACAGGATCTGTAGTAATTGCAATGGAGTTGCTTGGAAAATGACAACTAGCAGCATTGGCAACCGCCGAAACCACTCTTCTATAATACAAAGTTCCTGCGGCTGTTGTTGCTGGTGGCGAATAATTTTCTGCCGTAGCTCCAGCAATATCGGAAAAAGTAACATTATCTGTTGAAACTTGCCATTGAAAAGCAATAGTAGGATTGATGGCTCCGCCGCTATATATATAAGTCGATCCGTCTAATAATCCGGGAGCTACATTATTACAAACCGATGCGCTTCCAATTAAGGAAACGGAATTAGTGGCTGAATCAAAAGGGACTAAGCTAAATTGCGCTTCATTTTGACCTCCATTTTCATAAAAATCATAAATTAAATCTGCATCACCATCAAGATAAATAAAAACATTAAAATAATTGGTTGGGGACTGTTCCAGCCATCTATCGAAAACCAACTGATTATCTACATACAATCGAATACCATCATCTCCCCTGAAAGTGGCCATATAACAACCCGCAGGCCTTGTTGATTTCATTTTATACCGAATCGCATAGGTTTCAGTATTAATAGTGGTACGTACCAATCCATCACTTAACAAAGAAAAACAGTTGTTGTTTCCGCCAAACCCTTCTGCAAAAGGCTCTGATGGAATGGCATAATAGCCCACATAATTCGCTGGATTGAATGGGAAAGTAGCGGCTGGAACGGCAGGTGAAGCACCTCCTGGTGGTGGACCTCCTGTCCAATTGTAAGCATGCCCAATCCAAGTATCGGTTCCAAAGGTGTTTTGATTATCAAAGGTATTTCCAACGCTAATTAAACTTAGCGTAATTGTTTTTCCTGTCGGACTGGTAGCATTACACGCGCCATACGACAACGTAAGTTTTATTTGCCCTGAAAAGGGAGCAACCCAATTTGAAATAGAAGCTCCTACTGCTCCTGAAGCAAATCCAATATTCACATTGGAGGTGTCGAAAATATTTAGATTTTCCGAGTCTGGTGTGAAAGCATCGCCCACACTAAACGAATACGTAAATCCTTGTACTACATTGATTAAAACAAAATTATTACCTTTTACATTCGTTACATTTTGACTTTGTGAAGGACTGTTAACGCAAAAAGTTTGTGTAGTACCTGTTTGAGTAGCTCCTACTGGAAATACACATTGTGCATGAACCGCATGAAAGAAAAACAAAGAAGCAAAAAGAAATACTGATTTCATAGTTTTATCATTTTCTTGCAAAGATAATTATTTTAATACACAAACAAACAGAATGTTAAGACTTGAAAGTATAATTACGAATATGACATCTATTTGAATATAAAATATAAAATATAACAAAAAAACGGTCAAAAAATTATTTTTTTGACCGTTTTTTGAAATTATCAAATGGTTTGGTGTTTCTAGAAAATAACCTTCTTAATAATTGCTTGACCGTTTGTTAACACAATCTTTACAATCAAAGCTTGGTTGTTTTTTGCGATAGTATTCACAACCGATTGATTGGCATTAACATTGTATTTTTCTGCCAATGTTTGTCCTAAAACATTATAAACGGTATAGTCTTTAATGCTTTCGGTGCTAGAGTTGATGCTAATTCCAGCGGTAGAAGCAAAAACAGTAACCGCATTGTTTGCTAAATCATGATCCGTAGTACTCAAGGCTTGGTTGGTGTAACGCAATACAAAACGATTGTTTGTAATACCTTGTGTTGCCGTAAACTGATATGGAACCGCTGTAATATCATTGATTGTACCTAACAGTTTGTCTTCAATATATATTTTTTGTGCATTTCCTGCAAACAATCCGTCCACTGTGGCAATGGCTATGGTGTATGTTCCGTTTGTTGGAATTTTGATTCCCATAGGCACTTGGTCATTCACATCAAACGGTAATGGTCTTCCTTGTATGGTCATAACCTCATTTTCTAATAACGAATAGAAATTTTGTGTTGCTTTATAATCGGTTAAAGCATCAAACATTCTGTCTTTTTCTAATGTTGCGCCTTCAACATAAGCCATTAATGTTCTTGTCGTTTCCATAGTTGGGCTTACTAAATCGATCCAAATTCTGCTTCGCTCTATGTTCCCGCCTACCTCTTGTAACGTTACTGCTTTAGGGCTTGCTGTTTTGTAAAACTGACTGTTTGAATACCCTTTATCACGCATCGCATTATTGAACGTGGCGGTACTGGTTGTAGCAGCTCCTGGCAACATCAAGGTAAAAAATCCTTGACCTCCACCAATAACACTAAGTGTTCCTGGTCCGCTAGTTGCTCCTGCTCCGTTTATAGCAACATAATCGCCTACAGTATAGTTGTACACAAAACTGTTATAGAAAGGATTTACAGCAGATACTGGCAACGTATGATGCGTCCATAATCGTACGAAACCGTCTAATTGTGGATTTGCTGTTAAAAATGAACCGATACTTATGGCCGATGGATACGGATTTCCTAATAAATTCCAATTATCATCGTTTGCCGTAATCAATACTCCATTTGTACCTGCATAATCTACGTCTGTATAAGTTCCTCTTGCTATGGTTGGCGTATAAACACCATTGCGAGGCACACCGTTATTGAATGTAGCCGTCCAGTTTTGGTTTGTGGCATTGCTAAAGCCATTTGGCGCTCTTACAATATAACCTTGTCCTGCTGTCATTGTCGTAGAAGCATTTTGCCAATTTCCTAAACCGCCATTGGTGTTGGCTACCGTAGGATTCCACAACCAGTGGTAATATGCTGGTGTTAAAGGCGATATCGAATTGACATCAAAACCGTTTACAGGCGATGACCAATACACGTAATCTTGTAACAAAACAGAAGCAATTCGTTCGTACGAAATGTTTCCAGTGTTTACGCCTAAATCATTAATTTGAACTAATGACCCTGTATTTAAAATATTGAATGTTCCGTTATTAGTTACATTATCCGTTACTTGAACATAATCAAGAGGCGAAACTTCTAGTGTTTTTCCTATACCGACTGTTAAGTCCCCATTAGCAATAATATCGTTAGAAACGGAAGTGGTAAAGTTGTTATTTAAAACTACATTATGAAAAGTCTCTGTTCCTTCTGGTGTTACAGCATTGATAACTTGTGGTGCACTTCCTTCAAAATATACCGTTCCTGAACCTTCACTAAAATTGGTACTTCCAGAATTGTTAGTCCAGTTGGCATATAAGTTTAATTGGCTCAAAGTACTAGGCATTCCTAATGTACTACCATTATCTAATGTTAAATTATTTGAAAAAGCGCCTATAGGATATTTTAGTGGCGAAGCTCCAATAATAGGCTGATTAACTGGTAATGCTGGAATAATAACATCATCCGTAGCTTTTGGTACTGCTAGTCCTTCCCAGTTGGCACATTTAAACCAATCGGTATCTGTAGCTCCTGTCCAAGTTCCGTCAGGGTTTGATGCATTTACAATAAATGGTTGTCCTACTGCCGCTCCTGTATAAGGAGATGTAAAGTCATCTGTGGTGTCAAGACAAGCACTACTTACAGGAATAGTCCAATTGGCAACAGTATTTAAAGCACTTAATAATTGATACTTGGTACCTGTATGCAATGCACTATTATTATAAAAACGAACTCCATTTGCAGGAATCGATTCAATGTTAAAGCACTCTATATCATCTGGGAGTCTAGAAACCCTACCAGGTACACTATTTGCATTTGAAACTGCATTTGCAAAAGGCACCCATGCCGCACCATTGGTTAAACCATATAAAACTCTGCCTGCGAAAGTACTATATCTGTCAACTCCTTTTACTCCTATATGAGTAAAGAGCCCTTGCATCAGATAAATTTGATCTGGCGAAGTGTTATGAATATTACATTGATCTAAACTAGCTGCATAAGTTAAAGATGGAGCAGCTACATTATCAATCCTAATTTCTGAAACTACAAGTGCGTCTGCTCTAAAACTAATAATAGATCCTTTAGCAATACTTGTAGCGCCACCCCATGTAAAAGTAAGAATACCTGGATCTTGATAAGGGTCGTTTCCTCCACCATACCATCTATCGGTTCTTACATTAGCAGCGGCTCCCGATTCATAGCGCGAATTCACTACCATAAACTGGGTGCCTGGTATAATATCAACTAAAGTAGCAATATAAAACTTATCTTGCGCTCCTTTACAAGTAGGAGCTGCTGTGGCATCATATCCCACAAAAACCAAATCTCCTGGTTTCAAAACTGTTCCTGCTGGTACATATAATGTAACTGTTAGCAATGCCGAGCTAGACGTTACAGGTGTACAAGATACTGCTCCCGAAACCACACATTGATACAAATAACCATTCATACCCACGGTAGCTGCAGAAATGGTCATGGTGGCAGAGGTCACACCAGAGTAAGACCCTGTATTGGTTAGGTTTACAAAACCTGAACCTGTATTTACTTGCCATTGGTAGGTTGGTGTAGTTCCAGTAGCCGTTACCGAAAAGGTAGTGCTACTCCCCGAAAATATAGTGCTAGCAACAGGTTGTGTTGTTATAGCAATAGGAGTATTTATAGTAATAGCACCCGAGCTTAATGCTCCTGCGCTCCAACACGAACCGTTGTAGTTACGAACATATACAGTACCCGTAGCATTTAAAGTATAATTTGAAGAGGTTGGCGAAGTTGTAAGTGTTCCTGTTGCTGCAGTTTGCCAATACGATCCTGCTGGATAACTTAGTGTAGCTGGGCCACACGAAGGGTTTGCCGAAACAGTTATAGCTCCTACTGGATTGACTGGCGGAACACAAGTCCCATTACCAACAATGGCAAAAGTATATGCTGCTTCATTACTGTCATTATTATTTATTGTTACTGTAGCGTTTCGTAATCCGATAGCCGATGGCGTAAAAGTAATTGTTAACCCTGCATTTGCCCCATTAGCAATTGTACCAACAGGTGAAGTAGTTACAGCAAAATCTGCGGCATTTGCGCCCGAAATAACAACACTAGAAACAGTTAGATTTGCTGTCCCTGTATTTTGTACTACAAATGAATCTGCAACTGAACTTCCTAAATTTACATTACCAAAATCTGTAAAATCTGTAGTTGTAGGTAAAACATCGCCCGTTAATATAGTATTACCATTTCCTGTAACGTTTATTTCTGGTGACGGACCACAAGACATTACATGAGAACCTAAATCAGAAACAATATCAATGTTGAAAATATCCCATTCCGTAGATAATGTTGAAAAAGCTCCTACCCCAGTTCCAGTTGGATTAACAGTTACCCCACCACAAACATTAGACTTCCTACGAAGAGTTTTATCAAGAGTAGTATACCCCGTTGCAGTCCATGCAGTCCCAGGATCATTTCCTATTCTTCCAAAAATATCTACATTGGAATTTGTTGAAATTTTAAACAATACAACGGCATCGTCTCCATTGAAAGCTAGTGCAGTATTATTAATTCCAGCATAAAGGGTTGCTGCTGAATTTTGGTAAACAATAACAGAACCACTATTAATTGTTCCTGACAATGACACATCATTTGTTGGTGTGGCTGCTCCATTCGCATATAGCCTTAACCTATAGTCCGAAAGATTTATGCTCGCTCCTGTTCCGTTATATATTTCAATATATTTATTACTAGAACTTCCTTCGACATATTCTGATATAAACAAATCTGTTGCTTGTCCCCAACTTACCGCCGAGAACAACAATGTTAAAATAAGTAATTTAATTTTCATAAATTTGGGTTTTTGTATTAAAAGCTTATTTTTTTGATTGTTACGTTTGTCGGCTCAAAAAAAATCAGCGGACAAACATACGCAAAATTATAGCATTGTGCAGCCTTTTTTTTTAAAAATCACATTACTAAAACGTTAACTTTTGAAAACCCCAACAAACAAAAGCCTTTCGGTTGTCGAAGCTTCTCGAAAAATAGAACATTACTGTGCGTATCAAGAACGATGCCACAATGAAGTAGTCGAAAAACTAAAAAGTTACGCTCTTACGCCAGACGAAATAGACACGGTTATGGCGCATCTTATCACGCACAACTTCCTGAACGAGGAACGTTTTGCGTGCAGTTTTGCTCGTGGTAAACACCGCATCAAAGCATGGGGCAAAATACGAATTGTAAACGAGTTGAAATTTCGTAACATCTCTAAATACAACATAGACAAGGCATTGAAAGAATTTTCGGAAGCGGAATATGCAGACACTTTTCATAAACTTGCCGACAATCATTGGGAAACGATGCGAGAAAGCAACAGTTTAAAAAAACGAAAGAAATTTTGCGATTTCTTGTTGCGAAAAGGTTTTGAGAGCAATTTGGTGTATGAGAAAGTAAAGGAGTTGGAAGCAACGACACACGGTTAAAAATTATTTCACAGAGATTCACAGAGAAAAACACAGCGATTCTCAGAGGTTTTTTTTAATTTTCTTGGTGTATCTCTGTGAAACCTTCATGAGTCTCTGTGAAATAATTTACAAACTCAATAAAATAGAAACAGCATTCCCACCAAAACCTACTGCATTTACCAATACTTTACGAATGGTTTTTCTTTCCGCTTGCTTTTCTGCAAAAGGAACTCCAATAAACTGATTGTGTTGCATCATTAGAATAGCCAACTCGACACTTAGCATTCCTGAGGCACCAAAAGTGTGTCCGATTTTCCATTTATTGGTTGTCAACATAGGAAGAGTCGAGCCAAATACTTTTTGAATGGCTTTGTATTCTGACAGGTCGCCTTTTACCGTTCCTGGCGCGTGCATTACAACTACATCAACTTCTGATAAATTAGTATTTTGTAATGCCATTCTCATCGATTTCTGAAAGCAATCGGCCTCGGTAGAAATAGAGATCCCGTGTTCTAAAATATCTGTAGCATAACCTATTCCTTCTATATAAGCCAAAGCATTTTTGCTTTCGCCAATTTCTAAACAAATTACCGCAGCACCTTCGCCAAGAACCATACTGTTTTTGGTTTTATGTAAATCGAAAGCACGGCATTTATACTCATTTTCTTCTTTCGAATAAATTTTTAAAGCCTGCATTTGTGCAATAGTAAATAAGGTAAGTGGTGCTTCACTTCCGCCAACAAGGAATTTATCAGCCATTCCTGCACGAATCCAAGCTACTCCATTCAGCAAAGCATGCAAAGCGGTAGAACACGTTATAGAATGGGAAATTTCTGGTCCTGAAGATTTCAAGTCATGCGCAATCCAAGAGGAAATATTGCCTAATGTTGTGGTTGGCGAGGCCAATGTCCCCGTTTTCCCAGTTTCGATAAATTCTTGGTGGTGTTTTTCGAATAATTCGGTGGCACCACGGGAAGAACCAATGTTGATTCCAAATATATCGTTTGATGTCCAACCTGCATTTGTAACCACCTCACGAGAAGCTAAAATGGCATATAAAACAGAATTGTCTAACGATTTGTATTTGTTATCCGATTGTTTTAGTGATTCAACTTCCTTTTTTAAGACTTCTGAAATGGCTGCAACGGGAATGGTTTGATTGCCCATTTGTTTTTCGGAAATTAACGACGTTTGCTTTAAGTATTCCTCCCAAATTAACTCGGGTTGATTACCTAATGGAGAAAATGACGAAAGGGCAGTTATGGCTATTTTTGTATTCAAAATTAATTTTTTCTCTAATAAATTATATTTCACAGAGATTCACAAAGAATACGCGAAGATTCACAAAGTTATTTTTTTAAATTATCTTAACTTCTTTGTGAACCTTTGTGATTTTTCGCTTTGTGAATCTTTGTGTAATAATTACAAATTTAAACTATTTCTAATGCTTCTTCGATAGTTTGATATACTTTTTGCAATTGTTCCTTTGTAATAACATAAGGTGGCAAAATGTAAACTATATTGCCTACTGGGCGCAAAATCACTCCGTTTTCGATAAAGAAATTATAGAGTTTGTTGCGAAGATTACCATAATACGATTCTTGATTGTCGGTTTTTATTTCTAAAGCAAAAATTACGCCTAGAACCCGTGTTGTTTTTACTTTTTGATGTGCTTTTATCTTTTCTTGAAAATGTAAATGTTGTTTATTTACTCTTTCGATATTTTCTTGCATTTCATCAGATTTTAGCAATTGTATACTTGCCAAAGCCGCTGCGCAACCCGTTGGATTTGCCGTAAATGTATGTCCGTGAAACAAAGCTTTATTTACATCGTCGTCATAAAAACCATCGAAAATTGCTGACGTAAATGTGGTAATCGCCATAGGAATTGTCCCGCCAGTTAAGGCTTTAGACAAACACATCATATCAGGTTTTTCTTCTAAATAATCGCAAGCAAATGTTTTTCCTGTTTTGCCAAAACCCGTCATCACTTCGTCGGCAATAGTGAAAACTTGATTTTCTTTGCAGATTTTTATTAATTTATCTAATTCCGAAGCTTCATACATAACCATTCCTGCAGCTCCTTGAACCAGTGGTTCGAAAATAAAAGCGGCACAATCGTATTCTTTTATAGTTTTTGCCAAAGCGTCTAAACTTGCCTTTTCGTTCCCAATAATTGGAACTGGAATTCTAATAACTTGAATTAACGATC
Source organism: uncultured Flavobacterium sp. (assembly GCA_964292845.1). GTDB lineage: Bacteria > Bacteroidota > Bacteroidia > Flavobacteriales > Flavobacteriaceae > Flavobacterium. Next base: position 6,972 of record CAXYWC010000016.1, on the reverse strand, counting down.
CTTCGAATGCTTCTGTAAAAAACGAAATTCCGCTCGCCGCCATCGCTCCAAAAGTATCCCCATGAAAAGCATTTTCGAAAGCAATTATGGTGGTTCGTTTTTCATTTTTATTATAAAAATATTGCATCGCCACTTTGATGGCAATCTCAACTGCCGTGGAACCATTATCAGAATAAAAGATTTTTTGTTGGTTATTAGGTAAAATCTCTATTAATTTTTCTGATAACAAAACAGCGGGTTCGTGTGTGAATCCGCCAAACAAAACATGCTCTAAAGTAGTGAGTTGTTTGTAAATGGCATCGGCAATATATTTATTGGAATGCCCGTATGGATTAACCCACCAAGAAGCAATCGCATCGATGTATTCTTTGTTATTTTCGTCCCATAATAATGCGCCTTCTCCTCTTGTAATAGCAATTTCGGGTTGTGAAATTTTATGCTGGGTATATGGATGCCAATTGTGTTTTTGATCTCTTTCGGAAAGGTTCATTTAATGAAAATTTATTTGACAAAGATACATGAAGAAAAATACAGAGATTCATAAAGGTTTTATAAATTTAGAAGGTTTTCACGAAAAATATCGGCATATTCTAATATTACATTTTTATCAAAATAAGGTTCGTCATTTATTCTTCCGATACATTTTATGTTGGTTTTTGATAAAATAATTTCTTCGGTTGATTTGTTTTCATTGCCATTAAAAATGATTCCCGCAATATTTATTTTTCTGTTTTGCAAAGCTTCGATGGTGAGTAAAGTATGGTTGATGCTTCCTAGATAGTGGCGAGAAACGACAACAACTTTATAATCTGGTTTTATTAAATCGATAACACAATCGTTATCATTTAATGGGACGAAAAGCCCGCCTGCTCCTTCAATTACAAGATGGTTTTTAGTAGAAGGTTCTGTTATTTTATTTAAATCGATTGCTATTCCGTCTAGTTTTGCCGCCAAATGTGGGCTTGCAGGAGTATTTAATAAATAACTATTTTCGTGAATTTTAGTTTTTTTATTGGAGATATAAGACTCGATTTTATGACTGTCAGAATTGTCTAAATCGCCTGCTTGGATGGGTTTCCAGTAATCGGATTCTAATGCTTCGACTACGATTAATGAGGCAATGGTTTTACCCACATCTGTTGATATTCCTGTTATAAATAGTTTCATAATTATTGCCCACGGATAATACGGATTGAACGAATTATCACGGATTTTTTTTATAGGTTTTTCTATCGTTTGTATATATAATTCGTTTGAATTCAGGCTCTTCACCAAAATTTAATAACAATCCAACTTCAATTTCTGTCGCTTTTAGATAATTCATTAGTTGAGCAATGTGTACATTCATTAATAATTCACACGCTTTCAATTCAATAATAATTTTGTCCTCAATTAATAAATCTGCATAATATTCCCCAACCAATTGATTTTTGAAATACACTTTTATTTGTTTTTGAGCTTCTACTTTATAGCCTTTTGATTTCAATTCAAAATACATTGAATTTTGATACACTTTTTCAAGAAAACCGTAACCTAACTGATTGTATATATCATAATATACCTTTAGGATATCGTCTGTAATCTTTTTATGCAATAAGTTAGTCATTATTTATCTGTGTATATCTGTTTTATCCGTAAAAATCCGTGGTCTAAAAAACAAAGTTACTCAACAAACGCAACACTTCCGAAATTTCTTCTTTAGAATTATAACTGTGCAAACAAATACGCAATCGTTCTTGACCTTCAGGAACTGTGGGCGAAAGTATTGCTTTTACATCAAATCCTTTTTCTTGTATTTGTCTGGCTATATTTTTTACATTTTGATTTCCTGGAATAATAGCCGATTGTATCGCCGATTTACTTCTAACAAACATTGGTTTCAACCCTAATATTTGCTTTTCTTGATTAAAGTGAATACTATTTTCTCGAAGTTTTTCAACTTGCAATGTATTGGCTTCTAATTCTTGATACGCTACTAAAATCGTCGCAACCGAATGTGGAGAAAGTCCTGTCGTATAAATAAAACTTCGTGCAAAATTAACCAAATACTCTTTCAGATTTTTACATCCTAAAATAGCGGCACCATGACAACCTAATCCTTTTCCGAAAGTCATAATTCTGGCAAACACTTTGTTTTGCAATTGTAATTCTTGTACTAATCCTTGACCGTTTTCTCCAAAAACACCTAAAGCATGTGCTTCATCTATGACTAAATGGCAATTGTTTTTTTCGGATAATTGTGCTAATTCTTCTAAATTTGGACAATCACCATCCATAGAAAAAACAGATTCGGTGACAATATACACTTCAACAAATTCCGTTTGATATTTTAAAATCAATTTTTCTAAATCCTCAAAATCATTGTGATTGAATTTATACGATTTGGCATTGGACAATTGAATTCCGTCACGAATAGATGCATGACACAATTCATCATACAAAATAACATCATTTCGTTGCGGAACAGCGCTAAAAAAGCCAACATTGGCATCATAACCCGAATTGAAAATTAAAGCCTTTTCTGATTGATGAAAAGTCGCAATAAAATCTTCAGTTTCTGGGTATAAATGATGATTTCCTGAAAGCAATCGAGAACCTGTAGCCCCGTTTACTTTACTATTTCTATCCAATAAAAACTGATGTGTTGTATCAAAAATGGAAGCTGATTTTGAAAAACCTAAATAATCATTAGAAGAAAAATCGATTAGAGTATTAGGCAAAGGCAAACTTCGTAAAGCATTATTTTGCTTTCTGTTTTCTAGTTTTTGATTTAAATTTTTCGGGAATGACTTCATAAAGCAAAGTTATGAAATATAATTATACTTCAAATTCTTTGTACCTTTACACATTCAAATTAAAAAAATGATCGAAGATAAAACCCCACAACGCACTAGCATTGCCCAATTAGGAGAATTTGGACTGATAGCCCATTTAACCAAAAACTTTGCCATCAATCAGCCTTCAACCCTAAAAGGAATTGGCGATGATGCCGCTGTTTTAGATTTTGGAACCAAAAAAGTGCTCGTCTCTACCGATTTACTGATAGAAGGAGTCCATTTCGATTTAGCCTATATGCCCCTAAAACATCTAGGCTACAAAGCAGTAGTTGTAAACGTTTCCGATATTTGTGCAATGAATGCCCGAGCAACACAAATTACCGTTTCGGTAGCTGTGTCTAATCGGTTTCCGCTAGAAGCCTTGGACGAATTATTTGCCGGAATTACCTTGGCAGCAAACGAATACAATGTAGATGTTATAGGTGGCGACACCACTTCCTCACAAAAAGGATTAATTATTTCGATAACCGCCATTGGGGAAGCCGATGCGGACGAAATTGTGTATCGGAATGGTGCCAAACAAACCGATTTGCTAGTAGTTACTGGCGATATTGGCGCAGCCTACATGGGATTGCAAGTTTTAGAACGAGAAAAGCAAGTTTTTCAAGTAAACCCAAACAGCCAGCCCGATTTAGACGCTTATACCTACCTAATTGAGCGCCAACTAAAACCAGAAGCCCGTAAAGATGTGCGCACCTTACTACATGCATTGGAAATAAAACCAACTGCTATGATTGACATTTCTGACGGTTTGTCTTCGGAAATTATTCATTTGTGCAAACAGTCCAAAGTGGGTTGCAATTTATATGAAGACAAATTGCCTATTGATCCTCAGTTTATTACTGTTTGCGAAGAATTTAATATCGATTCGACTACTGTGGCTATAAATGGTGGCGAAGATTACGAATTACTGTTTACCATTGCTATGGACGATTTTGAAAAAATAAAAGGAAATCCAAACTTTACTATCATTGGACACATGACACAAGAAAGCGAAGGAATACATCTGATTACTCGTGCCGACACAAAAATTCCGTTAAAAGCTAGAGGTTGGAATGCTTTGACAGAAGAATAAGCCACTTGAGTTCACGCTGCTAAAAATAGGAAAACCCAAAATGGAGTTTAAATGATAGAAATAGAACGCAAATTTTTAGTTTTAAATACTGATTTTATCGCTTTGGCTACTGCCAAAAACAGAATTGTACAAGGGTATCTGAATTCAAATCCTGAGCGAACGGTTCGGGTACGGATTAAGGGCAACAAAGGTTTTCTAACCATAAAAGGAAAAGGAAACGAGTCTGGCACCACACGATTGGAATGGGAAACCGAAATCCCATTAGACGAAGCCGAAAAATTAATATCGCTTTGCGAAAATGGCGTGATTGACAAAATTAGATATGAAATTTTGTCAGGAAAACACACCTATGAAGTGGATGTTTTTGAGGGAGAAAACGCGGGTTTACTAATGGCCGAAATTGAACTCGATTCCGAAAATGAAGCTTTCGAAAAACCCAGTTGGCTAGGTCAAGAAGTCACTGGCGATAATAGATATTACAATGCTTATTTGAGTAATACTCCTTTTAGGAGTTGGTGAAAATTATGGCGTGCTGAGAATAATATTTTACTCCTTCCCAACCTTTTGTATAAAAATGTACTCTATATCAATATATACCTATTTGTCATGAAATTAAAGATTCACGAATTCCGAAAAAAAACAATTACAATCGACATGAGTAAAAAAATAATTCTAATTTTCACTATTTTGGTTACCACAATATCATTTGCACAGAAACCTATTTTTACTTCTGCCAAAGTAAAGTCGGCAACTGTATATTTTAATGCGGCTGAAATTTCACAAAGTACAAACGTCCTATTACCTTCTGGAACGAGCGAAATTGTGGTAAAAAATGTTGCTAATTATTTGAATGAAAGTTCAGTTCAAATTGGCGCGCCATCATCGTTAACAGTGCTTTCGGCACAATTTACAAATGATTATATGTCAGAATATGATTTCGATGAAAATTCACCAGCGATTAAAAAAGTAAAAGACAGTATTGTTTTGGTTCAAAAAGAACTAAATCGGGTTATCAATTCTCGAAATTCCGAAAGTAAAACGATAGAGTTATTAGATAAAAACCAACAAGTTTTTGGTCAAAATTCTGGATTGAGCGTCATTGAATTGACAAAAATGGTCGATTATTACAAATCGAAACGAACTGAAATTAGCAATACTATAAACACTTTAGAAGAAAAAGAAAAAAAACTAAACGAGTTAATCACAAAACTGAATAACAAACTCGAAATCGATACGAGTAAAGAAGAAAAAACGTCATCAGGAAAATTGGTCTTACAGGTTATGAATACTACAGCTGGAAATGTTCCTTTAGACATTTCATACGTTACAAATAATGCTTCGTGGTCGCCATTTTATGATTTGAGAGCAGATAATGTTACGGCACCAATAAATATGATGTACAAAGCACAAGTGATTCAAAACACAGGAATCGATTGGAAAAAAGTAAAACTAACGTTGTCTTCTGGAAACCCAAATCAGAACAATCAAGCGCCTATTTTAAGTTCGTGGTTTTTACAGTATAATCAACCATATCCTGCCGCTGCAATGAATGATTATAAAAGTAATGAATTACAAGAAGTTGTGGTTGTAGCTCAAGGTCAGAAAAAATCTAAATCCTCTATTTCTAGCTCAATCTCAAACTACACGACTATCAACGAAAACCAACTCAATGTTTCTTTTGATATCGATATTCCTTACGACATTTTATCTAACGGAAAAGCACATAGTGTAGCACTAAAAGAAATAAAATTGCCTGCTTCATACAGATATTATGCGGCACCAAGAGTAGAAAAAGAAGCTTTTTTACTAGCTGAAATTGCTGATTATTCGAAATATAATTTATTGCCTGGTGAGTCCAATATTATTTTTGAAGGGATGTATGTGGGAAAAACAATGATAAATCCGAGTCAAACTTCCGATACTTTAAATTTGAGTATGGGGCGCGATAAAAAAGTAGCCATAAAACGTGAAAAAGTAGTCGATAAATCAGGTACTAAATTCCTGTCTTCTAAAAAAGAACAAACATTTACGTATGATATCACCGTAAGAAACAACAAAAAAGAAGCTATCACAATGTTGCTAAAAGACCAATATCCGTTAAGTTCTGACAAGGAAATTGAAATCGAATTGCTTCAAAAAGATGGTGCCAAAACCAATATTGAAAGTGGAATTTTAACTTGGGATTTAGATTTAAAACCCAACGAAACCAAAAAAATAAGGATTAGTTATTTGGTAAAATACCCTAAAGATAAAATTATTGGTAATTTGTAGAAAATAAAAGAGGTTATCCGAAAGTTGCTTAGGATAACCTCTTTTTTTAATTTATTTCGACATTTTCTCTACTCTTTTTTTCTGTTCTGCCGATTTCTCTTTCATTTTGGCTAATTTCTCATTCCATTTTTCAATATCATTAGGAGATAGTTTTCCTTTGCTATTTTGTTTATTGAATTTTTCTGTTTGTTTTACAATATCTTCATCCATTTCAGCTGCTTTTTCTTTAGCATCAGCTAGTTTCTCTGCTTTTTTAGCTTCTTTTTCTATTTTCTTTTGTGACTCTTCTAGTTTTTTAGTAGCTCTCTTTGCCTCTTTTTCAGCCTGCTCTTTTGCTTTTTCTGCCTTTTCTAATTTTTCTTCAGCTAATTGTTCTTTACGCTCTCTATCTTTGTCTAATTTTTCTGTTTTACGAGTATCGCTGTCATTTATTTCCTCTTTGCTTTTTTTATGCTGGTTTTTCGTATCCTTTTCCTTCGTTTCTGGTTTTTCATTAGTTAATCCTTTTTCTTCCGCTTTTTTTTGGAGAATTAATTTTTGCTCTTCTGAAGTGACAGTGCTTGTTTCTTGTGCTTGTACAGAAACTCCCAACAGAAAAGTTAATACGGCAATAATCATTTTTGTTTTCATTGTTTTGTTTTTAAAAATTTTTACTAAATAAAACCCATTACTTGTTTATATTTACCTGATAAAAATACACTAATTTGATAATCTATGACCCTTTTCTATAAAATTTTATTGAGGTGTTCATTTATTTACTTATTATAATGTCTTGATATAGAGCTTTTT
>CAXYWC010000015.1:0-41866 GCA_964292845.1 uncultured Flavobacterium sp. | reverse complement strand
GCCGCTTTTTCCATAGCTTTTCTTTTGTCGCGAATGCGTTTTTCTATTTCAGGTTTGGATAAATATTCCGTTTCTGGCTCGGCAGCAAGCGATAAAGAAGTTAGTCCTAATTCGTAATCAACCAACGGATTTTTTGTAAAAGCACTTTCAATTTTTTTGTTCAATGCCATTGGGATAACATTATTGGCAGTATTAAAATTGATTTGTTTGGTTCTACGATAATTGGTTTCATCGATAGTTTTTTGCATACTTGCCGTAATTTTATCGGCATACATAATGGCTTTTCCGTTCAAATTTCTTGCTGCACGACCAATGGTTTGGGTTAAGGAACGATGACTTCTCAAAAAACCTTCCTTATCAGCGTCTAAAATAGCGACTAATGAAACTTCTGGTAAATCTAGCCCTTCACGAAGTAAATTGACACCAATTAAAACATCGAAAATTCCTTTTCGTAAATCTTGCATAATCTCTATTCGTTCTAAAGTATCCACTTCAGAATGAATATAACGACAACGAATATTCACTTTCGTTAAATATTTTGCCAATTCTTCCGCCATCCTTTTGGTTAAAGTGGTTACTAAAACACGCTCGTCAATTTCGGCACGAACCTGAATTTCTTCGATTAAATCATCTATTTGATTCAAACTCGGGCGAATTTCTATAATAGGATCCAACAATCCTGTTGGGCGAATAACTTGTTCTATAACAAGTCCATCCGTTTTTTGTAATTCATAATCGGCTGGTGTTGCCGATACGTAAATCACTTGGTTTTGCATAGCTTCAAATTCATCAAACTTTAAGGGACGATTGTCCATGGCAGCAGGCAAACGGAAACCGTATTCAACTAAATTTTCCTTGCGAGAACGGTCGCCACCATACATGGCATGCACTTGCGAAAGTGTAACGTGACTTTCATCAACGACCATCAAATAATCTTTCGGGAAATAATCTAACAAACAGAACGGACGAGTTCCTGTACTTCGTCCATCTAAATATCGAGAATAATTTTCGATTCCAGAGCAATAGCCCAATTCACGAATCATTTCTAAATCGAAATTGGTTCGTTCTTCCAATCGTTTTGCTTCGAGATGTTTGCCAATTTCTTTGAAATAATCTACTTGTTTGACCAAATCTTGTTGAATTTCCCAAATGGCATTTTGCAAAACATCAGGAGAAGTCACAAACATGTTGGCTGGATAAATGGTCAGTTTCTCAAATTTTTCGATGACTTGCAATGTTTTTACATCAAAACGCTCAATTTCTTCGATTTCATCACCAAAAAAATGAATCCGAAACGCATCATCCGCATAACTCGGATACACATCGACCGTATCGCCTTTTATTCTAAAATTACCAGGGTTAAAATCCATTTCGGTTCTCGAATACAAACTTTGTACCAGTTGATGTAATAATTTGGTTCTCGAAATGAGTTGCCCTTTTTCTATCGGAATCACATTTTTTTGAAATTCGACAGGATTTCCAATTCCGTAAAGACATGAAACAGAAGATATTACAACAATGTCGCGTCGTCCAGAAAGTAAGGACGAAACGGTTGACATTCGCATTTTTTCTAATTCTTCATTGATAGATAAATCTTTTTCAATAAAAACGCCTGTAACCGGCATAAAGGCTTCGGGTTGGTAATAATCGTAATACGAAACAAAATATTCTACAGCATTATTCGGAAAAAATTGCTTGAATTCTGAATATAATTGTGCTGCCAACGTCTTGTTGTGCGCCAAAACCAAAGTTGGTCGTTGCACTTCTTCAATGACATTAGCTACTGTAAATGTTTTTCCTGAACCGGTTACCCCTAATAAATTTTGGTATTTTTCGCCATCAATAATTCCTTGAGCCAATTTTTCAATGGCTTGTGGTTGGTCGCCTTTGGGCTGATAATCAGATACTACTTGGAAATTCATTTATTATAATTTCAAAAACATCTTTTAATACACGATTAAAAATTGCACATTTTATAATTTATCTATAAAATTTTAGATTTCTACTGGTATGCCTTACACGAATAATATAAATAATTTCATTTGTAATTTTATACGAAACTCTATAATTAGATTTTTCAAACGCTCTATAATTTTCATTTATAGGAATTCTCATCTCGTCAGTTTCATAAATTTCCCAATTTGTTTTAAGTATTTCAACAGAATTGACTATTGAGTCTATAATTTTATCAGGAATCGTGAAGCTTTTAGTTTCTTCAAGTAAGTAAAAATAAATGGCTTCTAATTGATTTTCGGAAGTTTTTGTCCAAATTATCTCTTTTTCCATTGAGCAATTTTGTCTAAAACTTGTTGGTGAGTAGTTACATTTCCAGTTACAATATCGTTTTCGGATTTTTGCAAATCTAAATTATAGCTTTCTAAACTTTCCGATTTACTATCTAAGATAGTATTTATTGCTGACAAAAATGATTCATCATCAATTTGGGAAATTTTAAAAATAAGACTATTTTTTAGTTCGATTGCATTCATAAGAAAATAGATTTAAACAAATTTAATGAAAAGTTTTCACATAAATTAAAACTTCCATTCTTTCTGTTGTTTTTCGCTCAAAAAAGTCCAAGCTACAATTCGGCTTGTTTTTTGGCCTTGAGCCATATCGATGGTTTTTATGGTTACTGCTGAAACTTTGTTTAAAGTCTTGTAAATACTAGAAAGGTTGTCTTTTTTAGAAACTAAAGTCGTAAACCAAAGTACTTGCATCGGATATTTGGCGCTTTCGTAAATCATTTGGGTGATGAATCCTATTTCGCCACCATCGCACCACAATTCTGCGTTTTGACCACCAAAATTAAGAACGGGTTTTGTTGTTCTTGTATTTTCAAGATTATTTACTTTTCGAATGGATGATTTTGTAGCTTCTGCTGCCGAATTATGAAACGGCGGATTGCAAATTGTGAACGCAAATTTATCTTCTGGAAGTATTATATTTTTAAAAATAAATCTAGAATCTACTTGCAGTTGTAAACTGATGGCGTCAATTAATTTTGGATTTTGTTCGATGATTTTTTTGCAGTTTTGAATCGCATTTTCGTCAATATCTGTTCCAACAAAACTCCATTGATAAAGTGAATTTCCTAATATTGGATAGATGCAATTGGCTCCAATGCCTATGTCAAGCCCAACTACATTTTCTCCGTCAGGAATAATTTCATTATTTGTAGAAGCCAATAAATCGGCAATATAATGAATGTAATCGGTTCGTCCGGGAATGGGTGGGCAGAGATAATCTTGCGGAATATCCCAATTTTGCATATCGTAATCAGCCATAAGCAACGCTTTATTAAGTGCTTTTACCGATTCTGGATTACTGAAATTTACGGTTTCTATACCATGTTCATTTATAAAAACGTGCTGTTTTAATTCGGGATATGTGTGTATTAATTCATCAAAATTATATCCAAATTTATGTTTATTTCTAGGATGAAGATTTGTTTTTTCGGTAACTACGTTCGCTTTCATATTCTTAAAATTCGGTTGCAAAGATAGTTAAGAATAGCACATGGATAACACGTTTTTAGTCTAAACATTCCATCAGTAGTAAATCGCCATTTTTGTGCTCTATTTTTACGATTCCGTCCTTTAAAACGTGATTGCTACTTCCGGTTCTATATCCTATTGTGAGTGTGTCATTTTGTAATGGATAAAATAAATTTTCCGAATGAATCTCAGATACAGTCCCAATTGGAATTAGAGAAATGGGCGTGTTTGCAGTGTACCATTTTTCAAACCGATTGGGTAATAAAAATATTTTGGAATGGTCGTCGAGAATAACAATTTTTAATTTATCTCGGTAGCGCACAATATTCGTAAGGTTTGTTATGGTGTGATCGGCTCGTTTTCCCGTTGCCCAAACAACATTAACCATTGGAATATTTCTTTCAATAAGGTAATCGAATGCTTTTTCTAAATCGGTTTTATCTTGGTTAGGCGCATAGACTATTTCGAGCGGAAATTGCTTGTTTTTATAATATTCTGGATCGAAACCACGATCGAAATCGCCTAATAAAACATCCACTTTTATTCCTAATTCTAAAACTCTTTCTATAGCAGAATCTAGAACAATTACTAATGGAGACCATTCTAATAATTGGCCTAATAATTCTTCGCTACAAGCTGCGCCGTTAGCAATGATTAGAGCTGGTTCTTGGTCGTCTCGAACGATGTGGTGTGAGGACATTGCTGTTTTATCTTTTTAATAAAAACTAGTATTGACTAAACTATTTCTCCTTTTGCAAAGCATTTTTAGGAATTCGCAATAGCAAAATTACACCTATAACAAAAAATAAGCCTAGAAATACTATCGAATTACGCATAGAACCAGTTACTTGATCTATAATTCCGTAAATAGACATACCTATTACAATTCCTATTTTTTCGGTCACATCGTAAAAACTAAAAAAAGAAGTCGTGTCTTGTGTTTCTGGTAGTAACTTAGAATAGGTAGAACGAGCAAGCGACTGTATGCCTCCCATTACTAATCCGACAAAACCAGCCACCAAATAAAATTCATTTGGTTCTTCAACAAAATAGGCAAAAACGCAAAGCAATGCCCAAAATGCATTTAGAAAAATTAATGTATTGATATTTCCAAATTTACCAGAAGCTCTAGAGGTTAAAAAAGCACCTAAAATAGCTACTAATTGAATCACTAATATACTGATTATTAATCCTGTTGTTTGCTGACTACTCGTTTCCCACTTTACTTCTTGCGCACCAAAATAAGTAGCTACTAACATAACGGTTTGTACGGCCATAATAAACACAAAATAACTTGACAAATAGCGTTTTAGGGGAAGATTTTGTTTCATCTGCTTCCAAACGATTTTAAGTTCTTTAAAACCATCAAACAAAACGGCTTTTGTAAGTTTATTCCCTTTATTTCCTTTTGGTAAATAATAATAGGTTATATGACTAAAACCTATCCACCAGATACCCACCATTAAAAAAGAGGTCCGCATAGCAATTTCTCTTGCTCTGTCAGGGTTTTCTGCCGTAATATAAAATTTATCCGGAAACATGACCATACCTAAATTTATTACTAATAATATAGTACTTCCTAAATATCCCATTGAAAACCCTCTTGCACTCACTTTGTCTTGCTGCTCAGGATAAGCAATGTCTGGCAAATACGAATTATAAAACACCAAACTTGCCCAAAAGCCTATTAATCCTAATAAATAGGACGTGTAGCTTAAAAAAAAGTTGTCGGCAGTAAACCAATATAAGGAAATACAAGATAGCCCACCGAGATAGCAGAAAAATCTCATAAATGCTTTTTTATTGCCTACATAATCTGCAATTCCTGATAAAAAGGGTGAAATTACGGCAACAATTAGAAACGCTAATGCCGTAACAAAGGTTATCATGGCAGTATCTTTAATTTCGTATCCCAAAAAATAAACCACGTTATTTCCTCGGTTTTTGAAAATCATTTCATAAAAAATTGGAAAAATAGCCGATGCAATAACCAAGCTATAGGCAGAATTTGCCCAATCATAAAACGCCCAAGCATTTAATAGCTTTTTATCGCCTTTTTGAAGTGTTTTCATAATTCTTTTTTTACATAAAAAAGCCATCTGTAGCTACAGATGGCTTCGAAAGTACTCTTTTTTATTTAAAAACAACACCAAATTTTGCTGCTTCTACTTTTGCTTGTGGCACTAAAGCCTTTAGGTTTGCAATACGTGTTGCGTTTGATGGGTGTGTACTCATAATCTCTGGTGGTGCATTTCCTCCTGCCTGAGCCGACATTCTTTCCCAAAGTGCTACCGCATTTTCAGGATTATATCCCGCAATTGCCATGAGCGTAAGTCCAATCATATCCGCTTCACTTTCGTGATCACGGCTAAAAGGTAGCATTACTCCTACTTGGCTTCCTACACCATAGGCTTGCATAATTAAACCTTGTGTCTCTGGGCTTTTATTCCCTACAGCCACACCAACAGCCACACCACCAAGTTGTTGTAGCATACCAGCACTCATACGTTGTTGCCCGTGATTTGCTAGCGCATGAGAAACCTCATGTCCCATTACAGCTGCCATTCCGGCATCGTCTTTCATAATGGGTAAAATACCTGAATAAACAACAATTTTTCCTCCAGGCATACACCAAGCGTTTACTTCTTTGCTTTCCACCAATTTGTATTCCCATTTATAATTGGCTAAATAAGTAGGCTGCCCATTGGCAGTAAGCCATCTTTCGGCAGCTACTTTTATTTTGGTTCCAACGTTTTCTACTCTTTGCGCATCTTTAGTTCCTGAAAGTACTTTGTTTTCTGCCAAAAACTGTCCGTATTGTTGAAAAGCCGATGGAAATATTTCGCTATCAGGAACTAAAGCCATTGTTTGTTTTCCTGTAAATGGGTTGGTTGCGCAAGAAAACACCAAAATACCAATTACTGAAATTATTAAAACTTTTTTCATTTTATTCTTTTTAAAATATGAAAACAAAAATATATTTTATTCTTTAATTGTCACTATAAAAAGAGTAAAGTATTTTTATGATTTATTTATGATTGAATTTTCGTAGCAAAAAAAATTAAAAACTTAAATTGCACTCTATCTAAATTTCAATATTTTGAAAACAAAAAAAAAGAAAAACAATCAAATTCCAAAAGCTATTTTATATACTGTCAAAATCACTCAGTTCTTTTCTGTAGGATGGGTTACAAAATTGGCCTCTCGAATATTTACAACTCCTATTAAACATAAGACTCCAAACAGAGAATTAATGATGGAGCAAAACACAAAACAAGAAATTGTTTTTGTGCCAAAAATTAATAAAAAAATTGTGGTGTATCATTACGGCAATAGTCCTAAAAAGATACTATTAGTACACGGCTGGTCGGGAAGAGGAACGCAACTGGTCAAATTTGCTGACGAATTACTTAATTTAGGGTATTCAACCATCAGTTTTGATGCGCCAGCACACGGAAAATCTGGGACTAAAACAACCTTAATGCCCGAATTTATTGCCTCAATACTAGAACTGGAAAAATTATACGGTCCATTCGAATCCGCTATTGGTCATTCTCTTGGTGGAATGGCGTTGCTCAATTCCGTAAAACAAGGATTGCAACTGAAAAAATTAGTAGTCATAGGAAGTGGTGATAAAGTGGAAGATATTTTGGATGATTATGTCAAAAAACTAAAACTAAAACCCATAATAGCCACTAAAATGAGTGAACTTTTCGAAAAACGATTTGGGGAGCCTATGGGGAATTATGCTGCTCATATAGCTGCCAAGCAAGTAACTATTCCAACCCTTGTGATTCATGATGAAAATGATTATGAAGTGCCAATTTTTTGCGGAAAAAATATTTTTAAGCATCTTCCAAACGGAGAAATGTATGTTACTCAACGATTAGGCCACAGAAAAATCCTTGGCGACACTAATGTCATCAATAAAACACTTGATTTTATTCAAAATTAAATTATAGTAGAAATGAAAAAAATAATCATTTTATTAGCTTTTGTTTTCAGTTTAAGTTCTTGCCATAGTCAAGAAAAGAAAGCAGAAAAAGGAACCCCTAAATATAAAATTTCAAAAACGGATGCACAATGGAAATCTGAACTTACTCCAGAACAATATGACATTTTAAGAAAAAAAGGAACCGAAGCGTCTTTCTCTGGAAAATATTGGAATCATTTCGAAAAAGGATATTATGCCTGCGCTGCCTGCCAGAATCCTTTGTTTACTTCCGATGCAAAATTTAATTCCGAATGTGGTTGGCCATCGTTTGACCAAGCTATCAAAGGAAGTGTAATTTATAAAGACGATTCCTCTTTTGGCATGCAAAGAACTGAAGTAATGTGTGCAAATTGCGACGGACATTTAGGTCATATTTTTGATGATGGTCCAGCAGATACCACAGGAAAACGTTTTTGCACCAATTCGGTTTCAATACTATTTATTCCAAAAAAGAAATAATGAAATATCCAGTAGAAAAAACCGAAGCCCAATGGAAGCTAGAACTCGGAGAAGAAAGATATAAAATTCTTCGGAAAAAAGGAACAGAATACCCACATTCTGGAACCTATAACTTACATGCCGAAAATGGGACTTACGTTTGCGGTGGATGCAAAGAACCGCTATTTGAAAGCAATTCCAAATTTAATGCACATTGTGGCTGGCCATCTTTCGACGAATCAATTCCTGGAAAAGTACACTATATAAAAGACACTACACACGGTATGATTCGTACCGAAATTGTCTGTGCCAATTGTGGTAGCCATTTAGGTCATGTTTTTGATGATGGTCCTACAAAAACGGGTGTACGATATTGTGTAAACTCTCTTTCTGTTGACTTTAAATAATCAAAAATTGTAATTATTTGGTATTTTTTATTAATTTGCATAAAAATTAACTCCATATTTAGGATGACCAACATTACCAGATTATTCGAATTTCCTTATTATCAACTAAGTATCAAAAATTTACCCGATGCTCTTGTTACAAAGCAAGAGGGGGGTTGGGTGAAAACTTCGACGCAAGAATATATCGATACAGCAAATACCATTTCTAGAGCATTACTGCGAATGGGAATTCAAAAAAATGATAAAATTGCCGTCATTTCTACTAACAATAGAACCGAATGGAACATCATGGATATTGGCATCTTACAAACAGGAGCTCAAAATGTGCCTATATACCCAACCATTTCCGAAGATGATTACGAATACATCCTCAACCATTGTGAAGCAAAATACTGCTTTGTATCAGACACCGAAGTACTCCGAAAAGTAAATACCATAAAACACAAGACTCCCAATCTAAAAGAAGTTTTCTCCTTTAATGAGATTGAAGGTTGCCGAAATTGGAAAGAGTTACTTGCATTAGGCGAAGATAAATCAAATCAAAGCGAGGTTGAAGAAAGAAAAAGTAATGTAAAAACCGAAGATTTAGCCACCATAATATACACTTCCGGAACCACAGGAAAACCAAAAGGAGTCATGCTTTCACACAAGAACATTGTTTCTAATGTAATAGACAGTTCGAACAGAATTCCTTTTAATCCCAACAACAGTAAAGCATTAAGTTTCCTTCCTATTTGTCATATTTTTGAGCGCATGATTTTGTATTTGTACCAATATTATGGCGTTTCAGTTTATTTTGGAGAATCTATCGATAAAATTAGTGAAAACATAAAAGAAGTACAACCAACCGTCATGTCTGTTGTACCTAGACTTTTAGAAAAAGTGTACGACAAAATTTATGCAAAAGGTAACGAACTAACTGGTATCAAAAAGAAACTCTTCTTTTGGGCAATCAATTTAGGACTACAATACGAACCGTACGGAACCAAAGGTTTTTGGTATGAAATACAACTAAAAATAGCCAGAAAACTCATTTTCAGCAAATGGAAAGAAGGATTAGGAGGCAATCTGGACCTTATGGTGTCAGGTAGTGCTGCTTTACAACCTCGCTTAACACGAGTTTTTGCCGCAGCAGGAATTCCTGTAATGGAAGGCTACGGGCTGACCGAAACATCGCCTGTAATCACCGTAAACGACACCCGAAACAGAGGTTTTAAAGTAGGAACAGTAGGCAAACCTATCGATCATGTGGAAGTAAAAATTGCTTCCGATGGCGAAATTCTTTGCAAAGGACCCAATGTAATGATGGGCTACTATAAAGACGAAACACAAACCAACGAAGTCCTAAAAGACGGTTATTTTCATACGGGTGACATTGGCGAATTTGACAATGAAGGCTTCCTGAGAATTACGGATCGCAAGAAAGAAATGTTTAAAACATCAGGTGGAAAATATATTGCCCCGCAATTGCTAGAAAACACGATGAAACAATCCATTTTCATAGAACAAATTATGGTAATTGGAGATGGCCAAAAAATGCCAGCAGCTTTTATTCAGGCTAATTTTGAACACCTAAAAGAATGGGCAATTGCTAATAATATCAGTATCGGAAATACAAATGAGGAAATTATTGTAAATCCAAAAGTTATAGAACGTATTCAACAAGAAGTAGATACCCTAAATGAAAAATTTGGAAATTGGGAAAAAATAAAACGCTTCGAACTCACCCCCGATTTATGGACCATTCCAGCAGGACATCTTACACCAACTCTCAAACTAAAAAGAAAAGTTGTTCTAGAAAAATACCAAGGATTATACGATAGAATATACAATTAAATCCAAACTAAAAAGATAATTTAGAACGCATCATTATGAAAATAAAAACTGTAGTAGTATCCGTATTGATTATCTTTTTATTTAATAATTGTAAAAACACAACCGAAGAATCTCTTAAAGCGAATTATTTAGACTTTTCCAAACGAGACGATCAGTTTACTGGCGGAATAAAAATGATTCCAATTACAACTCCTATTGGAAAATTTAAAGTTTGGACAAAAACAGTAGGAAACAACCCAACCATAAAAGTACTTTTACTTCATGGCGGACCCGGATTAACACATGAATGCTTCGAAAGTTTTGATGGCTATTTTCCAAACCAAAGCATCGAATATATTTATTACGACCAACTTGGCTCTTACTACAGCGACCAACCAAATGATAATCGGTTATGGACAAACGAACGCTTTGTTGAGGAAGTAGAACAAGTTCGAAAAGCATTAAAACTAGACAATACTAATTTTTACTTATTAGGACAATCCTGGGGAGGAATTCTCGCTATGGAATATGCTTTAAAATATCAAAAAAATCTAAAAGGACTCATTATTTCAAATATGATGGCGAGTGCGCCAGAATATAATCAATATGCTGAAGAAGTACTTGGTCCGCAACTTCCACCTGAAGTTTTCAATCAAATTAAAACATTCGAAAAAAACAAAGATTATACAAATCCAAAATATACCGAATTACTATTCAACTATTATTATACCGAACATATTCTGAGAAAACCCATAGAAGAATGGCCGGAATCTATCAATAGAGCATTCAAACATATCAATCCAAATGTATATGTATTTATGCAAGGTCCGAGTGAATTTGGAATCACAGGAAATGCAACACTGAAAAATTGGGATATAAAATCTAAACTCAAAACACTAACAATTCCAACTTTAGCTATTGGTGCAAAATATGACACCATGGATCCAGAACACATGAAATGGATTGCTAATGAAGTACAAAACGGACGATTTTTATTTTGCCCAAACGGAAGTCACCTTTCTCAATATGATGACCAGAAAAACTATTTTTCAGGCGTAATTCAATTTTTGAAAGATGTCGACAATGGAAAATTTAAGAAATAACATAAAAAATTGATGTTAAAACTCCTCAAAATTTGAGGAGTTTTTTGTTTTTATATGAAATAACAAAAAAATAATTCATTTTACTATGCGTGCATAATAAATTTTTAATATCTTTGAACTCGAAACTAAATCGTTATCGTATAAACGATTCTATATAAAAATCGATTTTACTCTATATCTAAAATCGAGTCACAAAATTATGAAAGAAAAAACAATAGATTATACCCTTCGAGAAACATGGCAGGCAGTAGCCCGAATGTACAACGAAGAAGCCTCTAAATTTGACGGATCAATGGCGGTTGGATTTGCACTATTAAGTATAGACAAAGTAGACGGAACCCCATCAACCAGCATAAGCAACAGAATGGGAATGGAAGCCACTAGCCTAACCAGAACCTTAAAATCGATGGAAGAAAAAGGATTGATTTATAGAAAACCAAATCCAAACGACGGTCGAGGAGTATTAATTTTTTTAACACCATTCGGCAAAGAAAAAAGAGAATTATCAAAATCAACCGTTCTAAAATTCAATGAAGTTATCAAAGAAAATATATCCGAACAAAAACTCCAACATTTTAGAGAAGTTGCAGAAATAATAAACGAATTAATTCAAGAAAAAAAAATATTTTAACCAAACGCTTGTTGCCTAAAGCATGAGCCTAAAGCTTTTATAAATGAAAAGAACCATTAAAAAAGTTGCAGTAATTGGATCCGGAATTATGGGTTCAGGAATTGCTTGTCATTTTGCCAACATTGGTGTAGAAGTCTTACTTTTGGACATTGTTCCAAGAGAATTGACCGATGCAGAAGCCAAAAAAGGCCTCACACTCGAGAGTAAAATTGTTCGCAATAGGTTAGTGAACGAAAGTTTAGCAAACTCCTTAAAATCAAAGCCCTCTCCTATTTACAGTCAAAAATTCGCCAGCCGAATCACCACTGGAAATACTACGGACGATATGGCTAAGATTGCCAATGTAGATTGGATCATCGAGGTGGTTGTGGAGCGTTTGGACATCAAAAAATTGGTTTTTGAGCAAATTGAAAAATTTAGAAAACCGGGAACTTTGGTAACATCGAACACATCTGGTATTCCGATTCACTTTATGAGCGAAGGACGCAGTGAAGATTTCCAAAAACACTTCTGCGGTACTCACTTTTTTAACCCAGCTCGTTACTTAAAATTATTCGAAATCATTCCTGGTCCACAAACTTCAACAGAAGTATTGGATTTCTTAACGATATACGGAGAAAAATTCTTGGGTAAAACTTCGGTTGTTGCCAAAGACACTCCTGCTTTCATCGGAAACCGTATTGGTATTTACGGAATTCAAAGTTTGTTCCACTTGGTAAAAGAGTTGGGATTGACTATTGAAGAAGTAGATAAATTGACTGGTCCGGTTATTGGTCGTCCAAAATCGGCTACTTTCAGAACTGTGGATGTTGTTGGACTAGATACTTTGGTGCATGTTGCCAACGGAATATACGAAAACTGCCCAACAGACGAACAACACGAATTGTTCAAACTTCCGGAATTTGTTAACAAAATGATGGAAAACAAATGGTTGGGAAGCAAAACGGGGCAAGGTTTTTATAAAAAAGAAGGTAAAGACATTCTATCTTTAGATTTAGATACATTAGGATATCGTGCCGCTAAAAAAGCTTCTTTTGCTACTTTGGAATTGACCAAAACAATTGACAAACCAATCAACAGATTTAAGGTTTTGGTAAAAGGAAAAGACAAAGCGGGTGAATTCTACAGAAAGAGTTTTGCTGGAATGTTTGGGTATGTTTCCAACCGTATTCCTGAAATCTCTGATGAATTATACAAAATAGACGATGCTATGAAGGCTGGTTTTGGATGGGAAAATGGTCCATTCGAAATTTGGGACGCCATTGGTGTTGAAAAAGGAATCGAAATCATGAAAGCCGAAGGTCTTGAACCTGCAGCTTGGGTTACCGAAATGATTGCTTCTGGAAGTACTAGTTTTTATACTATTAAAGAAGGAGCGACTTATTTCTATAATATTCCAACCAAATCACAAACTAAAGTTCCGGGTCAAGATGCATTCATCATCCTGAACAACATTCGCGAAAGCAAAAAAGTTTGGAGCAATAGTGGTGCTATCATCCAAGATTTGGGTGACGGAATTTTGAATTTAGAATTCCAATCTAAAATGAATACAATTGGTGGTGATGTTTTAGCTGCGATCAATAAAGCGATAGATTTATCCGAAAAAGAATATCAAGGTTTAGTAATTGGAAACCAAGCAGCGAATTTCTCTGTTGGTGCCAATATCGGAATGATATTTATGATGGCGGTGGAGCAAGAATATGATGAGTTGAATATGGCCATCAAGATGTTCCAAGACACTATGATGCGTGTGCGTTATTCCGGAATCCCTGTTGTAGTTGCTCCTCACGGAATGACTTTTGGTGGTGGTTGCGAAATGAGTTTGCATGCTGATAAAGTGGTTGCTGCTGCAGAAACCTATATGGGATTGGTTGAATTTGGTGTTGGGGTTATTCCTGGCGGTGGTGGTTCGAAAGAATTAGCCTTGCGTGCATCTGATTTATTCCGTAAAAACGATGTAGAATTGAATGTGCTACAAGAATATTTCATGACCATCGCTATGGCAAAAGTATCAACTTCAGCTTACGAAGCTTTTGATTCTGGGCTTTTACAACACGGTAAAGATATTGTGGTCGTGAACAAAGACCGTCAAATCGCCGAAGCTAAGAAACATGCTTTATTAATGGCGGAAGCGGGTTATACACAACCTATTCGCAGAACAGATGTAAAAGTTTTAGGAAAACAAGCTTTGGGAATGTTCTTAGTTGGAACCAATCAAATGGTTGCCGGTAAATACATCTCGGAACACGATCTAAAAATTGCAAACAAACTGGCTTATGTTATGGCTGGTGGTGATTTATCTGAAGCAACATTAGTATCTGAACAATATTTATTAGATATAGAGCGTGAAGCTTTCTTGTCACTTTGTACGGAAAGAAAAACGTTAGAAAGAATACAGTTTATGTTAACCAAAGGGAAACCATTAAGAAACTAAAAGATGAAAACAGCATATATAGTAAAAGCATATAGAACTGCCGTTGGTAAAGCACCAAAAGGAGTTTTTAGATTTAAACGTCCTGATGAATTGGCAGCAGAAACCATCGAATTTATGATGAATGAATTGCCTAATTTCGACAAAACCCGTATTGATGATGTTATGGTTGGAAATGCCATGCCAGAAGCAGAACAAGGTTTAAATGTAGGCCGTTTAATTTCATTAATGGGATTAAAAATCGAAGATGTACCTGGTGTTACCGTAAACAGATATTGCGCTTCTGGATTGGAAACAATCGGAATGGCAACTGCCAAAATTCAATCAGGAATGGCACATTGCATCATTGCTGGTGGAGCCGAAAGCATGAGTTATATTCCAATGGGCGGTTACAAACCCACGCCAGATTATAAAATGGCTGCTGCAGGACACGAGGATTACTACTGGGGAATGGGATTGACATCGGAAGCGGTGGCAAAACAATTCAACATTTCTCGTGCGGATCAAGATGAATTTGCTTTTCAATCTCATAACAAAGCATTGAAAGCTCAAGCTGAAGGAAAATTTGACAAACAAATTGTGCCAATTACAGTGGAACAAACTTTTATCAATGAAAATGGTAAAAAAGAAACCAAATCGTATGTGGTAAACAAAGATGAAGGCCCAAGAGCTGGGACTTCTGTTGAAGCATTAGCTGGACTAAGACCCGTTTTTGCTGCCGATGGAAGTGTAACAGCTGGTAACTCTTCTCAAATGAGTGATGGAGCTGCTTTTGTACTGGTTATGAGTGAAGAAATGGTAAAAGAATTAAACCTTGAACCAATCGCAAGATTAGTAAATTTTGCTTCAGCAGGTGTTGAACCAAGAATCATGGGAATTGGTCCTGTAAAAGCGATTCCAAAAGCATTGAAACAAGCGGGATTAACTTTAAATGATATCGATTTAATCGAATTGAACGAAGCATTTGCATCTCAAGCATTAGCAGTTACACGTGAACTAGGTTTAAATCCTGATATCATCAATGTAAATGGTGGTGCTATAGCATTAGGACATCCACTAGGTTGTACAGGTGCAAAACTATCAGTGCAACTTTTTGAAGAAATGAGATTAAGAAAAGGCAAGTACGGAATCGTTTCTATGTGTGTAGGAACTGGTCAAGGAACTGCAGGTATTTACGAATTATTAAATTAACGATAAAAAAGATATTGTGATGGAAGACATAACAAGAGGCGGACAGTTTTTAGTAAAAGAAACAAAATGTGAAAACGTATTTACACCAGAAGATTTCTCAGAAGAGCAAATCATGATGCGTGATATGGTTAAAGAATTCACAGACAAACAATTGTGGGCAAATAAAGATCGTTTTGAAAAAAAGGATTATGCCTTTACCGAAGAAAGCATGCGTAAAGCTGGTGAACTAGGACTTCTAGGAGTTGCTGTTCCTGAAGAATACGGTGGATTGGGAATGGGATTTGTATCTACAATGCTAGTTTGCGATTATATTTCGGGTGCAACGGGTTCATTCTCTACTGCTTTTGGAGCACACACTGGAATTGGAACTATGCCAATAACACTTTACGGAAGTGATGAGCAAAAGAAAAAATATGTACCAAAATTAGCCTCAGGCGAATGGTTTGGTGCGTATTGCTTAACAGAACCAGGAGCAGGATCTGATGCAAATTCTGGTAAAACGAAAGCAGTTTTATCTGAAGACGGAAAATATTATTCGATTACTGGACAAAAAATGTGGATTTCTAACGCAGGTTTTTGTTCTTTATTTATAGTTTTCGCAAGAATTGGTACTGATAAAAATATTACTGGTTTTATTGTAGAAAATGATCCAGCAAACGGAATTACAATGAACGAAGAAGAGCACAAATTAGGTATTCGTGCTTCATCTACCCGTCAAGTATTCTTCAATGAAACGAAAGTTCCTGTTGAAAACATGTTATCTGAAAGAGAAAATGGATTCAAAATTGCCATGAATGCTTTAAACGTAGGTCGTATCAAACTAGCAGCTGCTTGTTTAGATGCACAACGTAGAGTTATTTCTGGTTCTGTAAAATATGCTAACGAGAGAATTCAATTTAATACACCAATTTCTAGTTTTGGAGCGATACGTTCTAAATTAGCAGAAATGGCAACTTCATGTTACGCAGGAGAAAGTGCTTCATATCGTGCTGCAAAAGGCATCGAAGACAGAATCGTTGCTCGTGAAGCAGAAGGAGCGTCACACCAAGAAGCAGAACTAAAAGGTGTTGAAGAATTTGCAATAGAATGTTCTATCCTAAAAGTAGCAGTTTCAGAAGATGTACAAGCTTGTGCTGACGAAGGAATTCAAATCTTTGGTGGAATGGGATTCTCAGAAGACACACCTATGGAAAGTGCTTGGAGAGATGCTCGTATTGCTCGTATTTACGAAGGAACAAACGAAATAAACAGAATGCTTTCTGTTGGAATGTTAATCAAAAAAGCCATGAAAGGTCATATTGATTTATTAGGACCAGCATCAAAAGTACAAGAAGAATTAATGGGAATTCCATCATTTGAAACTCCTGATTATTCTGAATTATTTGCTGAAGAAAAAGAAATGATTGGCAAATTGAAAAAAGCATTCCTTATGGTTGCTGGTGGAGCGGTTCAAAAATACGGACCAGATTTAGATGCACACCAACAATTATTAATGGCTGCTGCCGATATTTTAATCGAAATTTACATGGCAGAAAGTACTATTCTTAGAACGGAGAAATTAGCCAAATCAACAGGTGAAGACAAAGTGAAAGAACAAATTGCAATGGCAAAGTTATATTTGTACCAAGCCGTAGACATTATCACTATCAAAGGGAAAGAAAGTATAATCTCTTTTGCTGAAGGTGATGAACAACGCATGATGCTTATGGGATTACGTCGTTTTACTAAATATGCAAACATGCCAAATGTTGTTGGATTAAGAGAAATTATTACGAGCAAATTAATTGCAGAAAACGAATATTGTTTCTAAACATCCTTTTTTAACTAATTATAGAAAGTCACAGTAACTATTTTGTTATTGTGGCTTTTTTATTTGTAATTTTATCCCTCAAACAAATCATCCTATGAAAAAGCTACTCTTATTATCGTGTTCTATTTTTGTAATCATAATCGCTTGCAAAAGCTCATCAGGAAATAAAAATGAAATAAAAACTACTTTTTCTTCAAAAAGCGAAAGCAGCGTCTCTGGAATGGCAAATTTTGTCGAGAAAAACGGAACGGTAACCATGGTTGCAAACTTGAGTGGACTCACACCTGGAGAACATGCCATACACATCCATGAAAAAGCCGATTGTTCGGCTGCCGATGGAAGTTCGGCTGGAGGACACTGGAATCCAACTTTCAAAAAACACGGAAAATGGGGTGCTGCCGAACATCATAAAGGCGATATCGGAAACTTTACTGCCAATGAAAAAGGAAATGCCACTGTGAAATTTTCTACAAATGAATGGTGTATTGGTTGTGAGGATGCTACAAAAGACATTCTAGGTAAAGGACTTATTGTACACAAAGGAATTGACGATTTTACTTCGCAACCTGCTGGAAATGCAGGGGCTAGAATAGCATGTTCGGCTATAATTAAATAGTATATTCTTATTTGCATTGAAAGAAAGAGAAATTCATTACTTTAAAAATTCTCAGGAATGGAGAAAATGGTTACATGAAAACTACCATTCTTCAACTGGAATTGAATTAATTTTTTATAAAGTTGATAGTCAATATGAAAGTATGCGTTGGGAAGAGGCTGTTCAAGTTGCTATTTGTTACGGTTGGATAGATTCGACCGTAAGAAAACTAGACGATGAGCGACGAAAACAAGTTTTTTCTCCTAGAAAAGAAAAAAGTGTTTGGAGCAAACTTAACAAAAAATACATCGAAAAACTTATTCAAGAAAATCTAATACACGAAAGCGGGTTAGCAAAAATTGAAATAGCTAAAAAAAATGGCTCATGGTCATCTCTAGATTCTGTTGAAAATCATGAAATTCCAAAAGATTTGCAACATGCTTTTTCTAAAAACAAATTTGCTTTTGATAACTATAAAAACTTTAGTCCTTCTTACCGAAAAAGTTATTTATATTGGTTAAATCAAGCAAAAAGAGATGAAACCCGTATAAATAGAATATCTGAAATTATAAAACTTTGCGAAGCCAATATAAAATCGAGGTTGTAAATAGTGTTGAAAACTTAATGCAAAATTGATTATACGTCATTAAAAAAATATAGCTTTGCGTTTTAAAAGTTTATTATGATAAATGCTTCGGCACATGGTTGGGTTGAAAAATTTTTTTATAAACAGAATTTCAAAGAAATTTCTATTATAACTAATTCTAAAATATTCTATGAAAACACTAGAGAAACTGGTTTTTTAGTAGGATATACCACCCATTTTGTTACTACTAAACCTATCGAGACTAAAGGTTGGAAAACAGAAGAATTCTCTAAAATTGCACTCCTAAACACACTGTATGGCGTGTATCAACTTATAGAAAAAAATAACAATCCTACCGCCTTTATACAAAAATGCATTTCTTTTTATAATGATTTGCATCCTAAAAATTCTGGATTATTATTTAAAATACTTCCCCAAGATTCTGCTTCAAATTCGTTAGAAAAAATTATAAGCTCCAGAGTTCAAACGAATGATAATATTATTAGTAAAAATTTCTCTCACATTTTAACCAATGCTCTTTTGTTTATTGATGTATTAGCATTTAAAAAATACTTAATCAACAATACAATATCGGATAAATACTTAAAAAAAACAGAAGAAATTATTGTGAATATAGTTTCGTTAGCATTAAAAACGAAAGAAACTAAAACTAAATATGATGATTTACTTCAAAAACTATTTGAATCATCTGTTAGATATACAAAGTTTGATCGATTGGGCATTACCGCATTGGAAGATATCGATTTGTCCTATTTTGAGGACGATTATGAAAAATTTTACCTCATCGATATTGCCGCAATGGCTTTGTGGAATGACGCTGCAATAGAAAAATCAGAAAAAGAATTCTTGTTTCAATTAGCCACGAAATTATCTGTAAATACAGCTTTTGTTGAAAAAAGTATTGAAGATATGGATTGTTTTTTAACAAAAAACAAAGAGCAAATACCGTATTTTAATTTTTCTAATCCTGTAAAACATTTTTATGATCAAACCACTCAAAATGTTCACACTCTAATTTCACGAAATAAAAATAGACTCATACTAGAAATCACGCAAAGTAAAGAATTAATGGTGTTACTTGCAAAATCGACCAAACGAGAACTCAACGCAGACGAAAAGAAAAAAGTTAAAAATCAATTACTCGATATTTGTAAATCCATCCCGTCATTAACTATTTTCTTAGTTCCTGGTGGTAGTTTACTACTGCCTATTTTAATTAAGTTTATTCCACAAATGCTTCCTTCGGCATTTAATGAAAATTTAGAGCAAAAATAATTACCCTTTTATTCTTCAAGCCAAGCGGTCATCATCCACATTGTTTTTTCTTGTTCTACAATAAAATCGCTCATCATCGAATTAGTACCTTCATCAGCAATAGCTACCGCCTGATTTAAAATACTTCTTTCCATCTTTAGTAATTGTGACAAAGAATTAACTATTAAGTAAATTGCTGTTTCGTCATGATGAATTTTTTTTCCAATTTCTAGCGTATTATTTACTAAATAATCTTCAAAAGTATGCAATGGAATACCTCCAAGAGTTAAAATACGTTCTGCAATTAAATCAATTTTTAACTGGCTATCATTGTATAACTCTTCAAACTTTAAATGCAAATCAAAAAATCGTCTTCCTCGAATATTCCAGTGCAAACCTCGTAAATTTTGATAATATATTTGAAAATTAGATAACAGAATGTTAAGTTCCGTAATAACGATTTCTGTTTCCTTCGCTGGTAATCCTAATTTATTAGTTTTCATGGTAAAATTTATTTTTTCAAAATTATTAAAAAATAAAAATTAATATCTATAAATTTAATTGATAGTTTTTATATTTGCATAACAAAATACTATTTCATGACCATTACACAACTACAATACGTTTTAGCAGTAGCTGAGCACAAAAATTTTACTTTGGCTGCCGAAAAATGCTTCGTAACACAACCTACACTGAGTATGCAAATACAAAAAGTAGAAGAAGAACTTTCTATTTTAATTTTTGATAGAAGTAAAAAACCTATCCAACTTACCGATGTAGGACAAAAAATTGTAGCCCAAGCTAAAAATATTGTTAATGAAGCCGATAGAATGCAAGATATCGTAGATATTCAGAAAGGATTCATTGGAGGCGAATTTAGAATTGGAATAATCCCTACCATTATGCCTACACTTTTACCGCTCTTTTTGAATACTTTTATCAAAAAACACCCTAAAGTCAAGCTTATTATTGAAGAATTGAATACTGCTGAAATTATTAAAAAATTAAATAATGGACAGCTTGATGCCGCAATTGCAGCAACACCTTTACTGGAAGAAAAAATAAAAGAAATTGTATTATACTACGAACCATTTATGGCGTATATTCCAGAATACCATCCGCTTTTTTCAAAAAAAGAAATTGAAACAAGTGATTTGAATATAGATGAAATATTGCTGCTCCAAGACGGACATTGTTTTAGGGACGGTATTTTAAATTTATGCAAAAATACGTCTCAAACCGATGGTAATAAATTTATCATTGAAAGTGGTAGCTTCGAAACACTGCTCAAATTAGCTGATGAAGGTTTAGGAATAACGCTTCTACCCTATTTACACTCGCTAGATTTGAAAGAAAAAGATAACCCAAAACTGAAACATTTTGTCGAACCAAAACCAGCTCGTGAAATAAGCTTAATTTTTCCTAAAAACGAACTCAAAATTCATATCATCGATGCGTTAAGAAATGTTATTTCAGGTGTGTTGCGAGGTGCCATTGCTTTTCAAAATGTAGCCATTATAAGTCCTCTACAAAAAAAGTAGTATTTGTAAAGTAATAGTTAGTTGTTTTTTCAAAAAAATAGAAAAATTAAATAATAATCTTTTTTCCTCCAGCGGCTATATTTTTTTCGCTATCTAAATAAAAGTCAATCCTTCCTAAATTGATACCATAACACCCTACTTGATTTATTAAAACTTCTTTTCCTTCATTATTTTTTTCAATCACGGGTTTGTCTAAAAAAGTATGTGTGTGCCCGCCAATAATCAAATCTATATTTTTTGTTTTTCGGGCTAAATTGATGTCCGAAGCCTTATCTGGTTCGTTTTTATAGGTAAACCCTAAGTGAGATAGACAAATTACAAGGTCACATTTTTTTTCTTCTTTTAGAATGCGAGACATATCCTGTGCCACTTCTATCGGATTATTGTAAACCGTTTCTTTATACAATTTTTCGTCAACAAGTCCTTTAAGTTCGACACCTAAACCAAAAATGCCAATTTTTACGCCATCAACTTTAAATATTTTATACGGTTTTATAAAAGTATCCAAAACGGTATTTCTAAAATCATAATTAGCAGAAACAAAATCGAAAGTTGCATTAGGAAGTTGCACCAACAAGCCTTTTATACCGTTATCAAAATCATGATTTCCTATCGTAGCCAAATCATATTTCATCATACTCATGAGTTTAAACTCAAGCTCTCCTCCGTAATAATTGAAATAAGGCGTGCCTTGAAAAATATCTCCCGCATCTAGTAATAATACATTCGCTTCTTCTTTCCGTATTTGTTCTATAATGGCAGCACGACGAGCGACACCTCCCATGTTCGGATTTCTTGGATCGGTTGCCGGAAAAGGATCTATATGACTATGAACATCGTTTGTATGAAGAATGGTTATTTTTTTAACCTTATTCGTGTTAAAACTGCTTAAAGAAAATCCTCCAAGTGATAACAATGTAGTACTTGCAGCTGTTTTTTGAATAAAATCTCTTCTTTTCATGTGTTCCTTAAATTTGTTTATAGGTAGTACTACAAATATATTATTTTTTTTGTGTTATTTTAATTTTTTTGCTAATAGGAATTACGTCAGCCTCCTTAAAATAATCAATTAAAATATTTCTCAATTTATAGTCTAAATCATAGGTTTTTTCTGCTTTTTTAAAAAAAGTCATGTTATCTCCTCCATTTGATAAATAATCGGAAGTTACCACATAATATATTTTTGTAAGCTCTAAAGGCTTTTCATTAACTTTAATATTACTCACCACATTCTTTGCGTCAATGGTAAATGACATTCCAGAAATGGGATGGGGTTTTTTTTCTTTAACAAAATAATTGGTAAATTCAGCTATTTGCTCCCCTAATAGCGCAACTACAATCGATGTGTTTTCAAAAGGCATTATCTCAAAAGCAGTTCTAGCGGTGACATCTCCTTTAGGAAGAATAGATCGAATTCCTCCATGATTTAAAATACAAATATCGATATCTAAATTTTCTCGTTTCTTAAAAACAAAATTTGCTTTTTGTAGTGTAACATCTGCAAGCAAATCGCCAATAGTAGTTTGCCATTGTCCCTTGCTTTTGTCTAAAGTTTCTGGACAAGTAGCTAATACTGCATTCAAATCCTCATCAATATGAGTTTTAAAAGGCAAAACATATTGGTTATATGATTCGATAGCTATTGCCTTGTCATTGATATTAATTTGCTTTCCTTCTATTTTATATACCTCTAATTGTGCCCAACTAGTATTACCTAATGCTAGGAACGTTAAAATTAAAACAAAATGTTTTAAAACAAGAGCACTCTTTTTTACATTTACCATCTCAATTAAATCTTATTTGATTAAATTTGTTTTTTTTAAGATTAAAATGTAAAAGTAGTATGTTTATCAAGTATATAAAAGAAATTTCTCTAAAAAAAAAGTTAAAAAAAAGTCTTCTTAATGTAAAATACAGTACACAAACTACTCCGATACAAACAATAGGCATACTTATTGACGAAAGTTATTTTAATCAAAAAGAAGAACTAATCCAAGAATTGATTGGTTTTGGCATCAAAGAAGAAAACATAAAGATGCTTGTTTTTAGAGATAAAATAAAGAAAAACGACGTTTTTTCTCAGCCCACATTTAGTGCTAAAGATGTAAAACTGAGTGGCAATGTGTTTCCCTATTTTGTAAACGAATTTGCAAATTCCCAGTTTGACATGTTGCTAAGTTATTATGATACCGAAAAATTGCCGTTGCTGCTCATTACAAATCAATCAAAAGCAGGATTCAAAGTAGGATTTTCGACTATCGATAAACGATTAAGTCATTTGATGATTAATACCAATGCCGAAAATTATAAAGTTTTTGTTCACGAACTATTTAGATATTTAAAAATTTTAAACAAAATATAACCATGCAAGCATTTATTGGAACTGGAGTTGCACTAGTAACACCGTTTAAAAAAGATTTTTCTGTAGATACCGAAGCCTTAAAACGCATTGTAAATCATGTTATTGATGGCGGGGTAGAATACTTAGTTGCACTAGGTACTACTGCCGAGTCTGCCACACTAAGCCAAGACGAAAAAGAACTCGTTATTACAACAATAATTGAAGCAAACAACGGACGATTGCCACTAGTATTAGGCGTGGGAGGAAACAACACTATGAAAGTTGTTGAAGAACTAAAATCGAGAGATTTTTCAAAATTTCAAGCCATACTATCGGTTTCGCCTTACTATAATAAACCTACTCAAGAAGGCATTTACCAACATTTCAAAAGGATTGCCGAAGCTTCGCCAATTCCTGTAATTGTCTATAATGTTCCTGGTAGAACCGCAAGCAATATGAGTCCAGAAACAGTTATACGTCTTGCTAACGATTTTAAAAACATCATTGGTATAAAAGAAGCTGCTGGCGATATTGTACAAGCCATGAAACTAATACAAGGTAAACCAAAAGATTTCTTAGTCATTTCTGGCGACGATATGATTACCCTTCCTATGGTTTTAGCGGGTGGATCAGGCGTTATATCAGTAATAGGCGAAGGATATCCTAAAGAATTTTCTCAAATGGTTCGTCTTGGGTTGCAACGAAAAGTGGATGAAGCCTACGAATTGCATTACAAATTAATGGACAGCATCGATATGATTTTTGAACAAGGAAATCCTGGTGGCATAAAAGAAATTTTTAAATCGTTAGAACTGTCTGAAAACACGGTTCGTTTGCCTTTGGTTAACGTTAGTAAAAACCTATCGGAAAGATTGGATTTGTTTACCAAACAACTATCAAAATAACAGCGAAAAATAAAGTTTCGTATCTAAAAATTATTAACTAAATTTGCGGTTCGATTTTCAGTACTTAAAAAGAGACATGAAATCGATAGTTTTAAAAATAAATATGAAGAATTTACTATACACCTTTTTACTCATCGCTTTTTTCTCATCGTGTAGCGAATACCAAAGAGCTATCAAATCAGAAGACGTTGAATTTAAAACAGCAGTGGCTACTAAAAAATACGAAAAAGGAAAATACCACAAAGCCATCCGTCTTTTCGAACAAGTTTCTCCTGTACTAAAAGGGAAACCACAATCCGAAAATGTGTTTTATATGTTTTCTCAATCGTATTATAAAACAGAACAATTTTATTTATCGGGTTATCAGTTTGAGAGTTTCGCTGCATTGTATCCAAAAAGCGAAAAAGCAGAAGAAGCAGCATTTTTATCCGCAAAATCCTATTCTGAATTGTCAACAGTTTATTCGTTAGATCAAACCGAAACCGACAAAGCCATCAATAAATTGCAAAACTTTATCAATGCCTATCCTAATTCTACATACTTAGCTGATGCGAATGTAGTCGTAAAAGCGTTAAGAGAAAAATTAGAGAAAAAAGCATTCGAAATTGCCAAACAATACAATACTATTTCAGAGTTCAAACCTGCTATCAAAGCGTTAGATAATTTTATTGCAGATTACCCAGGTACACCTTACAAAGAAGAAGCGCTATATTACAAACTAAATGCAAGCTACCAATTGGCTATAAATAGTATTCCATCAAAAATGGAAGAACGATTAAATGCGGCCAAAACAGCACAAGCTGATTTGCTAAAATTTAATGCCAATACCCAATACAAAAAAGAAGCCGACGAAATGTTAGCTAGAATTGATAAAGATTTACAACAATTTTCTAAATAAAAAAAGTCATGGATTTTAAAAAGACTACAGCTCCAGTAAACACAATTACGTACAACAAAACCATAATTGAAGAACCAACTGGAAATGTTTATGAAGCGATTACCATAATGGCTAAAAGAGCAAACCAGATTAATGCTGAAATTAAAAAAGAGCTTACTGAAAAACTAGAAGAATTTGCTACTCACAACGACAGTTTAGAAGAAGTTTTTGAAAACAAAGAGCAAATCGAAGTGTCTAAATTTTATGAAAAATTACCAAAATCACACGCATTAGCAGTGGAAGAATGGTTAGAAGATAAAATTTATTACAAATCAACAATCTAAAAACAACTACAATGTCGGTTTTAAGTGGTAAGAAAATAATACTAGGCGTTTCTGGTGGAATTGCTGCTTACAAATCAGCATCGTTAGTACGATTATTTATAAAAGCAGGAGCACATGTCCAAGTGATAATGACTCCTGCTTCTAAGGATTTTGTAACCCCACTTACACTTTCTACACTCTCCAAAAATCCGGTTCATTCTACTTTTTTTAATGAAGACGATAAAGATGCAGTTTGGAACAATCATGTCGATTTAGCCCTGTGGGCCGATTACATTGTCATTGCGCCCGCAACGGCAAATACCATGTCTAAAATGGTTGCTGGTAACTGCGACAATTTATTAATTGCCACGTATCTATCTGCAAAATGTCCCGTATATATTGCCCCAGCAATGGATTTAGATATGTACAAACATCCTTCTACAAAAGCTAGTTTTGAAGCTTTCCAAAAGTTTGGAAACATTGTAATTCCTGCTGAAAGTGGCGAACTAGCCAGTGGACTTTCAGGCGAAGGACGCATGGCAGAACCCGAAAATATAATCGCTTTTTTAGAAAAAGACATCGAAAACAAGCTACCACTAAAAGGCAAAAAAATCCTAATTACTGCTGGCCCTACTTACGAAGCCATAGATCCTGTTCGATTTGTAGGAAATCATTCCACAGGAAAAATGGGATTTGATATTGCTATGGCTGCCGCTAATTTTGGAGCTCAAGTAACCCTAATTTCTGGTCCTACGCATTTACAAATCATCAACGAATCAATCAATCTAGTCCGAATTACTTCTGCGGA
Source organism: uncultured Flavobacterium sp. (assembly GCA_964292845.1). Lineage (GTDB taxonomy): Bacteria > Bacteroidota > Bacteroidia > Flavobacteriales > Flavobacteriaceae > Flavobacterium. The sequence goes on along the minus strand of CAXYWC010000015.1, from coordinate 15,298 downwards.
AGAAATGTACACTACTTGTCATCAATACTTTAACGATGCCGATGTGATGATTGCCGCTGCTGCCGTTGCAGATTATCGACCAAAAAATGTAGCCCCTCAGAAAATAAAAAAGAACGAACCTACGTTTACTATTGAATTAGAAAAAACAAAAGACATCTTAGCATCGCTAGGACAAATTAAGAAAAATCAATTCCTAATAGGGTTTGCGTTAGAAACCGAAAACGAAATTGAAAATGCGAAGGTGAAAATTCAGAAAAAAAACCTAGATTTGATTGTGCTTAATTCGTTAAACGATTTTGGAGCTGGTTTTGGAAAACCAACCAATAAAGTTACCTTTATAGACAAAAACTTTACAATCGAACCCCAAGAGTTAAAATCGAAAGAGATCGTAGCCCTTGATATTGTTCATAAAATTATTTCCCATTATGCGTAACATAGTTATTTTCTCATTCTTGTTGCTTTTTGGACTTACACAAGCTCAGGAGCTAAACTGTACGGTTACTTTTAGTACCGATCAAGTGGGCGCAACAAATCAGCAAGTTTTTAAAACGCTCAAAAAATCGTTGACAGAATTTGTAAATAACACCAAATGGACCGAACAAACCTATAAAGGAGCCGAGAAAATTGAATGTTCCTTTTTCTTTACAATCACAGCATACAACGCAGATCAGTTTACAGGAACCTTGCAAGTTCAGGCTTCAAGACCTGTTTACAACTCGACGTATATGTCGCCTATTTTAAACATAAACGATAAAGAAATTAATTTTAATTATATCGAATTTCAAAATTTAACCTTCAATCCCAATTCATTCGACTCTAACCTACTTTCGATAATGGCTTTTTACGCCAACCTAATTATAGGAATGGATGCCGATACGTATGCGTTAGAAGGCGGTTCGAAATCATTAGAAAGTGCTCAAAATATTGCCAATCTTGCGCAACAGAGCCAAATAAAAGGATGGAGTCAATCCGAAAAAAATCAAAATCGCTATTTTATTATAACCGATATGCTTTCTCCTACTTTTGTATCTTTCAGAAAAACCATGTACGAATACCATTTGAAAGCCATGGATAAAATGGTCGAAAATCCAAAAGAAGCAAAAGAAAATATAAAATCGGCTTTAAAAACGTTGACTGAAGTTTCCGATTCAAGACCCAATTCGTTCCTTGTTCGCTTGTTTTTTGATGCAAAATCAGACGAAATTGTAAGCATTTACACCGATGGTCCAAAAATTGATGTTACCGAAGTAATCAATTCACTCAATAGATTATCTCCAACAAATTCGAGCAAGTGGGGAAAAATTAGTTATTAATTCTTGCTATGTTAACGTCATTATCTATAAAAAATTTCGCATTAATAGACCAATTAGAAATGAATTTTTCTAATCAGTTTTCTATTATTACAGGAGAAACAGGAGCAGGAAAATCGATACTTTTAGGTGCTTTAGGCTTGGTTTTAGGAAAACGTGCCGATTTAACTTCTCTCAAAGACAAAGAGCAAAAATGCGTCATTGAAGCCCAATTTCAAATTAACACATACAATTTGAAACCCTTTTTTGCCACGCATGATTTAGATTATGAAGATACAACAATTATACGTCGTGAAATTTTACCTTCTGGAAAATCGAGAGCCTTTGTCAATGATAGTCCAGTTAATTTAGCTGAATTACAAGATTTGAGCGAGTTTTTATTGGACATTCATTCGCAACATCAAACCCAAGAATTATCGAATGAAGCTTATCAAATCGAGATTCTTGATGCTATTGCTAATCATCAAAATTTAATTTTAGAATACCAGCAAAATTTATCCCACTATAAATCAGCTAAAAGCGAACTCAAAAAAGTACTTGCTGCAAAAGAAACCTTGTCGAAAGAACAAGATTACAACTCGTTTTTATTAGAAGAATTGCTTGCTGCTAATTTAAAAGCAGGCGAACAAACCGAATTAGAAGCTATTTTTGAGAAGTTAAACAATGTTGAATTTATCAAAGAAGCACTAGATAAATCACTTGCACTTGCCAATGAAGAGCAAATAGGAATCACACAAAATCTAAAAGAAGTTAAACTTTCTTTACAAAAAATAGCGGGTTTATCGCCTGAGTTTAAAACCTTGTCCGAGCGAGTTTCGAGTACGCTAATTGAGTTTGAGGATATTGCGATTGAACTTTTGCAACAAGCAGACAAATTAGTCAATGATCCCGAAAAATTAGATTTTGTCAATCAAAAATTGCAAACCATCTACTCTTTACAAAAAAAACATCAAGTAGCCTCTATCGAAGAATTGCTAGTTATCCAAAACGATTTAGACCACAAATTAGTAGTAGGTAATGAGTTAGAGAATCAAATTCAAAAACTAGAAAATCAACTAGCCGAAAGTATCCTGATTTTAGATACAATGGCATCCGAAATTTCAGAAAATAGAATAAAATCAGTACCCGTATTAGTTCACCAAATCACCGAAATACTCCTGCCTTTAGGAATGCCAAATGTGCGCTTTCAAATTGATATTAAGCCAACACAAACCTATTTGCAATCGGGAAAAGACGAAATACAATTGCTCTTTTCGGCAAACAAAGGAACCGATTTTGGTTTACTAAAAAAAGTAGCTTCTGGTGGTGAAATGTCTCGAATCATGCTCGCTGTAAAAGCCATTTTAGCCAACTATTCGAAACTGCCAACCATTATTTTTGATGAAATAGATACGGGTGTTTCAGGAGAAATAGCCCACAAAATGGGCGACATTATGAAAGAAATGAGCCATAAAATGCAAGTTTTTGCCATAACCCATTTGCCGCAAATTGCCGCAAAAGGAAATCAACATTATAAAGTTTCCAAATCAACACAAGGAGAAAACACCATTTCAGAACTAAAATTGCTATCGCAAGAAGAACGAATTAGAGAAATTGCGGAGATGTTATCTGGAAAAGATATTTCAGATTCCGCACTAAATCATGCAAAATCATTACTAAATTAGAAAATTAGCCTGTTAGACTTCTTAGATTGTCAGATTTTTAGTATTTTTGATTAGTCAAATAAACGATTACACAAATAAACGAAATAACCGAATAAAAATAAAATAATGATAATAGAACCAAGAATGCGAGGATTTATTTGTCTCACGGCACACCCAAAAGGTTGTGAGCAAAATATAAAAAATCAAATAGCATACATCAAATCAAAAGGAGAAATTGCAGGAGCAAAAAGAGTTTTAGTTATTGGTTCATCAACTGGTTTTGGTCTAGCCTCAAGAATTACAAGCGCTTTTGGTTCAAACGCAGCGACTATTGGTGTGTTTTTTGAAAAACCACCTACCGAAGGAAAAACCGCTTCGCCAGGTTGGTACAATTCAGCCGCTTTTGAAAATGAAGCAACAAAAGCAGGTTTGTATGCTAAAAGCATCAATGGAGACGCTTTTTCAAACGAAGTAAAACAACAAACTATCGATTTAATTAAAGCTGATTTAGGTCAAATTGATTTGGTCGTTTACAGTTTAGCATCTCCCGTTCGGATGCACCCTACAACAGGTGTTTTACATCGTTCGGTACTAAAACCAATTGGAAATACTTTTTCAGATAAAACCGTAGATTTCCATTCGGGCAAAGTTTCCGAAATTTCTATCACTCCCTGCGAAGCAGACGATATTGAAAATACCGTTACCGTTATGGGTGGCGAAGATTGGGAAATGTGGATAAAAGCACTACAAGACCAAAATTTATTAGCCGATAATGCGATTACAGTAGCCTATTCCTATATAGGGCCAGAAGTTACCGAAGCCGTATATCGTAAAGGAACAATAGGCAAAGCCAAAGACCATCTTGAAGCTACCGCTTTTTCAATTACAGATGCTTTGTCTGACATCAATGGAAAGGCCTATGTATCTGTAAATAAAGCATTGGTAACACAAGCCAGTTCAGCCATTCCTGTTATTCCGTTATACATTTCGCTATTATACAAAATAATGAAAGCAGAAGGCATTCATGAAGGTTGTATCGAACAAATACAACGATTATACCAACAACGATTATATACAGGCAACCCTATTCCTACCGATGAAAAAGGCAGAATACGAATAGACGATTGGGAAATGCGTCCTGATGTTCAGGAAAAAGTAACCCAATTATGGTCGCAAGTAACCACCGAAACATTACCCGAAATAGGCGATTTAGAAGGCTATCGAAAAGATTTTTACCACCTTTTTGGATTTGATTTTGAAGGCGTTGATTACCTTGCCGATACAAACGAAATGGTAGCTGTTTCTAGCATAGCATAGCAATTATAGTATTGCTTTTTGAAGCTCATGATGTATTTCATGGGCTTTTTTTTGTTTTTCATCGAAAAAAGATAAAAATAATTTAACTTTTACTTAATATTTTGTATATTGCTTACTTAATTTATTAACTTATTAAAATAATTATGAAAAAAATTACTTTATTGCTTTTATTGCTAGTCACGAGTTGGCAAATAAATGCACAGGTGTCAATAAACCAAGGTTTTGATGCAGCAGCAACCCCAGCAGGTTGGACTTATGTTTCCTTTTCTAGATCAACAACCACACCTTGTGCTGGCGTAGCTTCCGTAAGAAGAAATTTTTGGAGCTCAGGACTTGCTGGTTCTGTTACGACTCAAAATTATGCTGCTGGATCAAATGGAGCCCAAATTGATGTTTCATTCGATTGGAAATCTGAGGAATATTCCGCAGGTGATGGTGTTGGAGTAAATATGGATGTGCAATATTCAACAGACAATGGAGCTACTTGGACTACATTTGGAAATGTTACGACCACTGCCATTACAACATGTGCTACATGGTCTGGATCAATTCCTGCAGGAACAGTTCCTAATGGTTCCGATTTTAAATTAAAATTTGATGGAACTCACACAGGTGGGGATTGCTATTTTTACATCGATAATATTACAGCTACCCAAGCTACATCTACTCCTCCGAACTGTACTGTCTTGTCAACTCCTGCAAATGGAGCAACAAGTATAAGTTCCAGTGTAGTATCTTGGACAGCAGCTACTGGTGCTCCAACAGGTTATAGATTAAATGTTGGTACTGCCCCTGGTGGCACAACAGTTTTGAATAATTTTGATGTAGGAAATGTACTGACTTATGACTTAGGAACATTATTAGCAGGAACAACTTATTATGTAACTGTAATTCCTTATAATGCCAACGGACCAGCAACAGGATGTACGGAAAGCTCTTTTGCTACTTGTGGAGCTTACGCAGTCCCTTATACTGAAGCTTTTGAAAATGCTGGAGTAATACCTTCGTGCTGGACAATGACTGGATCTGAAATTTGGAGATTTTCAAATACAGGTGCAGGTAATCATATCGGTAATAATGGTACTATAACAGGAACTACTCCATCTGGTGGTTATTTTGCTTGGGTAGATGATTCATCACCCGATACAACAGATGCAACTCTAACTTCTCCATTTATAGATGCATCAACATTAACTAATCCTAGATTAACATTTTATGAATTAAGTAATAATGAAGGAGCTAATCCTAACTCTACGTTAAATGTTGAGGTTTGGGACGGGGCGGCTTGGAATAATGTTGGTATTTTTACTGGAAACACAGTTGGTGGATGGGAGAAAAAAATTATCAGCTTAAGTAGTTTAACAATTACAGGTAACATTCAAGTTCGTTTTATAATGGCCGAATCTTCATCATTTTATGATGATATCGCAATAGACGACGTAACTATAGAACAAACACCATCGTGTGTTAATCCGGTTGGCTTAGCAGCATCTGCAATAACAAGCACCTCTGCTACAGTTACATGGACAGCAACAACTGGAAACTACGAATATGTATTAGATGCTGTTGCTACAGACCCTGCAGGAGCTGGAACGGCATTACCAGGAGAGACGTATAATGCCACACCATTAACTCCTTCTACAGTGTACTATTTTCATGTAAGATCTGTTTGTGCAGGACCTACTTATAGCACTTGGTCAACCGTTTCGTTTACTACACCTTGTGCTCCTTATACCATTCCTTATTTTGAAGGTTTCGAAACTGGATACACTCATAATACTCCTGTAACAGGATGTTTATTGCAAGAATCAACAACAGGAACGGAAGTTTGGACTGCTAATGCATCTCTTACAGATTACAATAGAACTCCTAGAACAGGTACTTATAATGCGTTCCTTAGATATGGAAATGAAGATTGGATTTTTATTCCAATTGATTTAGTAGGCGGTACAAGTTACACAGCTTCTTTATTTGCACGTCAAGATGATGTGACAGCTACAGATGCTGATATGACAATTAGTTACGGAACAGCAGCCAATGCAGCTGGCATGACCAATCCAATTGTTGCCGCAACAGGTATTATAAATGGTGGTTACCAACAAATTATAGGATCATTCACTCCTGCTACTACAGGTACTTATTATGTAGGTATAAAAGGGTTTATGAATGGTACTCCTTGGTACATATCATTAGATGATATTTCTATTGATGTAACACCAGCTTGTGCTAATCCTCTTGGTCTAATAGCCTCTTCTATTACAGACACTAGTGCTACAACGACATGGACAGCTACAACTGGAAACTACGAATATGTATTAGATACTAATGCTGCCGACCCTGCTGCTTCAGGAACTACTTTAGTGGGCGCAACCTATAATGCAACTCTATTAAACCCATCTACAGTGTACTATTTCCATGTAAGATCTGTTTGTGCAGGACCTTCTTATAGTACTTGGTCAACGGTTTCATTTACCACAGCTTGTGCTCCAGTTAGTGCATTTACAGAAAATTTTGACGGAGTTGTTGCTCCTGCCTTTCCAAATTGTTGGGCAAGAGTAGGAACTGCTGGTAATGCAAACATACAAACCACAAGTCCGAGTTCAGGTATAAATACAATGTATCTTTATGGCTTCTCAGGTAGCTTAGGTGTTGTTAAAACAATCCCTGTTTCGAACTTAGGGGCTGGTACACATCGTTTAAACTTCAAAATGAGAGGTAATTTTACCGCTGGTGATGACGTAGAGGTAGGTTATTTAACAGACCCTGCTGATGCTGCGACTTTTATTGCTCTAGGCACTGTAAATGCGGCTACATTAACATATGCTGACTACACCGTTACTCCACCTGCTGGAGTATATTCAAATTATTTAGCGTTTAGACATACTGGAACTATAGGTGCTAGTGTATTAATTGACGATGTGGTTTGGGAGCCAATTCCTGCGTGTAATAATCCTAGTGGTTTAGCCGTTTCGGGATTAACATCTACAAGCGCAACAGTTACATGGACAGCAACTACAGGAAACTACGAATATGTTCTAGATACTAATGCTGCCGACCCTGCTGCTTCAGGAACTACTTTAGCGGTAGAAACATATAATGCTACATCTTTAACTCCTTCTACAGTGTACTATTTCCACGTAAGAACGGTTTGTGCAGGTCCTACGTATAGTACTTGGGCAACAGTTTCATTTACAACACCTGCTACGCCACCTGCTAATGATGATTGTCTTGGAGCAACCGTACTAATCCCTGCTGGAGATTTTCCATCAGGAGCTATCGTTACAACCAATGTTGCTTCAACGGCTAATGCAGCAAACGGGACTCCAACAACTTGTTTCGGATTTGGTACAGGTCAAGATATTTGGTTCTCAGCAATAATACCAGCATCTGGAACATTAACTATTGAAACAGGAAATAATGCTAGTACTATTACTGATACTGTGATTACAGTTTATTCTGGTTCTTGTGGTGCATTAACACAAATTGCATGTGATGATGATAGTAGTGCGGACGGTGCTTTTTCTAAAGTTGATTTAACGTCAGCTAATGGAATTGCTTCAGGAGACACTGTTTATGTTAGAGCCTATGAGTATGGCACTAATACCTACGATACATTTAAAATAGCAGCATACGATGCTTCTTTAAGTACTCGTTCGTTCGATGCTACTGGTTTTTCAGCGTATCCAAATCCTGTAAAAGATGTATTGAATTTATCGTACACTAAAGAAATTTCTAGTGTATCGGTACATAATTTATTAGGACAAGAAGTGATGACTAAATCGATTAATGCGACACAATCTAAAATAGATATGTCTAACTTATCTAACGGAACGTATTTAGTAAAAGTTACTGTAGATGGTTTAGTAAAAACATTGAAAGTTGTTAAACAATAAAACATAGTTTTTAAAAATGTTAAAAGCCATTCGCAAGTCGAATGGCTTTTTTTTATAAAAAAATGTACCTTTGTCAAAATTTTTTAACAATGAATTTTTCATTTATCATTCCAGTTTACAATCGTCCAGAGGAAATTGAGGAACTTTTAGAAAGTTTGACCAAACAAACCTACAAAGATCCTTTCAGTATTATTATCGTTGAAGACGGTTCTACTATTGCTTGCGAACATATTGTTGATACATACAAAAGCAAATTGGCCGTTACCTATTATTTGAAATACAATTCAGGACCTGGAGATTCAAGAAATTTTGGAATGAGTCAATCTAAATCGGATTATTTTATTATTCTAGACTCCGATTGTATTCTTCCAGAAAATTATTTAACGGAGGTTGCTAAAAGTTTAAATGATGACTATGTTGATTGTTTTGGTGGTCCAGACGCTATGCTACCTAATTTTTCAGCAGTGCAAAAAGCCATCAATTTTAGCATGACCTCTATGCTCACAACAGGAGGAATTCGTGGTGGTTCGGAAAAAATAGAAAAATTTCAACCACGAAGCTTCAATATGGGAATTTCGAGAAAAGCTTTTGAAGCTTCTAAAGGGTTTTCAAACATTCATCCCGGTGAAGATCCAGATTTAAGCATTCGCTTATGGAAATTAGGTTTCAAAACAAAATTAATTTCGTCGGCATTTGTATATCATAAACGTAGAATCGATTGGGAAAAATTTTACATACAAGTTACTAAATTTGGAAAAGCAAGACCTATTTTGAATTATTGGTATCCAGAATATGCAAAACCAACTTTCTTTTTACCATCGCTTTTTGTACTAGGTTTGTTTTTGGGCATTATCGCTTTTTTCTTAAATAGCGATTTAATTTTACAATTGTACTTCGTTTACACGGTATTAATTTTTATAGTTTCGTCTATTCAAAACAGGAATATTTATGTTGGCTATCTTTCGATAATAGCGGTTTGGAAGCAATTTTTTGGGTATGGATTGGGTTTTATAACCTCTTTTTTCAAAATAAACATTCTGAAGCAAAAACCACAAGAAGCCTTTCCTGAATTATTTTTTAAAGTATAAAATGACAAAAATTATAGGGCTTACAGGCGGAATAGGAAGTGGTAAAACAACTATTGCTAAGCTTTTTGAAGCGGAAGGAATCCCTGTATATATTGCTGATGAGGAAGCTAAAAAAATAATGCAATTGCCAGAAACCATTCATGAAATTGAAACTGTTTTTGGACGGAAAATAATCGAAAACCAGCAGATAAATAAAAAGAAACTATCTGAAATTGTTTTTAATAACCCTGAAAAGCTGAAAGAACTCAATGCAATCATTCATCCATTAGTTAAAAACCATTTTGACGATTGGGTAAAAAATCAAAAATCCTCATTTGTAATCAAAGAAGCCGCTATTCTTTTTGAAAGTGGAAGTTATGCCTATTGTGACAAAATTATTACCGTTACGGCTTCTGAAGAAACCCGCATAAAACGAGTGATGAAAAGAGATAATTGCACTAAAGAAGCTGTTTTAGAGCGTATAAATAATCAATGGAGTGATGCACAAAAAATCTCAAAAAGTGACTATGTTATTGTAAATAATGATTTAATCGAAGCGAAAAACCAATTTAAAGCAATTCTTAAAAAATTAAAAAATCTGCATTAATACGTTAAATTGTTAATATTTGGTTAATCTATTTAGTATTCAAATGTTAAAATGTTAAATTTGTAGCAATGAATAAAATGCTATTTCGTATTGTAATATTTTTAATGACAATTTCCTTACTAGGAATTATTGTGGTGCAAGGCTATTTGATAAATGCTTCTTTTAAAAACAAAGACGAACAGTTCAAATACCAAGTGAAACAAGTTATTGATAATGTTTCTAAAAAACTGCAAGAGCAAGAAACCTACACTTTTTTAAGTACATATAACAAACTTAAAGATAGTATAGGCAAAAGTCCTCAGCAAAGTGAGCTGCTCAAATTTTTTTATGTTGAAAAAAATGCGGTAACTAACGAAACCATCATTTATTCCAATAGTTTGATTGCCGAAGATTATTCGCTGCCATCATCGTTCTTTGATAAAAATAAAGATTCAGCACAGCTTAAAAGTTATATTTCAAAACGAGTTACTGAAGTTTTCAACGGCAATACCATACATGACGCTCCTATAAATAGTACTATAGCTCCAAGTGAAAAATCTGAAAAATCAGGTCGAATGGATCTTTTAGACAAAGTGCAATATGAAACCTATTTTAAGGATATTGCAGCAACACGATCTATAAATCAAAGAGTTACTCACAAACAATTAGCACAATTATTGGCTCATGAGTTAGCTGCCTACGAAATAAAAACACCTTTCGAATTCGGAATTTACAGCAATGGCTTAGCTACAAAAGTAAAATCTGAAAAATTTAAGTATGACAAGAAAAATACTTACGATATTCCTGTTTTTACAGATGCCGACGGTATGAGCAAATATCAATTATTAGTAAGTTTTCCTCAAAAAAAACAATTTCTAATTTCGGACCTGATTGGTATTGCATTATTAGCTATTTTATTTACGGCAATTATTATTGTGGCCTATTACAGTGCTTTAAATCAGTTGAACAAGCAACGCCATATTTCGCAAATAAAAACAGATTTTATAAACAACATGACTCACGAATTCAAAACACCTATTGCTACCATCAACCTAGCTTTAGATGCAATAAAGAATCCTAAAGTTATTGAAGATAAAGAAAAAGTATTTCGTTACCTACAAATGATTAAAGACGAAAACAAACGAATGCACGCTCAGGTAGAAAACGTATTGCAAATTTCTAGACTCGAAAAACGAGAACTCGACATTACAAAAGAAGTCACTAATATAAACGATATTGTAGAAATTGCCATAGATCACGTAAACTTAATTGTAGAAGATCGTCAAGGAACAATAAATATACAGCTAAATGCAAACCAGACCAATGTACTATTAAACGACGTGCATTTTACAAGCGTATTAGTCAACATATTAGAAAATGCCATAAAATATTCGCCAGAAAGACCCATAATTGACGTTAGTACAGAAAATGTTAAAAATTTTATCATTATTAAAATAAAAGACCAAGGATTAGGCATAAGCAAAGCCTCTCAAAAGAAAATATTTGACAAATTCTATCGAGAGCATACAGGCGATATACACAACGTAAAAGGCCACGGATTAGGGTTGGCCTACGTAAAAAGAATAGTCGACGATCATCACGGTGAAGTAATGGTAGAAAGCGAAAAAGGAAAAGGAAGTACATTTATAATCAAATTACCCCTAATTTATTAAACTTATGGAAACAAACAAAAAAATATTATTAGTAGAAGATGATCCAAACTTTGGATCGATACTTCGCGATTACCTTGCCATGAACGATTTTGAGGTAACATTAGCTAAAAACGGAATGGAAGGTTTCGAAAAATTCAAAAAAGACAACTTCGATTTGTGTATTCTAGACGTCATGATGCCCTACAAAGACGGTTACACATTAGCCAAAGAAATACGCGAAAAAAACAAAGAAGTGCCTATCGTTTTCCTAACCGCAAAATCGATGAAAGAAGATGTGCTAAAAGGCTACAAAGTAGGCGCCGATGATTACTTAAACAAACCCTTCGATTCAGAAGTTTTATTAATGAAAATCAAGGCTATCATACAACGTAAAGCTTCCGAAGTAAAACCTGACGTAGCAAAATTTGAATTTAAAATAGGTAAGTTTGAGTTAAACTCAAAATTGCGTTTCTTAAACTTCCCAGGAGAAGAAACCATAAAATTATCCCCTAAAGAAAACGAATTACTAAAAATGTTAGCGCTCCACGAAAACGACCTAATGCCAAGAGAATTAGCATTAACAAAAATCTGGAGAGACGACAACTACTTTACCTCCAGAAGTATGGATGTATATATTGCCAAATTGCGCAAATACCTAAAAGCCGACGAAGATGTAGAAATCATCAACATACATGGCGAAGGATTCCGTTTAGCAATAAAAAATTCAGCAGTATAAAAACAAAAAGCTTCGATAAATCGGAGCTTTTTTATTAGGAGCTATTCCAGCTGTACACTTCAATCTTTTGTTCGCCAAAAAGGCTCGCAAAAGGATTTCCATTTCCATCTGGGCTAGGGCATTAGTGTCAAATTAATACTTTCAATTATTTTAGAAATATCCGTTTTATAATCAAACCAAATAGTGTTTTCAGTTCGTCTGAACCAAGTAAGTTGGCGTTTAGAAAATCTACGAGTGTTTTTCTTAATTTCCTCAATAGCAAAGTCTAAAGTAAAATCACCATCAAAAAAACTAAATAATTCTCTGTAACCAACCGTTTGCAAAGAGTTCAACTGTTTATGAGAATATAATTTTTCAGCCTCAGTAAGCAAACCTTCGTTAATCATAATGTCAACACGCTGGTTTATTCGGTCGTATATAATTGCTCTATCGGCTTCAAGACCAATGCTAATAGGAATAAAATTTCTGGTGTTTTTTTCTTTGTTCAAAAAAGAAGAATAGGGTTTTTCGGAACTCAAACAAACTTCTACAAAACGCATCATTCTCTGTGGGTTTTGAAGTGTTTGCGGATTATCAGTAAGAATATTGTTGTAATAGTCTAGGTCTAATTCTTTTAGTTTTTCTTGCAAATAAGCAATTCCTAACGCTTCATAATTCGTTCTAATTTGTTCTCGAATTGCGGGAACAATATCTGGAAAAACATCAAACCCTTTTAGAACGGCATCCACATACAATCCAGAACCGCCCACCATAATTTGAATATTATTTTCCAGGAAAAGTTCGTCTAGTTTTGCTATTGCATCACGTTCAAAATCACCTACAGTATATTCTTCAAAAATCGATTTGTTTTGAATAAAATGATGCGTAGCTTGACTTAATTCATTATCGCTAGGAACAGCTGTTCCTATTCGCATTTCTTTAAAAAATTGTCGGCTATCGCAGGAAATAATCTCACACCCATAGTGTTTTGCTAAAGCAATGCTCAAGGCAGTTTTTCCTATGGCTGTTGGTCCGATTATAGTGATTAAATAATTCATGAATTAGCAGATTGTTGGTTTTTTAGCCCTGATAGCAGTGGAAATCCTTTTTCTGGCTCCTTTAGCTAGGAAAAGATTGTAACGGATTGCTTCGCCAGTTCGCTCTTTCAGGCTCGGGTGCAGGAATAGCTCCTGAAAAAATTAGAATTTTACGATTTTAATTACTTTATTTTTTCGTAAATAACCTTGTATGTTATTTCTAGTATCACGATTATTAGGCATTGGGATAATGATGTTTTTTAGGATTTCTATATTACTAATTTGATAGTTTAAATCGTAATAGGCATAGCCTTTGTAGATTCCGTTTTCTATAAGAATTGCAGAGCGCTCGCTGATGGTTCTTCCTTTGTCTACGATAATCATGCTCTGGTTTTCGAAGCTATTCGCATCTATAAAATCTTGTACACGTTTGTTGTATTCTTCGGGCAAAACTTTACCTATACATGCGCCATCGCATTCGTTTATTTTGTGCTGAAAACATTCGGCTTTTGTTTCGTATAAACCGGTTAATTTTTGGCATAAACTGTATTGTGAACTAATTCTGAACAAAGTATTTTTACCGCCTTGCAGACTTGTGTAGGCAATAATTTCCTTTTTGCGTCCGTCTGCTTTTTGCAATTTTAGATTCAAGTAGCCATTTGCATCAGTTTCAGAGTAGATTGCTACGGGGAAATGACTTTTGGGAGACATTCTGTTATAAATAGGTCGGTTTCGTTTTATTTCTTCGCTTTCTTTTAGCAATGCAATGAGTTCACTACCAGTCTCTTCGTAAGTAACGGTAAAAACTTCTTGTTGTATTTTTAGCGCACTTTTTGTAATTCCTGTAAAGTGCTGATTGACTCTTTTTTTAATATTTCTGCTTTTGCCAATAAAGATTATCGTTCCGTTTTCTTTATGAATGTAATAAACCCCCGTTTTGTTGGGCAAAGATTCGATAATATTGAATAATTTAGGCGCAATTCCTTTGACTATTTCGGTTTTAATTTGCTCTTTGACAATGACTTTCTCTAAATCTTTGTCTAAAAGCATTTTAAACAGTTTTACTGTTGCTAGCGCATCTCCCGTAGCACGATGTCTGTCAGCCATTGGGATTCCTAATGCTCGAACCAATTTTCCTAAACTGTAGGAAGGTTGTTCTGGGATTAATATTTTTGCTAATTCGACCGTACATAGTGTCTTTGCTTGAAAATCATAACCCAAGCGACGAAATTCAGTACGAAGGATTCGGTAATCAAAAACGGTATTATGGGCAACCAGTATACAATCCTGAGTGATTTCGACAATACGTTTGGCTACTTCGTGAAACTTGGGAGCAGAAACCAACATAGCATTATTTATCCCCGTAAGTTTTACGACAAACGGCTGGATTGGAATTTCTGGATTTACTAAACTGATAAATTGATCTACAATTTCATGTCCGTCAAATTTGTAGATAGCAATTTCAGTAATTCCTTCTTCGTTAAATTGTCCACCTGTGGTTTCTATGTCTAGTATTGCGTACATTTTCAATATCAATGTCAAAAAACAATATCAAAAATCAATAAAAATATCAATGGCAATTTTTATAGTTTCCTAAAATTGCTATTGATTTTTGATATTGTAATTGATTTTTGATATTGTAATTATTGTTTGTTTATAATCATTTTTGAAGCAATTGCGATTAATTCCTCCGTTTCATTTAACATTAATATTCTTTGATTGTCGTCGCCTTCTTGTATATAATTTAAAATTTTCAGTGAGTTTCTGGATTCTTTTAATTCTTTTACAACTAACGAAACTTTAAAAATAAAATCTTTATCTGTAATTGTTCCTTGCGCTTCTCCAAAATTTAAAGATGAACTTCCAGAGGATCTAATCAATTGATTTTTATAATATTCATTCTCATACGATTTATTCAAATTTCTTGTAAAGAGAATACATTCACCCGCAAACCGAACTAATCTGTCTTCAAAATTAAATATCTTTTCATTGAAAACATTATTTTTCTCCATTTTTATTTTTTATGGTTCTATATTGATTATAATGGGTAAATATAAAAATGTTATTTTTGTTCATGC
>CAXYWC010000014.1:0-42274 GCA_964292845.1 uncultured Flavobacterium sp. | reverse complement strand
CGTCTATTATTTTATAAATTTCTGCTGTATGATAATTGTAGTTATCACTATTACCTTCGGTTGGAGGAAATTGATATAATCTTAACTTAAACGTTCCTCCATTATTGGCGTAAAAGATTTTAGCAGGATTGATTTCTTGATCAATTGTATTGCTATTTGAAGAACTATCTGTACTATCAGAAGAGCATGAAGAAAACAATAAAATTGAAAATAAAATGATATAACTTTTCATTTAAAATATAATTTGAAATTGATATACAAATTTACAATATGTAGGATTTATAAAAATACGTAGAATTTCGTATTTGTTCAAAAAACAGAAACCGTCTATTACGACGGCTTCTGCATGAAAAATAAACTAAATATTACTTTTTAATCACTTTTACAACTTTCACTTTCTGGTTTGCATCATAAATTCTAACCATGTAGGTTGCCGCTGCTAGTTGTTGCATGTTTATTTGAATTTCGTTGTTTTGGTTTGTTGTTTTATAAACCACTTGTCCTAAAAGATTGGTTATTTCTACTTTAGAAATTTGCTCTTGGTTGGAAATTATCAACACGTCAGCAACTGGATTAGGGTACACTTTCAAATAGGTTGCATCAAAATCGTCCACCCCTAAACAAGTTCCAGAAGTCATGGTTATAGCTAGTCGAGTAGCACTTTCGCAACCACTTGGATTTTGAGAAGCATAGTACGTTGTTCCTGAAACCAAAATAGTATTGTTAGGCACTACATTTCCTCCTGTTGGCGCATCGTACCAAACGATATTGCTGCCTGATGAAAGAACAATTAAACTAACCGTTTCATTGTTACAAAATGTTTGATTTGCACTACCTGTTGGCGCTGCTGTTATATTGACTGTTGCCGTAACAGCTGATCTAGGAGACGTACAAGTACCATTAGTCACTTCGACATAATAGGTCGTAGAAGTGCTTATACTTGGAGTAGTAAAACTAGTTCCTGTTCCTACTAACGTTCCTCCTGTTGGTGTATCGTACCAATTGATTGTTCCTGTACCTGCAGTAGCTCCCAAAGTAACTGTTCCAGAAGCACATCTACTTGACGCTGTTGTGCCTGTAATGCTTGGAACCGTATTTATAGTGGCAACAACTTCTATTCTTGAAGATGTACAACCATTATGAGAAGCTTCCACAAAATACGATTGACTTGCACTTAACGTTGGAGTAGCAAAACTGGTTGTTGTTCCTAAATAAGTCCCGCCAGTTGCTGCGTCATACCAGTTTAAAGTACCCGCACTTGCCGTTGCTTCCAAGAGTAAACTTCCGCCACCGCATCTACTTGCAGGTGTTGTCGAAGTTACTGTTGGCGTTGCATTTACTGTTGCTACAACCGCAATTCGTGATGACGTACATCCCGCAGCAGTAGTTGTTTGAGCATAGTACGTAGTAGATGTATTTATACTTGGTGTGGTATAAACTGTCCCTGTACTTAATAATGCCCCACCAGTTGCAGCATCATACCATGTTACAGTTCCTGCACTAGGATTTACACTTATTGTTACTGTTCCCGCATCACATCGACTAGCGGTATTTCCTGTAATTGTCGGAATACTATTAATTGTTGCTGTAACTGCTGTTCTTGAAGAAGCGGTACATCCATTATATGCTTCTGCATAATAGATTGTAGTTATAGCAATACTTGGTGTTGTATAACTATTCCCTGTGAACAATAAAGTTCCACCTGTAGCAGTATCATACCATTTGATTGTTCCTGAATTTGGTGTAGCCGAAATGGTAACACTTCCAGCTCCACATCTGGATCCTGGTGCTGTAGCCGAAATTGTAGCTGTAGCATTTACTTTGATATAAGCTGTTTTTGTAATGATATCATCACCATCGTGGTTACGTGCTTTTAATGTTACAGCATAAGTTCCAGCGGTTGCATACCTTACCACTGGGTTTTGGCTGTACATAGTCGATGGACTTACAAATGTTCCTCCAGTAACGATCCATTCCCAACCTACTGTATTAGTAGAAGCATCGGTAAACGTTACATTTTGATTAACACATATTTCTGTTGGCACACCTGTAAAATCAGCTACTGGCATTACAATAGCACAATTTCTATTTTTCTCCATGGCACTTCCATCACCACTGCCTCCGAAATAGGCATAAAAATGAGGTGGATATGGACAAATTTGATTCATTATTGTCTGTATTCCTTGACCATCACCACTGCCTCCGGTGTAAGCATAAGCGCCAGGAGGCAATCCACAAGTGGTATTAGTTACAGTACTTACGGTATTTCCGTCTCCACTTCCTCCTAAGAAAGCATAACCTCCAGGTGGTGTTCCGCAGACTGAACTTATAATTGTTTGAACACTATTTCCATCACCACTTCCGCCGATATAGGCATAAAAACTAGCGGGTGTAGCGCATACATTATTTATTATGGTGTTTTGTGAATTTCCATCGGAATTTCCACCAGAATATTGTGCATGAATGGATAAGTGAGCTAACAGAAATAAGATCAACGGGTAACATTTATTTTTTGTTGATTTCATCCTATTTAGATTTTAATTAAGT
Organism: uncultured Flavobacterium sp.; assembly: GCA_964292845.1. Lineage (GTDB taxonomy): Bacteria > Bacteroidota > Bacteroidia > Flavobacteriales > Flavobacteriaceae > Flavobacterium. Next base: position 39,727 of record CAXYWC010000014.1, on the reverse strand, counting down.
ATTCTTTTGAAATTTTCAATCTTTATTCAAGATAGAAAACAATCTAAAAAGATGTTATCTTACACCTCTACCTCCACTATTATAAGCTCTTCCTGAACCTGGATTTATTACAGAATATCTATCTGAAGTTCTTATATAAACTGCAAGGCTAACGTAATCAGCACCTTTATATCCCACAACACTTGAATCGGTATTTGGCCAAGTAGCAGGATTAGAAAAACCAGTTGGAGTTAATTCTCCATCCCCTAAAGTACCATCAAACGAAGCTCCCGCATGGTATGTCCCGATTGCTCTTTCCCATACATTACCTCCCATATCCATAACACCATAATAAGCAGCACCTGCAGACAATCTCCCTGATGCCCCAGTTGCTAAAGCCCCAACACGCAAAGGACCATATATTGTAGATGCCGAACCTAAACCATACACACACATACCATTGTTTACCACTGCACTTGATGTCTCTGATGCCAAAAATGCATTGTTTAATGTTGAACTATTATTTGCTGTAATATCAGTACTTCCCCAAGGATATTCCCCAGCAATTCTCGCTTCTGGTCCACGACAAATTTTTTCAAATTCCATTTCAGTCATAGGACGTAAAGCAGACCAATCTAAATAGGCTGACAAATCTAAATAACCGATATTATTCATCGCTATATTTTGTCCATCATTTGTCGAATTTGGTGCTCCTGCAGTAGCATTACAACCAAAAACAGCTGGAATAGCTCCATTACTTCCTGGCGTAACGATAGACAATCCATTTCTGTATTGAAATCCTGTGAACATTGCATAAGTACCGGCAACACTAATAGGATCATTTACCACTCTATTTTTTTGTTGGGTAAATGTTAATGTGTTTAAAAAATCGGCATATTGTTCTTGAGATATTTCATATTTCATAGCATAAAAAGCATTGTATCCCATTGGAAATGTAGAAGGTACCGCTGTAGAATAAGTCCCTAACTGAGCCTGTGTTAATCCATTGGTTTGCGCATTTGAATCGATAGAAATACTATTATAAGTATACGATGATACCCCATCACCAATTTGAAAAGCCCCTTGAGGAATATTAACCATCTCGATACCAAAAACTTTAAAATTATAGGTTCCAGCAGGTAAATTCATACTTAATGTAATAGATGTAGCTGCAATATTACCTCCACCTACAGCACTACGACGAACAAAAACACCTTTATTATCGGTAACAGTATCGACTTGAAGTGGCGATCCTGCTGAATGTCCTGCTGCATTGAGGTTGACGTGCGACCATAGTTTTGTATTACAGTCTTGGTATTTCACAAATACCCAAACGGCATCCCAATTGGCTGGAGCTACGCTAGCGTTCCAGCTGTTATCCCAAGCAATATTGAACGTAATGTTGCTGCCCGAAACAGAAGTTCCTGTAATTTGAACATTGTTTGCAGAAGCATTAAAGCTAAATGCGAATAGAAGGACACCTAGTATCCAAGCTGAAAATGTCTTTTTTGTATTCATTTTTATTTGTATTAGAAAGTTATTGAGCAAAGTTGGGTTATTTATAAAAGCAAAAAAATACGTATTTCTACGTATTTTTGAGTTTTTTTGTGGAGTAAATTTACGACTTTATTTTACTTGAAAAATCGCTTTCTTTTCCAATAATGTTGCCTTCGTACTGCAATTTCCATCCCATCGAATTGGTAAGAATTAGCATTTTAGACAATTCGGAAATTAATCGGTTTTGAGCATTTGATTTTAAGGTTGATTTTTCAATTTTCTTAGTTAAACTAGCTTTCGCTTGTTTGTTTATTTTGTTATAATCGTCTCCTGTAAAAGGATTTAGTTTGCTTTGATCGACATCGTAAAACTGAATGTCGGGCGAAATTTTGATTTCTTCTTTTGGAATGTTAAGAATGGTAATTGTTTTGTTTTTTTCATCAATATCGTATTTTATTTGATGCAAATCGTAGGCCACTGTAACGTCGGCATTTACAATAATTAAGGCTTTTTTATCGAAAGCTACTAACCCGCCCAAATAAGTATCTTGGTCTTTGTAGGTAAGCACTTCGGCAAAATGACCTTCGGTTACAACCAATTTTCCTACATTGACTATTTGCTGTTGAATGAGTGCTGTATTGTTTTCCAAACTAGAATTCTCGTTCTTCTTGAGGGTACAAAATTTGAATAGTAGCACAATTGCAACTATCATTCCTATTCCTACTACTATTCGATTTCGCATTTTATTATTTTTTATAAAAATATAAAATTAAGCAAAATATAAAAGATATACATTTAAAAGAAGTAAAATAATACTTACGATGGTGATAAGCCGAATTGCTTTTTTAGAAAGTGGCATTATATTAAGTTATTTATTTTGGCTTTCTGTATGGCTTCCAATTTATTGTGAACCTGAAGTTTCGAGTAAATATTTTCTACGTGTTTTCGTATGGTTCCTTTAGATAAAAATAAATTTTCGGCAATGGAATCGTATTTTAAGCCTTTCGAAAGTTGTTCTAAAACCTCAATTTCTCTAGGCGTGAGCGAAATTTCTTCTTGGTTTATTTTTGTATCAAAGGCAATGGGATTTCTGAATAATTTTAAGGTTTTCAAGGCTATTGATGGTGTCATGGTGGCGCCTCCGTTTAGTGTTTCTAGAATACCTTGATGCAAATCTTTTGGGTTGACTTCTTTGAGTAAATAACCGTCGGCACCTGCTTTTATGGCGTTAAAAATATTTTCATCATTATCAAAAACGGTAAGCATGATGATTTTTATTTGGGGATAATGGGCTTTGATAAAATTTGTGGCTTCGATACCATTCATTACGGGCATTTCGATATCCATTAAAATTAAGTCGATATTATGGTTTTTTTCGAGTTTTTCGATACAATTTTTACCATCAAAAGCGGTAAATTTCATTTCAAAATCGTCAAAAAAAGACAACTTTTCTTGAGTTGCTTTTATTAGAAACGAGTTGTCATCGACTATGGCTATTTTTATCATCTAAATTAGGATTTGCATAAAAGTAATATTTTATTCTAAAAAAATTTAATACGAAAGACAATCTCAAAAATTAATACAAGTTTGAGATTGCCTTTTTTAATAAATTAGGGGTTGATTACAATATTTGTAAATGACCCCGAAACTGATGTTACGCCTGCTCCAGTTCCTGTAGCGGTAAATGTACCTGTTAGTTTATTATTTGCATTTGCAGTAATTATAACACTTCCAGATGTTGGGCTAAAACTTGTAGCCGCTGCTGTATTGTTATAAAAAAGAGAGTTTGCAGAAGCTCCGCCCAACGCATAAGTTCCTGGCGTGAGTGCTGTTAGGTTTATTTCATAAATTGTTGTTCCTGATCTTACAGCAAAAATGCTGTTAAACGAAGCATTTGCATAAGGATTGTCTACTGTCAACACTGTTGCTGTTCCATTTTCTGTCCATCTAAAACCATCTACTGCTACTGGGATAATTGGAATAACTGTCGCTATAGGGTCATCATTTTTAGAACAAGAAATTGAAGTTATTGCTATTAAAGCAATCATGGATAGCGTTAAGAATTTTGCTTTCATTTTTTTAATTTAAATTGGTTTGTTATTATTAACATGACAAATTTGCGGTATTTGTAAACACAAATAAATACGTATAAATGCGTATTTTTCAAATTTAATCTTTTGGGTCTGTTTAAACTAAAACTTCGATTTTTGTTCCTTCTATTGAAGAACTTAACACAAATTTTCCGCCTATTTCTTCGATTCTTTTTTTCATGTTTTGCAGTCCGTTGCCACTTTCGGTCGTTTCGGTATCAAAGCCTGAGCCGTTGTCGGAAATGGTTATTTTTGTCTGACCGTCCTGTTCCTTCACATTAACCGAAATGATGCTTGCGTTTGCGTATTTTATAGCATTGTTTATGGCTTCCTGAATGGTTCTATAAATATTCATTCCTTCGACAGAAGTGAGTCTTTTAGTTTTCAATACGTCTTCGATAGCGAATGAAAAACTAATTTGATCTTTAGATTGTTTGGCTTTTTCGATGTAATTATTAATTCTGATTTCTAAATCTTCGTAGCTAATTTCGTTATGGTTCATGGCCCAAATGGTATCTCTCAATTCGAGAATAGTTTCTTTGGCAAAACTAGAAATGTTGGTTAGTTTTTGGTCTAATTTTTCGTTTGTAATATCGAAAGCGTATTTTACATTGTCTACAGAGGAGATAATAAATGTAAGTTGTGCGCCTATATTATCGTGCAAATCACGTGATATAGACAAGCGCTGTTCTTGTAGTTTGTTTTGTGTTTCTATTTGAGAAATGGCATTTTTAAGCTGATACTCTTGTTCTTGTTGTGCGAGTTTTTGTTTTTGTTGGCGGTTTATTAAATATGCAATAATTCCTAGGAGCAAAATAAGTCCCGAAAGCCCTACTAAATAGAGATTTCGTTTTTTGACTTCGGCTTGTTGTTGGATTATTTGTTTTTCTTTTTTGGTGGTTTCAAATTTAATATCGAGCTCAGCAATTTTTGAGTTGGTTTCTTTGTTTAGAATACTGTCTTTATAAAGTATAAAATTTTTGAAATTTACCAATGCTTCTTTATCATTGCCTAACAAGTCATTAGATTTTGAAATGGCTTGATAGCAGTTTTGAATCAAATCTAAATAATTCGTTTTTTTTGCAGTTTCGAGCGTTTTTTCATAGTAATTTATGGCTTCACTATATTTTTTTTGATTAAAGCTCAAATCTCCAAAATAAAAATTGTTTTCCGCAATTCCAGTTTGGTCTTTTAATTCTGTACGGATTTTTAATGATTTAGTTAGCAATTCTTGAGCTTTGCTAAATTTATTTTGTTGCATATAAATCATCGCAATATTATTCAAACTATAGGGAATACCAACGCTGTCTTTTATTTTTTCTTTAATTTTTAAACATTTATTATAAAAATACAAAGCACTATCCATTTCTTTTTGCAATTCTTTTAGATAGCCATAATTGTTATAAATACTTAAAAGCGGTTTTTGAAAGCGGTTTTTTTCAGCAATATTTTTGCCTTTTTGCATATAAAACAATGCTTTTTGCATATTCCTCTTCTTCATTCTATAGCCTAATTCGCCATATTCTAGAGCTAGTTTTTCTTTATTGTCAATGGCTTCATAAAGCGCTATAGCTTGTAATGAATAATACACATCTTTTTCATATTTCCCTTGATAATAGTACACTAAACTCAAATTACTATAACTTTCAGCTTCTCCTAGTTTGTACTTTATTTTTTTTGCATTTTTTGCATTCATCAAATAATCATCTTCCAACATTGATGCTTTTTCTTGACGTATGTCAAAGGAAATAGTATTGAGAGAATCGATTGATTTTTTAGTTTGTGAATATAAAGAATTTAAGAACAAGAAAATTATTAACTTTTTCATAGTATTTTTATTAAAAACGCCAAATTAATTTGACCTTTTAAAAATTAACGAATTAAATCTAAAGAATCATTAACTTATCGTGAAAATATTTATAAAGTGACCAAAAATAAATTTACCCTGCTAAATTAGCGATTAAAATGATTAACTATAATTTAAATAAAAAATAATCTACAACTCACGAAACATTATTTTTTTTCATTTAATTGTTGGAATATCTCATAATTCAAATCGACAATTGCCGTTCCAATTTTTCTATTTGATTGGTTTAAATTTAAATTTAAATCGTCTATAAGCTTTGTTTTTTGACTGTGCTTAATCAAATTTTGATTTAACTCACAAATAATATCCTCTAGAAATTTTATTTTTTCTTGAAATTTCTTTTTGTTTTTTTGTTCATTTCTAACTAGTATAAAAATAACAAAACACAATAGAAATATCAAAAAAACGGCTAAATACATCATGTCTATTTGTTTATATTGTTTTTACAAATTTGAGCTATTTTCGAATCTTAAAAAATACGTACTACTACGTATTTTAACCTTTAATTGCTTCCGTTTTATCTTGTAGTTTTTCGAAAATTTGCGGTTGTAGCGTTTGTTATTTAAAATAATACATTTTTTCGTACTCAAAACCCTCCAATCGAAGGAGTTTTCTGAAATCAGCTCGGCTCGGTTTTAGGATTACAAAAGAGGTATCGTTGTTTTCAATTGTTGCTTCAAAAGGAATTTTAAGTTCATTTTTAATTTTTACAAAATCTTTTCGAGTACCTAATTGTAGGTATTTGTTGCTCATAAAATCAAATTTTATAATATTTACTAGGTACTTTCCGTCTTTTTCGGTGTTAAAAATCAAACTCGATTTGTAAATTTTAGCTGTTTCATTTTTAGCAAATGAAAAAAGAGTATCCAGTCGTTCTATTTCCCATTGGATGCTGTCGTTTTTCACAAATGTTTTATACGCTTTTTGAGTTGCTTTGTCGTACACCACATTGTTTCTGAATTCCAATTCGGGCAGTGAATCCATTTGTTTTTTGGTTGCATCGAAGCTATCAATTACACTATTTATAACATATTTGGATTCCACTTTCAATTGATGTGAGTAATCTCGCCCAAAAGTGCCAATGTACTTTTTTGGAAAACTTGTCACCTCATCAACATTTACGGGTTGTGGCTCGTTGAAATAGATATAACTACTGGACAATTGGTCATTTTTGCAAGAAAAAAAGCTTGCTATTAAAATAAAAAAGGCTATTTTGCTTTTCATAATCAATTCATTTTAATCAAAGAAACAAGAATTATAAAAGCCAAAACATACGCTATTTTTCGTATTTTTTAGAATTTTTTCTATCAAAAGAAGTTTGCATAAAAAGTGCTATTTCTTTGGCACGGTTTTCAACTGGTTTTTCAGAATACCAAAAATTTACCGTAAAAATTGTAGAATCGCCAACTTGTTTTCGTTCTATTTTTAATGACCTTCCTCTGCGATAATCATTGGAATAAGGCATAATAATCACAGAATCGTAATATTGCAAATTGCCACCTGTCATTTCTGATTTTCGCAATTCGAGAAATTGTAAGGCTCGTTTCCAAACTATTTCGGCACTATCATTTTGAACCGAAAACGGATTTTTTTGTGTGTTGTATTTTTTTATTAGTTCGGCATCTTCTTTTGGAGGATCACATGTTTTTAAGACAATTGGAAATACAAGTACAATTGCTATTAAAAGCAAAATAGAAGCGGTGTGTTTTGGTTTCATTTTGATTGGATTTAATTAAATCATCGTTTCATAGCAAAATGACTTCTGAATATTTTAGTACTTCCGTTTTCAATAGACTCAACCGTAAACCAATAATCTGTTGAGGGCAACTCGGAACCATTATATTTTCCGTCCCAACCAATATTTGTAGAAAGAAATTGCTTTAATAGTTTTCCATATCTGTCGTAAATAGTAATGGTAAGTGGCTTATAATCGTTACAAAAGATATTCCAGTAATCATTATAACCATCATTATTAGGTGTGAAAAAATGAGGGTAATCCCATACAAAAAAAGGCATCTCAACATTCGATTTTCCGCAACCTGCCAAATCTTTAACTACAATTTTATGATCGCAACTCGACACGTTTTCAAAAATATTTGAGGCTTGAAAAGTTCCACCGTCAAGACTATACGCATACGTTCCAACAGGCGAAACCGTTACTTCGATATTCTGATTTTCGCTACTAAAATACTCCAGTTGGTTGATACTAATCGACAATTTCACAAATGGATTTATTGAAACTGTCATTGTTTGTGTTTCACTACATTGTCCCGCATTTGGTGTAAAAGTATAGGTTGTTGTTGCCAAATTATTGGGTGCTGGATTCCAAGTTCCTGTAATTCCATTTTCGGAAATGGTAGGCAATCCTGCAAAACTATCGCCTAAACAAATTGGCTCAATTGGAGTAAATAACGGTGTTACTGAATTAACAATAATAGTCATCGTTTGACTTGTAGCACAAATCCCTGTTGTAGGTGTAAAAGTGTACGTTGTAGTTGCCATATTATTCAATGCTGGCGACCAAGTTCCTGAAATCCCATTATTTGAAAGGGTAGGCAAAGCCAATAAAGTATCTCCAACGCATATAGCACTTACTGGGGTAAACATTGGAATCGTTGGTGCATTAACTACTATTGTCATGGTTTGCGAAACCGCGCATTGCCCTGTTGCTGGTGTAAAAGTGTAGGTTGTAGTGGCAGTATTGTTTAGTACTGGCGACCACGTTCCCGAAATTCCATTGTTTGAAACGGTAGGCAAAGCCGATAGTGCCGAACCTGAACAAATGGGCGCAGCTTGCGTAAATGTAGGAGTTATTGACGTTGAAACCGTTATGGTTAGCGTTTGATTGGTAGCACATTGTCCAGCATTAGGTGTAAATGTGTAAGTTGTAGTTGCCATATTATTTAGTGCTGGCGACCAACTTCCTACTATTCCATTGTTAGAAGTGGTAGGCAATGTCGCTAATGTTCCGCCTGTACAAATTGGATTTACTGGGGCAAATGTTGGAATAAAAGGAGTGTTCACTGTTATTGTCATGCTTTGAGTAGTGGCACATTGCCCTATTGTTGGCGTAAACGTATAGGTTTTTGTGATGGTATTGTCTAATGCAGGCGACCACGTTCCAGTAACGCCATTGTTTGAAGTGGTAGGCAAAGCTAATAAGGTAGTACCCGCACAAATTGGAGCAACTTGTGTAAATGTTGGTGTAATAGAATTGACAGTAATGGTCATAGTTTGACTTGTAGCACATACTCCTGTTGTAGGTGTAAAAGTGTAGGTTGTAGTAGTCGTATTATTCAATGCGGGCGACCACGTTCCTGTTATACCATTGTTTGAAGTAGTAGGTAAAGCTGGTAAAACATCGCCTGCACAAATAGCAGCAACTTGAGTAAATGTGGGTACGATAGCCGTATTTACAGTAATATTCATTGTATAAACGGTACCACATTGCCCTGCATTTGGTGTAAAAACATAAGTTCCAGAAGCGGTATTGCTAACCGTTGCTGGATTCCAAGTACCTACAATTCCATTCGTAGAGGTTGTAGGCAAAACGGGAATTGTTTCGTTACTACAAAAAGGAGGAATTTGCGTAAATGTTGTTGTGACATTAGGGTTAACCGTTATAGAAAGTGTTGCCGTTTGTGTGGTACATTCGTTAACTCCAGGGGCAAAAGTATAAGTGCCCGATGCTGTGTTACTAACCGTTGCTGGACTCCAAGTACCTGTTATTCCATTGGTAGAAATAGTAGGCAAAACAGGAGCAGTTGTACCTGAACAAATAGCTGGAATCGCATTGAATGTAGGTATGCCTATTGTTTGTTTTAATTTCTGAACAAAAACATCGTATTGTCCAACGTTGGTTAAATTGACAATTGATGGACAAGGATCAAAATCGACTGTACTGTTGTAAGTTCCTGCGGTGTGAACATTAAAATTAGCATCTACTTTAAGAACTTGTCCAAAAACATTGTTATTATTGTTTAATGTATTTCCAAAATGTCTTGCCCAAACATAATTACCACTCGAATCGAGTTTACTCACAAAAAGGTAAGCAGCTCCACCAGTAGCGGTTAGATTTGAAACTCCAGCATTTGGATCAAAATCGCAAGTACCATAAAAATAGCCTATTGTATAGACATTTCCAGCCGAATCTAAATCGATAGCACGACCAGCAGCACCGTTTCCTGAGAATGATTTTGCCCAAATATAGTTTCCATTGGTATCTAATTTGCTAATAAAATTATTCGTGATAACAGAACCACCAACGATATTGGCAACACCACCATTAGGATCAAAATCGACCGTTCCAGCAAATGTACCTGTAGAATAAACATTTCCTAACGCATCGACCCTAATACCGAAACCCCATTCATCACTATTAACATTACTTCCAAAACGTTTTGCCCATATATAGTTTGCATTAGTATCGTATTTTGCTACAAAAATATCGCTGTAGGTTGTGCTAGTGTTTATCAAATTAGCAACTCCAGTACTTGGATCAAAATCGGCAGTACTTTTATAAACTCCAGTTATATAAACATTTGCAGCTGAGTCTAAAGCAATAGAATAGGCACCGTCAGAATAATTGCTACCCATGTTTTTTGCCCAAACAAAATTTCCTGAAGCGTCTAGTTTAGATATAAAAACATCACTATCTAAAGCTGTTGTTGATGCTAACGGAAATACCGCTGTATCTGGGTCAAAATCTACAGTTAGAATTGTTGTTCCTTGTCCAGCACTGTTTATTTCACCTGTTGTATAAATATTTCCAGCGGTGTCTAATGCGATACTTCTTGGTATTACAACTCCTTGTCCTCCTATACGTTTGGCAAAAACAAAGTTTCCATTGGTGTCTAGTTTACTTACATACATATTTTGATGAAAAAACGCACTTAAACTATTCAAATTGAAAATTCCTGCACCAGGGTCAAAATCTACGATATTGCTATACATACCCGTAGTGTAAACGTTACCCGCTGCGTCAACGGTTATTGCCATTCCTTCTTCCCATCCTGGATTTTCTCCAAATTGTTTTACCCAAACAAAGTTGCCGTTTACATCATATTTGCACACAAAAGCATCTCTGTCGCCAACACCAACTGATGTTAAATTTGCAACACCTACACCTGAATCAAAATCAACTGTTCCTTCAAAACTACCTGTTGTATAGACATTCCCAAAACCATCAACAGCAATTCCGTTCACGCGTTCGTCTTTCAAACCGTTGCAACTTTTTGCCCAATCTAGCATAGGCTGTTGGGCTTGAACAACTGAAAATGCAAAAATGGTAAAAACTAATGAGAGACAATATTTCATTTTAATAATCTTTTTTGTCAAAGAAATTGTTTTTTTTGATGAAAAACATACGATGAAATACGTATTTTAATTGCTTTTGTTTAAATAGAATTCTTCTAAAATCAAATCATACAATTCATCGAAATCTATTTTCAAAGTTTGCGGTGTAATGCACAATGGCGTTCCGTACAATTTGAAATTGGCTTGCATCATTTTAGCTTGACTGGAAGTTGCTTTTTCAATATATTTTTTAGGTTTATCCGTTAAAAGCAAAATAGCCTTGGTTTTCCAAATTTCAATAATTTTAATTTCAGTAATGTCATTCCATTCAATCAAGCCTACGCTAGTTCCGTTGGTGTTATCTACAATTCCTTTGTTGGTAAAAATTAAACCTGGATTTTTATCAAAATATTTTGGAACGGTAAAAAACAAAGCTATTCCGAAAAATAATATCGAAGTTATTCCTAAAATCTGTATCAACAGCGGACTATATCTAGTTTGCATAGTTGCGAAAAAAATGACGAACCAAAATCCTAAAACAAGAAATAGTATCGAAGCCAAAATGGCAATAATTACTTTCGTTTTATCAATAGCAATTTCTAACGATTCGCTATCGTAGTACAAACTTCTATCTTCTAATTTACTTGACATTTTGATGCGTTATTTCAATTTTAAATGTAAATGGATTGTACTTAAAAGTGCCTTCTATACTGGCACAACAATCGGGATCTTCTAGTGTCCAAAGTTGGTAGGTTCCTTCAATTTCAGTATTGAAATTAGTAATTGAAAAAACAGCTCGTTCTACATCAGTATTGGTTTGATGGTAAAATTCGTTTTCTATTTTAGACGCTATTTTTTCACGAAGATTGTCGTTGGATAAAAAGTTATTTTCGTTGGAGTAAATTAGCTTCAAATAATCAGACGCTTCATTCATTCCGATAGCACAACTGCAACAATTGCCTGCTGGAAAATAGAGCAAAACATCGTTAATTTTATCCTTATTGGCATCAAAAACTTTATAATGTATGGGTTCTTTTGGAAGTCCGTAAAAACGCTCGGGAAACTGTGCTTCCCATTTTTCGATACTGTCTTGGCAAGGCAAACCCACTTCGCCATTTAGTAGTAATTGCTTTTTCCAATTTTCGATATTGGTTGTCACAAAATCGGTTGTAATAGGCTCTTGTTTTTTTGCCTCTTGACAAGAGGAAAAAGCTATTGCGCCAAGTAGAATGATTTTTCTCATTTTTCGATTTTTTGTTTTTCTTTATAAAACAAATCTAGCTGTTATTTTGAATGGAAATAATACGACTAAAAACGTATTTTTCTTAAAAAACATTAAACTTTAGGCGCCTTTTTGGTGAATTTTAGCAATTTGAATTTTGTACCCATCCACAAATAATAATAAATGCCTTGTTGGGTTTCTGTTTCGGGATTGAAACCACCGCCTGTGTAACCGTAAATGATAAGCAAGTTGCTGTTTTTTTTGTATTCTAGCATATCGTGGTTGCCTAATTCGATGCCGCCAGCAAGAACGCCTTGCAGTTCGAGTGGAAAAAATGCGTTTCCTGTATGAGCATTTATAATGGCTCCTTGGGTGCAACCACTACCGCAGCCCCAATAGGTTAAAATGTATTTTCCTGCAAAGTTTACATCGGAATTTGCTAAAGCCGCTTTTAGATTGGTTCTATACATTCGAGCTTCTTTATGGCTTTTGAGGTTAACCTCTTTGGCTGTTACTTTTTCTGTTTTTACGGTATATTTTGAATAGGTTGGTGTTTGTGCCGTTGCAAAAACTGTAACTAAGAGTAGTGCTAGGAGTGTTGTTTTTTTCATTTTACTGTTTGTGATGCAAGAATGATGGTTGAATTGTCTTTTATAGTTGCTATTTTGTCGTTTTTTTTGCGTGAGGGATGGCAGTGAAAAGCCCACAGCCTGACGAAGGAAGTGCGAGGACTTGTAACGAACAGCCCGACTTGAGGAGGAACGACGAGAGTCACGCCCACCCGAGCCTGAAAGTGCGAACTGGCGAAGCAAATTTAGAGAAGGGGCATGAAAAATTTCACACCCCTACTTTTTTACCAGCAAAAATGATTAGTTGTTGACTCTTACTTTTTCAACTTTTTTGCCTTTGAATGCGAAAATGCTTTCACCATTGGTAGTAATATCGATACCATTTCCGTATTGAGGGCTTCCGCCTTTTCCTTTAGATTCTACGAAGCCTTTGACGGTTCCTGTAGTCATATCGATACCTACAAATTGATTTTTGCTGCCTTCGTTGTCTTGCAAGAAGTAATTATCGCCTATGTGATAGAAATTTTTTGGTCGTCCTACCTTTCCTGTTGTGTATGCTCGTGATCCGTCTTTTTTGTGGTAGGCTGCTAATCCTTTTTCAGAAAGGACTACAACTTTGTCTTCAAAATCCATCACATCCATTGCTCTTCCTACTTTGGCATCGTCGTGTTTGACATCGAATAGTTGGTTTCCTGTTGGGATATCATAGCTGTAAAACTGATCGCCATCTCCTACAAAAAGTGTTTTTTCGGCGTCTAATACAAAATCGGTAATTCGTTTGTCAAATTTTTCTGAACTCCAGGCTGTTTTTCCTGTGGTGTCGTCTAGTGCTAAAACTCGATTTTTTTGTGTTTTGTATTGCCATTCGATAAAGGGGATTCTAATTTTCATTGTTCCGCCTGTTGGGGCCATAACGGTTTCGTTACGAAAGCCTTGTACTTGTACCTTTCCGCCTACTTGACACATGAGTTTATTTCCGGCTTTGTAAATGTTTGGAATGCAAAGTGCTCCTGTAATTTTTTCTGACGTCCAAAGTAATTTACCTGATTCTAAATCGTGTTTTTCAATGTATTTTGCACGATCACGACCTCCAAACATAGTGATGTAGACGGCATTGTTTGTAAATAATGGGTCGGCTAATGTACGGTATATTTTTTGATCTTTGTTAGCCATAAATCCGCCACCGCCTTCCATGTCGTTTTCGTAGGTGGTTTCCCAAAGTTTTTGCCCGTTGTCGCTATTGTAGACTTGTAAACCGTTTAAGTATAAAAATACTTTGTTGTCTTTTAGTGTTAAATCGACAATAAATTTTCTAGTAATTAATTCTTTTTCGACAATTCCTACAAAGGTGGCATCCCAAAGAAGATCGCCGTTTGTAGCATTGATTTTTACTAATTGATTTTTAAATCCTGAAAACAAGGCTCCTAACGAAGTGGGTTTGAAATTAAGCATTATAATTTCGTTCTTACTTGCGTCGTATATATATTTTCCGACACCTCCTTTGAAACGGTTGGTTTCCCAAATTTTTTCGCCTGTTTTGGCTTTTAGTAAAAGTACTGATTCTTTTTGAGAAATTAAAAATGCGTCTAACTCGTCTATGTATTTTACGGTTTCGATATCGCCTCTGTTGGTGTCTCTTGTAATGAGGTGTTGGTAAGCTTCAGAAGCCCACATTTCTTTTCCTGTGGCAACATCAAGAACGGCAACTCTATCGGCGCCTGCTCTAGCATCAAAAAGGAATAAGTAACCGCCTCCGTTTTTCCAAATAACATATTGGTATTCGCACTTGTTGGTTTTGTTTGTTGTTAGTTTTTTATAATCGCCACTCCAAACTATTTTTCCAGCTCCGTCTAAAACTGTAGCCGAGTTATCGTCGGTTCCTAAAACAAAACTTCCATCGCTGTTCGTTACTGCAAGAACAGTGGCTTTGTTGTCAAACTCTGATTCCCAAACTGTAGCAAATTCGCTGACTCTTTTCGATTTTTTCTTTTTTGGCTCTTCTGTTTTTGGTGCGCTAACTTCCTCTTTTTTTACAATTTCTTTTTTGGATTCTTCTTTTTTAGGCTCTTCTTTTTTAGGCTCTTCTTTTTTAACTTTTGTAGAATCTTTTGGTTTTGTGTCTCCCGCTATTTTATCTTTCGCTTTTTTGAAGAAACCACCTATTTTAGTTTGCTTTTTTTCTTCGGCTACTGGCTCGGCAACTTTTGGTTCTGCTACTACTTCGGGCTGTATGACTTTTGGTTCTGCTACAGGAGCTACAACAGGTGCGCTTACTACTTCTTTTTTAGGAGCTGGTTTGGCTTTTTTTATTGGCTTTTTAGCTTGAGCCGTGGCTGATAGGGTAACCATCATTAAGATAAATCCAATAAGGAATGTTACTTTTTTCATTTGCTTTGTATTATAGTTTTAGAATGCAATGGTGCAACGAATTTTATATCGTTTTTGAAGTTTGAATTTGAATTTGTGCTCCAAAATATAATTCGACATAAACTGAATGAAATTAATGTCTTGAATGTCGCTCTCTACTTTATAAAACGAAGCTACTTTACTATTTTCATTCACACCTATATCAATAGTCATACTACCTGTTAGATCATTAAATTTTTTCTTTTTCTTTTTAAAAAATGCTTCCGATTCAAAGATTTCATTAATCTCCTTTCTCACCGCATCAGAAATCAAATTTTCGTCTGTTAAAACTACTTTTTGAGAAAATACTGCTGTCGTAATGAAAAGAGTTAGTAAAAGTAAGATGCTACTTCTCATCTGTTGTATTAATCATGAGTCATTGTATTTACCACAAGAACGCCTTCTGTAATTTGCTTGTTTGCAGTACCATTATTTCCTGTAAAACTAAATGTCCCTCTAAGTTTGTTTCCTACCAAATCGCACGTTGTTAGATTCATACTTCCTGATGCAGAATGGTAGTAATCGTCAGGAACGTTTAATCCGTCATTAGCTTGATAAGTTAGCCACGAAGTTGTCATGCTAAAGCCTGCATGTTGCGCTGGGTAAGTACCTGTTGTTGCTGGCATGTGCAATTCTAAAATTTGTTTTCCGCCTTTTTTTACAAACACATCGATATAACGTCCGCCAGCCGAAGCATTGGCATAATCGTTTGCTGTGGTTTCATCGGCAGTGATGAGCACACCGTCTAGTTTGAAAGTGGTTTGTGTTGCATTGACAATTGGCGGGATTACAATTGGAGTATTGCCATTGTCTTTTGAGCATGACGTAAAAACTAATCCTGAAAATAAAAAAACTATTGCTAAAAAATTGGTTCTCATTTTGTTTGATTTTTAATTGTTAAATTATATTTCAAATTTGAAACAATTGTAAGAGTCAAACAATACGAAGAAATACGTATTTTTTAGAAAACAATATGAGGTAGTTTTTCTTGAAGTATCGTTATTTTGGATTCTGTTTTTATTTTAAAATTTTGATAATCAACAGATTTTAGATTAAAAGGCTTGTGAGAAAACCTTTTTTGAATGGCATCAATCTCTTTCATGTGAAGAAACGTTTCTTCCGAAAAATGACTTTTACCAAATTGTTCCCATATATAATTAATCGCTATTGGATTGGGATGTAGCATATCTTCGGCATAAAAGCGATAATCCCGAAGTTCGTCCATCATAATTTCGTAGGAAGGAAAATAGCTACACTTCGACAAGCTCAGTGTGACAGTATTGTGAATTGCTGTAATCAAATGCGCTTTACTCACGTTATTTTCAAAAAACCCATCTTTGATATGACGAACGGGAGAAACAGTAAAAATGAATTTTGCTTCTTTGTTTGCTTCCGTTATTAGCGTAATTGTATTTTGCAAACTTTCTTGAATCGTTTCAATAGAAAGCAATTCTTTTGTGAATTGTTTTTGTGGAACTTTATGGCAATTGGCAACTATTTCGTTAGTTTCGATATTTCTGTAAACCCAAGCAGTTCCTAGCGTGATTATGAAATGAGATGCTTCGGTTATGTTCTTATTTGTTGAATCTAAAATTGCATTTAAATTGTCCAGAAATTCTTTTTTATTAGTAGAACTTAATTCCGAATGAACTTCGTAGCAATGCCAATTTTCGTTATGAAAAAAAATGTCTTTTTCGGTAAAATAATGTTTGTGAATACTTCTGAAAATTAGCTTTTCGATTGAAACAATATTAAAAATAATTCCAAACGGATTGACGGTGTTTTGAAACTTAAAATACTCGAATTTCTGCGCCATATTTTCGGCAAAACACGATCCGAGAGCAACTATTTTAGAGTTATAGTTTATTGGATGATTCGATTTTTCTATTGAAATTTTTGTAGTAAAGTTCATGTTTATATTTATAATTTCAAAAATACAAAATTAGTAATCAATTAACAGTAGTAATTCTATTTCGTATAATAAATTACTACTTTTGCACTTTTAAAAGAAGTTCTACTTCTTATACTACAAAAACAAATATGAAACTTCTTTATTCTTATTTAATAAAACATAAAATACTATTGTTTTTTGCTTTAGTAATGGCTGCTATAAACATTTGTTTTAGCTTGAGCGACTCGATAATTACAGGTAAATTAATGCAAGATTGTGGTGTGGGAATTGCCAAATATAAAGGTCAAGAACTTAATTTTATAAAAGCAGTCGGGTTTTGGATAGGGCTTTCCTTAGGAGCTGCCATGATTTCTAGAATTACGAAAAATTTTCAAGATTATTTTACCAATTTAGTCATTCAACGTACAGGTGCCGAAATGTATACCGACGGAATTAAAAAATCTTTAGACTTACCTTATGAAGATTTTGAAGACCAACGAAGTGGAGAAACATTAAGTAAATTGCAAAAAGCCCGTACCGATTCAGAGAAATTAATCACACTTTCTATTTCATTAATATTTCAAACCATCATTGGATTTATTTTTGTGATTGTTTACATTTCGAGAATTGATTATCGTATTGCTTTTGTATTTATACTAACAGCACCAATCATTGCTTTTATTAGTTCTTTTTTAGGAAAAAAAATCAAGGTAGTTTCTAGAAGAATCGTACAACAAACCAATTCGCTTGCTGGATCCACAACTGAAAGTTTGCGAAACATCGAATTAGTAAAAAGTTTAGGCTTAACACAACAAGAAGAAAGTCGATTAAATTCGAATACACATAAAATTTTAGACTTAGAAATAGAGAAAATTCGTTTCATTAGAAGTTTAAGTTTTATTCAAGGAACAACTGTTCATTTTATGAGAACTTCTGTTGTTTTTACCTTATATTATTTCTTGTTTAGCAATAAAATAGTAGTGGGAGATTTGCTTACGATGGTGTTTTTTACCTTCTTTATTTTTAATCCATTACAAGAGTTAAGTGCCTTTATTATTGCAAGAAATGAAACCAAAGTTTCGATGGAAAATTTCGAAAATTTATTAAATGCTACATCTGAATTTCGTCCTGAAAACCCTAAATCGATAGGTAAAATTGCTTCCTTACAATTTATAAATGTTAGTTTTAAACACAAAACTGCTAAATTTTCAGCGGTCGAAAACATCAATTTTCATATCAAACAAGGAGAAACCGTAGCGTTTGTTGGCCCATCTGGTGCTGGAAAAACAACTTTAGTAAAGCTATTAGTAGGTTTATATCCGCCAGCGTTAGGTCAAGTTTTATATAACGGTATCGATTCTACTATTATTGATTTATTAGATTTACGCAAGCAACTTGGTTTTGTAACACAAGACGCCCAATTATTTTCGGGTACTATTCGTGAAAATTTATTGTTTGTAAAACCAGACGCTACAGATCAAGAGCTTTTGGAAGCTTTACACAAAGCCAGTTGCGAGAAACTACTAAATCGTGCCGAAGACGGACTAAATTCGACCATTGGCGAAGGAGGAATTAAAATTTCTGGTGGTGAAAAGCAACGTTTGTCTATTGCTCGTGCCATATTAAGAAACCCTAATTTATTAATTTTCGACGAAGCAACCTCAGCATTAGATTCGATTACCGAAGAAGAAATAAATACTACAATTAGAAGTATTTCAGACCAAAACCGAATTACTGTCCTTATTGCACATAGATTGTCGACCATTATGCATGCTGATAAAATATTTGTTCTCGAACAAGGAAAAATTATCGAGCAAGGAAAACACGAAGATTTATTGGTCGAAAAAGGCTTGTATTATGCCATGTGGAGACAACAGATTGGAGAGAGGAAGTAATTTCAAACTCAAAAAAAAGCTATCACTTCGCATCTGTTGTTTTTTATTATATTTGTGATGAAACCGAATCACACAATATGTTGATAACTTGTAAAAACTGCGACCGAAATTTTCAAGGAAATTATTGTAATAATTGTGGACAGCCTGCTGAGACTCACAAAATGAATATCCCTTTTTTATGGCATGACATACAACATGGATTATTTCATTTCGATAAAGGAATGCTTTTTTCTGCAAAAGAATTGTTCACAAGACCAGGACATTCCATAAGGGAATATATAGAAGGTAAGCGTGTACAACATTTTAAACCTATTTCCTTAGTTATTGTTTTAGCAACTCTTTATGGTCTTTTGTACCATACCTTTCATATCAACTTAACCAATTCTGAGAATACTCTAAAAGGATTTAATGAATGGACCGCATCACATTATTCGTGGGTAACCTTAGCTACTATCCCTTTTTATACCTTAGGAACTTTTATTTGTTTCCGAAAATCAGGATACAACATCATAGAATTTATAATACTTAATACCTATAAAGCTTCCCAAAGACTAATCTTCCATATAACTACTTTTCCCCTGCTCTATTATTTTAATGGAACTCCTACTATAAGAATCATTACAATTATTATTTATTGTATAGATGTACTGCTTATTTTTTGGACTAATATCCAGTTTTTCGACAATCTTAGTTTTAAAAAGGTTTTATTGAGATCTATTTTGAGTCATCTTATTTTTTTAATAAGCTTCAGTATAACTATTGCTATAATTACATCTCTTATATATAAAATATCCTATTTTTAAAAGTAAAAGCCTTTCAAAAAATTGAAAGGCTTTTACTTTTAATCAAGGTGGTTTATTAGTTTACTTCACAAAATCACCAGCCTTCTCTATAGCCTCTTTGATTCCATTTACATTTTTTCCTTTTCCTGATGCGAAAAATGGTTGTCCACCACCATTTCCGTCAATGTATTTCCCCAATTCTTTGATAACAGCATTAGCGTTTAAGCTTTTTTCTGCAACCAATTCTTTAGCAATATAACAATGAATATTTGGTGTGTTATCTTCTATTGAAGCTAGAACAACAAACGAATTTGGTTTAGCACTTCCCAATGCTTGTGCCAAATCTTTAGTAGAACTCATGCTTAAATCTACTTGTTTGGACAAAAAGTGGATGCCATTAATTTCTTTGAATTCGGAAACTAATATATTTTTTAATCCGTCAATTTTTTCTTTCAATAATTGCTCAATTTGCTTTTTCAACTTCGCATTATCGTCTTGCAATGAAACCACAGATTTTAAAATATCTTGTGGGTTTTTCAAAGTTTCCCTAATTTCAGATAATGTATTTTCTTGATTTGTATAGAAATGCTGAACAACATCGCCAGTAATGGCTTCAATTCTTCGAATTCCTGCTGCAACTGCTCCTTCTGAAATGATTTTGAAATGCCAGATTTCAGCCGTATTTTTCACGTGAATTCCACCACAAAGTTCTTTACTTTCGCCAAATTCAATCATGCGGACATTATCTCCATATTTTTCTCCAAATAAAGCCATTGCACCTTTGTCCAACGCCTCTTTAATTGGAATGTTTCTGTGTTCTACCAACTGTAATTGCGCTTCGATTTGTGCGTTTACACTTGCTTCTACCTGACGTAATTCATCATCAGAAACTTTACTGAAATGTGAAAAGTCAAAACGCAAATAATTTGGATTTACTAACGATCCTTTTTGCTCTACATGCGTTCCAAGAATGTTTCTTAAAGCCAAATGCATCAAGTGCGTAGCCGAGTGATTTTTGGAAGTGGATGTTCTTAAATCCGTATTCACTTTTGCTACAAAACCTGCTTCAATATTTTCTGGCAATTGTTTTGCAAAATGCAAAATCAGGTTGTTTTCTTTTTTAGTATCAATAATATCAATCGTTTCGTTGGCAGAAACCAAGGTTCCTTTATCTCCTACTTGACCTCCTCCTTCTGGATAAAATGGTGTGTTGTCTAAAATGATTTGGTATAAAATCCCATCTTTTTTAGAATCTACTTTACGAATACGAGTGATTTTTACATCATTTTCTGTTTTGTCATAACCCACGAACGTCTCAACGTTTCCTGGAATTAAAACCGACCAATCTTCGGTTGAAACTTCTGATGCAGCACGTGAACGATTTTTTTGTTCTTGCATAGCAGCATTAAATCCAGCTTCGTCTAATTCGTACCCTTTTTCACGAAGAATTAGAGCCGTTAAGTCAATAGGAAAACCAAAAGTATCGTATAATTCAAACGCTTTGGCTCCTGAAACTTCTTTTCCTTTAGTGTCGGCAACTACTTTGTCTAACAATTGCAAACCTTGATCTAAAGTTCTTAAAAACGAAGCTTCTTCTTCACGAATTACATTGGTAACCAATTGTTGTTGTGATTTTATTTCTGGGAAAAATTCACCCATTTGATTCGCCAAAACTTCTACTAATTTATTGATAAAAGGTTCTTTGGTATCTAAAAACGTAAATCCGTAACGAATGGCACGACGCAAAATACGACGAATTACATAACCAGCTCCAGTATTTGATGGTAATTGTCCGTCGGCAATAGCAAAAGCTACAGCACGAACGTGATCGACAATAACACGAATGGCAATATTGGTTTTATTCTGCTCTTCGCTTATATTTTTAACTTCATTTGAAGTATATTTTAATCCCGTAATTTGTTCTACTTTTTCGATAAGCGGCGTAAAAACATCGGTATCGTAATTTGATGTTTTCCCTTGCAACGCCATACACAAACGCTCAAATCCCATTCCGGTATCTACGTGTTGTGCTGGTAATTTTTCTAGAGAGCCATCGGCTTTACGGTTGAATTCCATGAATACATTATTCCAGATTTCAACTACTTGAGGATGATCATTATTGACTAAACTTTTTCCTGAAACTAAAGCTTTTTCTGCATCAGTACGCAAATCGACATGAATTTCTGAACAGGGTCCGCAAGGTCCTTGATCTCCCATTTCCCAGAAGTTATCTTTTTTATTTCCTAAAATGATTCGATCTTCGTCGATTAATCCTTTCCAGATATCCCAAGCTTCTTGGTCGAAAGGCACATTATCTTCTTTACTTCCTTCGAAAACAGAAACGTAAAGATTTTCTTTTGGAATTTTATAAACTTCAGTTAACAATTCCCAAGCCCAATTGATGGCTTCTTTTTTGAAATAATCGCCAAAAGACCAGTTCCCTAGCATTTCGAACATCGTATGATGATACGTATCAAAACCTACATCTTCTAGATCGTTATGTTTTCCTGACACACGCAAACATTTTTGAGTATCGGCAATTCTTGGACTTTTTGGTGTTCCGTTTCCTAAGAAATATTCTTTGAATTGCGCCATTCCTGAATTGTTGAACATTAAGGTTGGATCGTCTTTAAGAACGATTGGTGCTGATGGAACGATAAGATGTCCTTTTGATTCGAAGAACTGAAGGTATTGTTTGCGGATGTCTTTTGATGTCATTTTTTTAATTATCTAATTACTTTGCCCCAGATAGTAGTGAAAAGCTTCGAGAGCTAAGAATTTATTTTTTCTTGAGCTGGCAAAGCGACCAACGGAAGCTCCTGCGGGCTCGTAGAAAAAAATATTCCTAGACGAGAACTTGTAACGGATAGCTGGATTAGGCTCTTAATGGTAAAAATAGTTACTTATTGAAACATTTTTATTATTAGTTTGCCTAATATTTTGTTACTTTGTCATAATGACTGCAAAAATAGGATTTTTTAAAATATGAAGAAAGTAAAATACTATTACGATGCTGAAAATTTAGCATACCGTATCATAAAAAAGAAAAAAGCGAAAAGTTTTGGTTATATAGCCTTGTTTTTGTTGGCTTCGGCGTTATTTGGATTTTTATGCTTTTTTACATTAGTCAATACTTCTTTATTTGAAACGCCAAAAGATAAATTGCAGGCTCGTGAAATTGAAAATTTGAAGTTAAATTATACTATTTTGAATAAGCAATTGGACGAACTTGATGCGGTTTTAGCCAATGTGGTCGATCGAGATAATAATATTTATCGCGTTTATTTTAATAATGCGTCTCTTTCGGAAACAGAAAAAAAGAAAGGAATTATTACTGAAGGACGGTTTAAACAATTGTTGAGTTATAATAACGAGCAATTGGTTGCCAATACATCAAATCGTGTGGATATGATTTCGAAACAACTGGTGATACAGTCGAAATCGCTAGATGAAATTTTGAAATTATCTAAGGCTAAAGAAAAATTCTTAGCTTCTATTCCAGCGATTCAACCAGTAAAAAACGAAGATTTGAAACATATGGCTTCGGGTTTTGGCTACCGAAGTGACCCGTTTACTAAAGCAAGAAAAATGCATAAAGGAATGGATTTTACTTCGCCTACAGGAACGCCTGTATATGCTTCGGGAGATGGTGTTGTGGTACGAGCAGACAATGGCGCTTCAGGTTTTGGGAATCATATTGTGATTAGACATGGGTATGGCTACGAAACATTGTATGCCCATTTGAGCCGATATAAAGCTAGAGTAGGGCAACATGTAAAACGAGGAAGCGTTATCGGTTTTGTAGGAAGTACGGGGCGTAGTCAGGCACCTCACTTGCATTACGAAGTGCATAAAGGCGGTAGTGTGGTTAACCCGATTAATTTTTATTATGGCAATATTTCGGCGGTGGAATATACAGCTATTGCCAAATTAGCAACTCAAGAAAATCAATCTCTGGATTAATGCACATCAATTTACCTAAAGACAAACGATATTATAGCATGGGCGAAATTGCCTCTGCATTTGATGTAAACCAATCACTTATTCGCTTTTGGGATAAGGAGTTTGACATCCTAAAGCCTAAAAAAAATGCGAAAGGCAACCGAATGTTTACACCAGAAGATGTACAACATTTACAACTAATTTACCATTTAGTCAAAGAACGTGGTTTTACGCTAGAAGGAGCCAAAGTGCATCTGAAAGAAAGCCAAAAGAAGACCTTAGACAAGTTTGCTATTATTAGCAAATTAGAAAGTGTGAAAGCACAATTAATACATATTAAAGACGGATTGTAACGATTTACAAAAACAAACGACTAATTAAATAAACGATTAACTTTAAAAATAGAAAAACATGGATTTTAAAAAATTTTTACCTTGGATTATTGTTGCTGGTGTAGTTTTAATGATTGCATTTTGGGTTATGGGTGTCATGAACACAGGCTTGCAAAAAGACCAAGCGGTAAACAAAGAATGGGGAAATGTGAATACGGCTTACCAACGACGTAATGATTTGATTGGCAATTTAGTAAATACCGTAAAAGGAGCTGCCGATTTTGAAAAAGGAACTTTGACAGCCGTAATTGAAGCTCGTGCCAAAGCAACCTCAGTTACTATAGATCCTGCGAATGTAACACCAGAACAATTGGCGGCATTCAACTCGGCACAATCAGGAGTTTCGTCTTCTTTGTCAAGATTATTGGTTTCGGTAGAACAATATCCTACGCTTAAAGCGAATGAAAATTTCTTGAAACTTCAAGATGAATTAGCCAGCACCGAAAATCAGATTCTGACTGCAAGAACTCGTTTTAACGAATCGGTACAAGATTACAACGGCTATATATTGGCCATGCCGCAAAGCTTTTTCTTAGGAAAATACAAAGAAAAACCGTACTTTAAAGCAGTAGAAGGCGCTGACAAACCAGTTGAAGTAAAATTCTAAAAAATAACGCCCATAAAGTTTACAAAGAATGCACAGAGCTCACAGAATAGTGTCTTTGTGTATTCTTTGCGCTTTTGGGATTAAAAATGAACCACAAAGAACACGAAGTTTAAAATAAACATACGCCTAGTCAACTTATTGGTTAAAAAAATAAATCCTATGTCAAAAGTAGAAGAATTTTTATCTAAAACAGAAGAACAAGAAATTGTAGCAGCCATTTGTCAATCTGAAAAAAACACCTCGGGCGAAATTCGTGTACATTTGGAAAAAGAAACCTCGTTGGAAGCTATAGACCGTGCTATCGAAGTTTTTAACACCTTAGAAATGCACAAAACCAAAGATGCCAATGGCGTTTTGATTTATGTGGCTGTCAAAAGTAAAAAATTTGCTATTTGTGGCGATACAGGAATCAACAAAGTAGTACCAGCTGATTTCTGGGAAAGTACTAAAAATATAATGTCCACTCATTTTCGAAGCGGAAATTTCAAACAAGGCTTAGTAGATGGCGTTTTGAAAGCAGGCGAACAGCTTCAAAAATACTTTCCGTACCAAGACGACGATACCAATGAATTAGCTAACGAAATCTCTAAAGGATAATGAATTTACTTAAAAAGAATACTTCATTTTTGTTCCAACTTTTTACTTGTTTGTTCTTTGTACAACTAAGTTTTGCACAATTTACCATTCCTGAAATCCCAAAATTTCAAACCTCGGTGTATGATTATGCGAGCGTTTTAAACGCCAACGAAAAAGCACAACTAGAAGAAAAACTAATTAAATATTCCGATTCGACCACCACACAAATTGTGGTCATTACGATAGAAAGTTTAAAAGGAGAAGATATTGGAATTCTAGCTCCAAAATGGGGACACGCTTGGGGAATTGGAGGCACTAAACAAAATGACAATGGTGTAATTGTACTATTAGCCAAGGCAGAAAGAAAAATTTGGATTTCGCCCGGTTATGGCGTTGAGGATAGATTAACGGCTGGTATAACAGGCGAATTAGTTCGCAACATTATCATTCCAGAGTTTAAAGCTGGTAGCTATTACAACGGTCTTGACAAAGGAACCGATGCTATATTTGATGTGCTGAAAGGCAAATACAAAGGCAAACGGCAAGAGAAAGAAGGTGGCGATTTCCCCATTGTAATTTTTATTATCTTATTTGTAATTATCCTCATTATTATTTCCAAAAGCAACAAAGGAAACGGAAGCGGCATAGGCAGAACACCCAGCTTACTCGATGTTATTATTTTAAGTAATATGGGACGAAGCGGCGGAGGCGGTTTTGGCGGAGGTTCCTCTGGTGGCGGCGGTTTTGGTGGCGGTTTTGGCGGAGGCGGTTTTTCTGGCGGTGGTGCCGGTGGCGATTGGTAGGCTTTGACAAACAATCGTAAAGCCAACCTCTCTCTTAATTTACTGCTTCTGAAAGCATCGTTTTTCATTTTATAATCAAATAATAATTTTACTATGAAAAAGTGTTTTATAGTATGTGCTTTAATCTCTTTTTTATTTAGTTGTGATTCTTGGGATGATAAATTAGTAATCAATAATAAAACAAGCGACACGATTGTGGTTAGTGTTTTTTATAGATTTCCTGATAAAGAAGAATTATATAAAAATAATAAAATAGTAAAATTTGAAATAGAAGATGAAGAAATTTGCCCACCATTAGCGAAGAAGAAAAAGTTTAGAATGGGTAGATGGGATGATTATTTTGATATTGATAAAGATACAATGTGTATTTTGGTTTTCAAAAAAAAGGACATCGTTAAAAAAGGAGTTGGTAAACAAATAAAGGATTACAAAATATTCCAAAAAATAAAAGTATCACTAAATTTTATGGAAAATAATAACTGGATGATAAATATAGATTCAACAGCCACTACTAATTTTATAAGGTTATAATTATTCTCGCTTTCCATAAGTCAAGCTGACAATGATTTTTAATTAAAATTATATATGATTTTTATTAACATAATATTTTTTGGGATATATAATATTTTAAAGATTTTTAAAGACGAAACTTTATATAATAATTCAAATGATGATCTTATAAATCGTGCATTCATTTTGAGTACAGGAGTTCATGCATTGAATTTTTTTAATATAATAAGTGTACTAATTTATTTTTGTACTTCAAATAACCTTTCTGCTTTGAATTCAATTTTACTTATAATATTCGTGTATATATTATTTTATCTCTTATATTTCAAAAAAGGAAGGGATTCTATTATAAATTCTGAATTGAAAATGAATTTTATGAATCTATATGTAATAACAATCTCTTATGTTATAATTTCTATAGTTATTTTGTTTTACTTTAGTGAGTATATACATGATAACCCGACCAGTTCTCCAAAGAGTGAATAAAGTTAGAACAGCTCTACAAAGTCTCCCAACTTTGTAGCAAATAAATAAAGCCTAAAAAAACAAGCCTTACAACTTACTTCTTTATAACAGAAAATAGTAATGACAAGAAATGGCTTCTTTCTTTGACTGGAACTTCATTTTTATGCTGAAGCAAAAATGCCGTTATTTTTTTTCCAAATGAATTTGGGGCAATATAATCGTAATAAATTTGTTTGCATTTTTGCTCAATTTGTATAATCTCATCATTAGTTTTCGGGTTCCACCATGTTGGAATTTTAGCTACTAATTCTTTTTCGGTTTTAGCTCTTATCAAATACTGATCCCAGTTGATTTCGTCTTCAAAAGGAAAAACCATATCCGAGTCTAACAAAATTGGGATTCGTCCTAACGATAAAACTTGGTAAAAACGCATCGAAAAATTGCCCGCCCCTCTATTACTTAACGTAAAATGCGATTGCAAAATATTGTTTTTGAAATCGTCTATCAAATCCTTATCGTGTGGTTTACCGCCCCAAAAGCTTTGTTTGGTTATAAAATTGGGGGTTATAAACTCGCTTGAATTTAATTTATCGATACAACTTTGTCGTTTTCCTGTATTGTTTTTTACCGTGCCGCAAAAACCAATTATGGGCTTTTCGGTTTTGTTTAAGGGCACGAAAGGTTCCTTGAAACCTTCCCAAATGTAAGGCAATAAATATTCGTTTTTTTGCTGATTTGATTTGTAAAGTGAGGTTCTAAATAGGAAAACGTTATTTGGAATGTTGAGTTTGCCTACAAAATCGCTAATCAAAAAAACGACTACTTTTTTGTTTGTATTTCTATAACGGTCTAATGCTTTTTGAATTACTTTTCGGTTAGGCATACCCGTTTCGAAACTTGAACTAATAATATAATCGCAATTTTCGATATCAGAATTCGTGTAAGTGACATTGTTTTTAAAAAATTCGGAAGTATTGTCCGACCCTTCAAAATAGAGCTTTAATAGCGTCATAAAAAGTTGTTGTTTTTAAAATATCGTACAAATTTAGTAAACTTTCTAAAGTATATTCCTATTTCCTTCTAGATGGTTTTTCTTTTCCAGCAAATTTCTCGATTTTATACGTTAAAGAAAACATTACATATCGCTTTAACACTATGTTCTCTTCGTCTTTAATTGAAGTGGCTGTTATTGTTCTTGTGGCATTTTGATTTTGGTTTAATAGATCGTAAACTTTAATTTTAGCCATCATTTTTTTTTCAAAAAAACTATACGACAAACTAGAATTCCATAAATAAAAATCTTTTTTAAACCCATCTGCAATATTAGAATTATAAGTGTATCCAAAATCGTTACCAAAAACCCAATTTTTTGGCCAATAATTTGTAATCTGTAAATTGAATTTATGCAAGGTGTTCTTAGCCGAACTTACTATATAATTTTTATATTTTGTAGCATTATAAGAAAAATTATACGATGGATTTATGGTGAATAATTCGCCATACTCATACGTAAAATTGGCTCTAGGTGTTAGTCTTAAAGACGAAGATTCAAAGAGTATTGTATTAGAAAATCCTTTTAACAAAGCGAAATTTCCGCTTATTCCTAAACCAAATTTATACGTGTGAGCCTCGTTTTTTATGGTTTTATGCCAGCTAGAACCAAACCAAGAGCTGTAACTTCCTGCTATATTTTTATAGGTTGTAGTTCGTTTTCTGTTGGAATCAAAAATTGAGGATGAGGCTATTTGACTCTCGTAATAATCTCCTCCAAAATAAAGGTTATATCCTGATTTTGTAGCCGTTTTAAAGTCTCTAAAACTAAAATAAAAATTATGTTTTACCTCTGGATTCAAATCTGGATTTCCGACGTACGTGTTTAATGGATTGGCTAAATTTTCGAGGGGTAAAATCTGATTTGCAGTGGGGAAATTTGTAGTATAATTATAACTGGTCCAAATGGATTTTGTTTTTGTAAACCTATAATTTAAACTTACCGAAACCTCTGGCAAAGCATAACTCCTATTGAGAACTGTTTTAGCGCCTAAATAATAAGCATTATTGGCAAACTGTGTTACCGCAGTTCCGGCATCGAAATCGAATGTGTACTTTTTTTTAGTAATACTAAAACCTGCTTTTGGTGTAATTGTTTCTGTTTTTGAAACCATTTCGTTGCTTTGCAGTGCATTTTCTAAAACATACAATTGGGAATTGGAATCAAAATCGTTTGTTTTTTTAATTTCGGCTATTTTTTGAGAATACAATTCGACTTTAAGTTTCAACGCAATAGAGTCTTTAATGGGTTCGTTATACTCCACTTCTGAGGTATATATATTCTCTGAATTTCTGATTTCCTTCAACTGATTTCTAATGTCGTCGGGAGTGCCACTTTTATAAAAAACGGTTCTCGATTTATTAAAATCGAAACTATTTTCCTTCGTATTGTCATTTTCAAATAGGAAATTAAAGTTTCTGCCTTTCCTTTTAAATGATTTATTAAAGTTTAGCGCATTCGTAAAGTTCGTGTTCTCATTTTCTGAAAAGGTTTTAGAGGTACTTTCGTTAAGTAACTGAGTATTGCTGTCGAGTGATTTTTCGAACGAATCGTTGCTGTATTTACTATTGGACTTGACAAATTTTGGAGAAATGGTTACTGTAGTTGTTGAATCGATTTTGTATTCTAATTCTAGTTTTGCGTTATGTCCAAATCGGTCTTCTTCGGTTTTTGAATAGGATTCTGTTGTGAAATTTCCGGTGGGCAAGAAATTAAATTGGCTTGTTGCATTTGTATTTGTAGTATTTGTATTTGTAAAAAAATAACTTCCCGAGTTCTCGAAATTTTTAAACCACTCATCGGTATAATTTACACCTAGCATATTCGATTGTGTAATTCCTTTTCCGCCTCCAAAACGCATATTGCCAAATCCAAAAGAGTTGCTACTATAAGACGAATTTCGTCCTCCTCCCATATTATCAAAAATTTCATCCATAGAGAAACCTGTAGCGTTAATGTTATTTGATGACGCTAGAACGCTAATTTTTCGTTTGTTTTTAAAATAATTAATTAACCCGCTACTTTCATAACGCTCGTTTGTTCCGTAACCACCCATAAATTTGCCAAAAAAACCTTTGTCTTTCTCTTTATCAATGGTCAAATTGATGCTGGCATTGTTAGAGCTGGCATTTTTTCCAGACAATTCTTCTTTCTTGGTTTTTGTATCCGAAATTTGAACTTTTTTAATTAAATCTGACGGCAAACTCTGTAAAGCAATTTTACCGTCTTTGTCAAAAAAAGGTTTCCCGTTTACTAGTATTTGATTGACTTCCTTTCCATTTACTATAATTTTTCCATCCGTCCCTACTTCTACACCTGGCAATTGCTTTAATAATGTTTCTACGTTTGCATCGGGACGCACTTTGAATGACGCTGCATTAAATTCTAAAGTGTCTTTTTTTATTCTTATAGGTGGTGCTTCCGATTGCACAACCACTTCTCCCAGAAGTTTAGCTTTTTCTACAATTGGTAGTTGTTTGAAATCAATATCAGAAGTTATAGATTCTATAGCTTTTTTGAAATTGTTATACCCCA
This sequence comes from uncultured Flavobacterium sp., assembly GCA_964292845.1. Classification (GTDB taxonomy): domain Bacteria; phylum Bacteroidota; class Bacteroidia; order Flavobacteriales; family Flavobacteriaceae; genus Flavobacterium. The sequence goes on along the minus strand of CAXYWC010000014.1, from coordinate 9,353 downwards.
TGATTGTTACTTTTAAGAAAGTTGGGGTTTTAGTTTTTTTAATTTTTAACTCAAATAGTCCGTTTTTATCCGTTATGGTGTAGTCAATTAAAGTCGAATCTTTCGAAACCGACACATAAACGGTAGCCGATTCTATAGGCAGCATCGTTTCTGAATTGATTATTTTGCCTTTAAGGGTAATCAAATTTTGAGAAAAAGAAGTTGAGCAAATAAATAAAAGAAGTAAAAAGAAAGTGGCTTTTGGCATAAAAAAATTGCTGTTAAATGGTAAACCATAGTAACAGCAAAATAAGTCTTTTAGTATGTACAATTTTACTTTATTCCGAAAACTTTAACTACTACTTTTCTCTAATGTAAATATCTATTGGTACTCCTGAAAAATCCCAATTCTTGCGAATTTTATTTTCTCCCAGTAAAATTTAAGTTCTCTCTTTTAGAGAATTCAATAGCAAGAATAACAATTTGTTTATTTTCGTGGTCGGTATAGTAGTGAATATGGTATGGGAATTGGTATAAATTATGCATTCTAATATCCTGATACATCACGTCGTCACCTTTGGGATTTAGGGCGATATATTTTTTAGCTTCTCTAATTCTGTGTAAAAAGTCTTTGGCTAAATTAGGCGAAATGTCTTTGTAATAATTGGTAGCATTTTGTAAATCTTGTTTTACAAAAGGTCTGTACACAAACTTATATTTCATATTCTACTTTCTAATTCGTCCAATAATGTATCAAAATCTTGAACATCATTTGGGTTTTTCAAATAATCATTTAAACGAATATCAAGTAAATTTTTAGTTTCTGTGGAGAGTTCGAAATTACTATCGTCTTCAATAGTAATGGTAATAGGTCTTGACTTATACGTCATTTTAATAGCTTCTAAAATATCAACACTCATTTCTTGCGCAGATGATAAATGATAGGTTGTGTTCATAGTTTTTATATTAAATTGTGAAAAAATATCGTATTAGAAATTATCAACTATCTTTTTAAAACAAATTTAGCAAATAATTTCCAATTCATTATAATAAAAAAACAGGCTAATTTGCCTGTTTTTATACTACTTTTCTCTAATGTAAATGTCAATTGGTACTCCTGAAAAATCCCAATTTTCGCGAATTTTATTTTCTAAGAAACGCTTGTAGGCATCTTTTACATATTGTGGTAAGTTGGCAAAAAACACAAACTGTGGTGTTGGTGTTGGCAACTGCATACAATATTTAATTTTCACAAACTTTCCTTTCAAGGCTGGTGGTGGGTGATTTTCAATAATTTTCAACATAAAATCATTGAATTTTGATGTTGGAATTCGTTGCTGTCTATTTTCATACACTTGCACTGTTGCTTCCAATGCTTTCAGCAAACGTTGTTTGGTAAGTGCTGACACAAAAAGAATAGGCACATCGGTAAACGGCATGAGTTCTTCTCGAATTTTAGCTTCATAATCGCGAGTTGACATGGTATCTTTTTCGACTAAATCCCATTTATTGACCAAGATAACAACTCCTTTTCGGTTTTTTTCGGCCAACCAAAATATATTTTGATCTTGCCCTTCAAAACCACGTGTCGCATCGATGATTAAGATACAAACATCTGCATGCTCAATAGCACGAACGGAACGCATTACCGAATAAAATTCTAAATCTTCTTTTACTTTGGCTTTACGACGAATTCCCGCGGTATCTACCAAGTTAAATTCGAAACCAAAACGGTCGTATTTTGTATCTATTGCATCACGAGTTGTACCTGCAATATCCGTTACCATAAAACGTTCTTTACCAATTAAGGCATTTATAAAACTAGATTTTCCTGCATTAGGACGGCCTACCACTGCAAAACGAGGCAATACTACTTCTTCTTGTGTTGGTAACGGTTTTACAGGAAAAGCATCTATTAATGCATCGAGCAAATCGCCTGTCCCACTACCTGATATACTAGCGAAAGTAAAATACTCTCCTAATCCTAGATTATAAAACTCAATGGCGTCTTTTTCTCGCATGGCATTATCTACCTTATTTACCGCTAGTAAAACAGGTTTTGTTACTTTTCGCAACATTTTGGCTACGGCATCGTCCATAGGAGTGATTCCTTCTTCAACATCGACAACAAATATAATTACATCAGCTTCATCGATAGCAAGTTCGACTTGTTTACGAATTTCTCCTTCAAAAACGTCGTCGGAACCTCTAATGTAACCACCGGTATCTATTACTGAAAATTCCTTTCCATTCCATTCGCTTTTGCCATAATTACGGTCACGAGTTACTCCCGAAACCGAATCGACAATGGCTTCTCTCCTTTGAATCAACCGATTAAAAAGGGTTGATTTTCCTACATTAGGTCTTCCTACTATGGCTACAATATTATTCATCATGCTTTTCAAATATTTACTTCGTCCGTTCAACTGCGTTGCAGTTTCGGGTTGCAAAGGTAGTGTATAATACTAGGAATATCAATTTTTTTAGTATATTAGCATAAACCAAAATAACCAACCAAAAAAATTAGACTATGAATGCAGATAACGAAATACGATTACGGTTGCGATTTCATCGAGATGTAGAAGAAAATAGAGATGTCGTTTTGCAAAAATTTATACAATACCGAAAAAACGAAACCAAGCAATGTTACATGAAAATTAGAAACCATCATGTGTTTCTAGATATTGTACCTGAATTTAGACGAATTTGGTCGCCACAACTCCACGTTGAATTGGAACCTCAGGAAGATAATCCAGAACACACACACGCCCGATGCCTCTTTGGTCCTGACCAAACGCTATGGACTTTTTTTATGTTCCTGCACTTTTTAGTAGGCGGTACTTTTCTTTTGTTTAGTGGGATTGCGTGTTCAAACTACATATTAAAGTTGCCTGTTATAATGAATTTAGTCGTATTAGTACTCATGGTATTTGTTTGGTTTCTGCTCTATTTTATTGCCAAACAAATCCGAGAAAAGGGCAGTTATCAAATGAATGAACTCGAATTTGAATTGGATAAAATTCTCAACTCATAAATAGAATTCTAGAGTCTAATCCTGTGTTTACACTCTCTTTTTCTGGCTAAAAAGTTCAGAAAAAGAGAGTTACGAGAGTATTTCGAGTATAAGGTAAAACAAGCAAAATAGCATCTATATACCACCTAAAACAGCTACTGGTTATACCCAAAACGCTTCAGCATATTCACATTACTCCGCCAATTTTTGTTCACTTTTACATACAATTCAATATGTATTTGTTTTCCGAAAAATTTCTCTAAATCAGTGCGCGATTCTACTCCTACACGTTTTAGAGCTTCTCCTTTATGGCCAATAATAATCCCTTTTTGGGTTTCACGCTCTACCATAATTAAAGAACGAATTCGGATGATATTATCGTCTTCAAAAAACTCTTCGGTTACAATTTCTACCGCATACGGAATTTCTTTACTGTAATGTAGTAATATTTTTTCCCGAATGGTTTCGTTTACAAAAAAACGTTCTGGCTTATCTGTTAACTGATCTTTTGGATAATATGCTGGCGATTCAGGTAACAATTGTATAATTCTGTCAAAAACTTCTTTTACATTAAAATTTTGCAAAGCCGATATTGGAAAAATTTCTGCATTGGGAACTTTGTCAGTCCAAAACGCCACTTGTTCTTCTAATTGTTCTTGATTGGAAGTATCTATTTTATTTAGAAGCAATAAAACTGGAATTTTGGCATGCACAATTTTATTAAAAAAAGCTTCGTCTTTGAGTTCTTTTTCACCGATTTCGACCATATAAATCAAAACATCGGCATCTTCAAAAGCTGATTTTACAAAGTTCATCATCGATTCCTGCATTTCGTATGCGGGTTTGATAATTCCTGGGGTGTCTGACAAAATCATCTGAAAATCCTCACCATTTACAATACCCAAAATCCTATGACGTGTGGTTTGCGCTTTTGATGTAATAATCGATAATCGCTCGCCAACAAAGGCATTCATTAAGGTTGATTTTCCTACGTTTGGATTTCCTATGATGTTTACAAAACCTGCTTTATGTGACATTTATGCTGCATTTATATTTTTACTTCGTACAATTTGACCGAAGGTCTCGGGTACAAAGGTAATCATATCAAGTGAATAGTAACAATAAAAAAGGTATTGCAAAATAACTTCAGAACTATTATCGAATTAAAAAAATACAACTATCTAAAAATCAATTATATAGAATAATTTAAAAAAAATTACTCTTTTTGTTGCAAGAGTTAATATTAGTTGTATATTTGCACTCGAAACAATGCGGGATAGAGCAGTAGGCAGCTCGTCGGGCTCATAACCCGAAGGTCACAGGTTCGAGTCCTGTTCCCGCTACTAAGCAAGCCATTCTGAAAAGAGTGGCTTTTTTTATGCTTATAAACTAATTTTTTAAGAAATTCTCAACTTAAAATTTATATTAAATAAAAAAACCCAGAGCAAGTCTGGGTTATATTTACTATTTTAAAGTGCAGCACTAATGCAAATGAATAGTTGGGCACTTAAGAGTACAAAATTATATAAATTACATTATAAAAAAAACTTTTTAACTTAATTTTTGTTGTAACCAATATTTTCAATAATAATTTTCTGAATTACTGGATTGTCAGAATGACTTTCAAATAGTGAAACTATCTCATTTTCAATACTATTTTTTCTATTTTTTGAAATGATTTCAAGAAAATATAAAATTACTTTTATTGAAGAATCTATTGAATGTCTATTGTTATTATTAAATTTTATTAATGGTGTTGTTACAATTTCTTTTGGAGTATTTGAATCAAAAAGAATACCACTATGGGCACAAATATTTCTAACAAAAATCACAGTTTTTAAGAAATTTTGAAAAACATTTACTTTTTTTATACCATACAAATTGGCTATCTGCTTTTTCAAATTTTCATCTTTTAATGAAAAATAAATTTTTTCAATTGTACCAAAGGTTAAAAATTCTAAAGTTTTCCATGCAGGAGCATACATGTCATTTGGATAGTTTGCATGATGCTTTTTTAATGGTTTGTTGTTTCTTTTAAATCTTTCATTGTAATAATTAGGAAACTCATCAACAAAATTTGGATACATTACTCGTTTATTAGCAAACCAAGTTGGATTGTCAGGATAAGCATTTGAAACATAATAAATGAGTTGGGTTCTTAAATTAATTTCAATTCTGTTTAATGCTTTGTTCAAAATGTTTTTTAAATCAACATCTAAATAATATAAACTCACCACATCAGAAAACTTTGTTCCTGCTGCAAAATTATGATCTTTATCAATCTCAAAAGGATTCCAATAAAAACCAAGTCTGTAATAACCAATATCTAACAAAATTTCTTTGGCTTTGTTGATTTCAGCTTCATTTTCAAAAATCATTCCTCTACCAGAAAGTTTTTCAATTTGTTGTTCTATTGTAGTTGCTTTACTTCCCATGTTTTTCAATTGCTATTTTACAAAGGTTGAGCTTTATATTAAAAATTAAAAACTAACTTATTCACAATTGTCTTGAGTTTTAAACAACAATTTCTAACTATTCTCCACAATCTCAATTTCCTCCTCACTCAATCCATACAACTCATAAACCATGGCATCAATTTGTTTATCTGTTGCCATGATTTGGTTTTTAGTTGCAATGGCTTGTTTTTGGTAGGTTTCAAAATACTCTTGCACTTCATCTTTTTGTATTGCCGACAATACTATTTTTGCTTTTGCCAACTCTGCAAAAAAGCTTTGCAACGATAACTCGTACCAAGTTTCTAGCTTTTTAGTTGGCTTTTCTAAACCATAATCCCTTTGCAACATATTGATAACTTTAGCTTGTTGCTGTTGTAAGGTTTTGTTTAGTGAAAGCATTAAATCTGCTTTTTCAGCAAGTTCAAGAGTTGTATTTGCTATTGGGATTTGTCTAAAATATTTCCAAATTAACTGATATCCATTTTGTATCTGTGTACAATATTTAGAAATTAACCACCAGCCCATTTTTGAATTTAAAATTGCTAAAAGACCTTTATTGTCTGTAGGAATTATCCACATAGAATCATTGCAATAAAGCTTTGCTTCATCAAAAATAAAACAAGGTTTTACCTGAAATTTTTGATACATAATTTTTGGTTTTTTGTAAAGCTCTAAATATTCTAATGATGGATTATTATCTAATTCTAACCAATGATGTTGTCCACTAAATGGTTTTGAATCAGTTACTTTACTACCATTACATTGCCCTCTTTTTTTAAGTTTTTCTTCAAATTGAATAATATGATTGAACAAAGCTGGATATTGAGTTTCTAAAATTTTATAACTTCCAAAATATGCTAATATGATTGAATCTAAATCTTCATGATTAGGTGTTTTGTATCTTCCTAAATCTCTACCTCTTAAAATAGAACCAATAAGTTCAATTGATTTTGGGTTTATTTTTATTAGTTCATTTCTTTTTTCTACATCAATTAAAAATGCTTCTGTTAACCCAAATTTAATACCATAATTAGATTCACCATTTATGAATTCTTCAAGGTTTTTAAATTTTAAATTTAGTCTTTCAAGTAACTGACTATCATCATTCGATGAAATAATCCAAGTTCCATCATTAAAGGAAGAAGTATCAAAGGAATTATTGTTTTCAGAGATATTATAATTAAAATCATTTTTCATTTCAGGCTTCAAAACTGCAATTGAAATATTTTTTTCTGGGATTTTTTTCTCTGAAATAAAAATACATGGGTAAGTTGTTGCACCCTCAAAAATTTGTAAATCTCCAAAATCAATAAGCTGATTCATCCTATATTCCAAAAAGAAACTTCTTAAAGCTCTACCATAACCAGCTTGAAGCCATTTGTTTGGCATAATAAATGAAATAATACCATCCTTTTTTAAAATATCAAATCCTTTTTCAACAAATAGAACATATAAATCACCTCTTTTTTCAAAAGTTTTATAATTCAATTTTGATAGTTGTTCAGATACTTCTTTTATTGTTTCTAATTTAACATAAGGCGGATTTCCAATAATTACATCAAAACCACCTTTTGCAAATACTTTTTCAAAGGCTTGTTGCCAATTAAAAGCTTTATCGCCAGCAATGGCAACATCATCAATTAATGAGTTACCACATTGTATATTACCGCTTAAATCGTTTAGTTTTCGGTTAGGTTGTGCCGTTCGTAACCAAAGGGAGAGTTTTGCAATTTCTACACTTTCCTCGTTTAAATCTACACCAAAAAGGTTGTTTTCTAAAATGCTGTTTTCTACATCGCTCAAAACAAAAGTATCTCCAAATAATTTGGCTTTTAGTTCGTCTATATATTGGTGTTCTGCAATTAAAAAATCTAAGGCTTGGTTCAGGAAGGCACCACTACCACAAGCAGGATCGCAAATGGTGAGTTGCAACAACCAACTCCTGTACGTTTCAACTTTATCAATTAAGGCTTGTAGGGTTTTGTTTTGTCGTTTTTTATCGGTTGTGTAGTCTTCATCTACCAATTGCAATTCGGTTTTCTTTTCTTCGCACAACTTACCAATGGTGTTTTCTACAATGTATTTGGTTATGTATTTTGGGGTATAAAAAACGCCGTCTTTTTTACGTTTGGTTTTCGTTTTGTCAATGGTTTCACCCTCTAATTGTGCTTTTATTTCGTCTAACTCATTTAACGAGTTTTCAAAAATATGTCCTAAAATATTCACATCGACTTCGCTGGCAAAGTCATAATTGCTTAAATTTTCGGTGTGTTTAAATAAAACGGCATCGTCAATTTTAATATTGTCTAAAATGTCGTCTGCTTTAAACAACCCACCATTATAGGCAAAAATTTGGTGCTCTTCAATAGTGTTTGTAGCGGTTTGCGAAAAAGCTGGCAATTGTACTTTTGCACCGCTATTTAAATCGTTAAAATAGACTTTGTATCGGTCGTATAAAGACACTTCGATACGCATAGTGCGCAAATTTTGCCACTCTTTATTGATACGGAAAATTAAATTGGTGGGTAATAAGTTGCGGTCTTCGGCAAAGAAAATAAACAAAAACCGATCTAATAATTTTTGCGATTTCTTAAAGAGTTCAATCGGTTCATATTGCGGGTTTAAAACCACTAAATTTTGATGTAATTCTCGTTTAAATAGCGAATAATCTTTGTATAATTTTTTGGTAATAACGTCTTCTTGGCTTACCGATTCGTCTTTAATAGTTTTTGCAATGCCTTTAGAAAGGTTATCGTAAGCTAAACATAAATACAATAATTCAAATTCGGTTTGCGTTAATTGAAATAAATTGAACTCTAAAAATTCAATAGCATTATCAATATAAAATCGGATTTTTTCAAAGTTGGAAGTAATCACATACACGCAATCGGGCTGGTTGTTTTTGTAGCCAAAAGCTTGCGTTTCAATTTTACCTAAATCGGTTGTGTTGGTGCTTTTTAACTCAATAACTGCAATTACTTTATCGTTTATAATAATTGCTCCGTCCGCTTTTTTGCTGTCTTTTACGTTTTTGTATTCGGTAGTAAGATTAAATTTTGTTTCCGTTGAAGATGCTGGCTTGGTGTAGCCTAATATTTTAACAAACAAGTCTTCTAAAAATTCGCCTTGATATTGTTCTTCTTTCAGACTTTTAATATCCTCTTGAACTTTTAAGTTTAGGAAATGATTTTTATAGACTTCCCATTTTTGCAAAAGCAAAGTGGCGTTTTGATTTTTTAAGTATTTAGTAACTACGGAATTTTGAAATAATGACATACTTTTTTATTAAAGCTATAAATTTAAGTATTTTCTTTAATTTTTCCCCATAAAAGTTAGTATTGTAAAGTAAAAAAATAACTAGAAATAAAAACAAATACATGACACTTAATTTTTAAGTATCATTTATAATAACTACTTTTGCACGCGATTTCAAACAAGAGTTATCTCGTAAAGGTTTGACAATTAAATTATTATTATTAAACATTGGTATGAAAAGAGTTATTGAATACAGAAAATTACTTGAAGTGGACAAAAATGTTACTTTAAAAGAATTAAAAACCATTTACAGAAACAGCATGAAAGATTCTCATCCTGACAAATTTGTAAATGACGAAGCTGGAAAACTAGCTGCTGAAGAAAGAAGTAAACAAATTATTGGTGCTTACCACTTTTTAGTAAGTATATCGGCTGAAACTGTCGAAAAAAACCTTCCTGAATACACGGATACGATTACTAATTCTAATATTCATGATTTTCATTTAGAAAAACAAACGTTGCATATTAAATATTTCAACGGAATGGAATACGAATACATAGGTGTTCCTAGAAATATTTACGTTAAAATGGTCAATGCCGAATCGCCAAATCGTTTTGCAAAACGTCACATCTACGGCAATTTTATTTAC
>CAXYWC010000013.1:0-43510 GCA_964292845.1 uncultured Flavobacterium sp. | reverse complement strand
ACATCACAATCCGATACATCTGTTGTTACCTCAAAACCCAATTCACTATACTGTTCATCAGTAAAAACTCGAATATCAGAGGATTCAATTTTTATTTCGGCTAGTGGAAATTGTTGTTGCAATTTCACCAATTCTTCGGGTGTAAAAACAACCCGTCGATCTGGTGGATTTTTTCTTTCTTTTATAAGTCCAAATTTCATTGTAAAACGATTTTATTTTTAAAATAAGTACAATAACTATTTTAAAATTTGGTGCAAATATAACGTAATAGTAACTTGAAACAAATAGAAATAATTGTTTAAAAACCTGTTTTGATTCCTCATTTGTTTATTTATATTTGTTTTATATCCAAGTTAAAATGACAATCAAAATAAATATAAAATTTCTCTTACTTTTTACAATTCTAACTATCTGTTTTTCATGCACTGAGAAGAAAAAAGCATTAAAAAAGAAAGAAGAAACCAAAGTTGGTTCTGTTTATACAATGCAACCTTATGAAAATCATTTGCCCGATTTAAAATCGTCAGAAAAGAAAAGATTACAACAAACAATTGCTGCTTTTTATGCCGAAAGATATATTCCGAACGATTTTTCAGGAAGTTTTCTGGTAGCAAAAAACGGACATATCATTTATGAAAATTACCGTGGTATGTCTAATTTTGAGGAGAAGAAAGCCATTACCCCTGAAACACCACTTCACATTGCCTCTTTGAGCAAAGTACTTACGGCAACGGTTATTTTGCTTCTTGTAGATTCCAAAAAAATAACGTTAGACCAAAAAGTAAACACCATTCTTGCTGATTTTCCGTATCCCGAAATTACCATTCGAATGCTACTCAACCATCGAAGCGGATTGCGTAATTACAGTTATTTTACCGATAAGAAAGTGGTTTGGAATCAGAGAGATACTTTGCAAAACAAAGACTTGATTCCTATTATCAATAAAAACAATATCGATTTAGAATACAAAACAGATACCCATTTTGCGTATTGCAACACGAATTATGCCTTTTTGGCGTTAGTTATCGAAAAAGTTACCCAAATGGAGTATCACACTGCCATGCAAAAGCTACTATTTGAACCTTTAGGAATGAACAATACGTTTGTTTTTGATTACAAAAAAGGATCAAAAAATGTGAGTCAATCGTACAAAGGAAACAAAATTAGATATGCCTACAATTACCTCGATGGGATTTATGGCGATAAAAATATTTATTCTACACCAAGAGATTTACTAAAATTTGATATGGCAACTTACAATCCTAGTTTTTTAAATAAAAAATTAGCAAAAGAAGTGTATAAAGGCTATAGCTACGAAAGCAGAGGGACTAGAAATTATGGTTTAGGCATAAGACTTTTGGAATGGCCCGATGGTAAGAAAATGTTTTACCACAACGGTTGGTGGCATGGCAGTACATCAGCCTACATAAAATTGAAAGACGAAAAAGCTACATTAATCTGTATATCAAATAAATACACCCGAAGCACGTACCAATTAAAATTACTTTCAAGTTTATTTGGGGACTATCCCTTTAAAATAAAAGGGAAAGAGGATCATTTGGAATAATATTTGATAATAATTAACTACTTTTGTAAACCAAAATGGGGTCGACTGGTTTTGACAGCAAGTCGAATTGAATTGTAAGCATGTTGAGCATTGAGGTGTTGCTCATAAATATAATGTCTCAAAATTTTACACGGCGAAAATAACTACGCTTTAGCTGCATAATCCGAATTATAGTACGATTTGCCAAGTTCCTACCAGGTAGGAAAGCTGGATTCTCCTAAAAAGCCTTGGTTTATGGCGTTTTGTTCAGGGGAACCGTAAAAGTAAACCTAGAAACGGTAATGTTTTAAATCCGTTTTGACACTGATAAAACTAAGCTTTGTGTTGCTGTTCTTGGCATAGCACACGGTCGAAAATCTAATCAAGAAATAAGCATGTAGAAAGCTCTTTAGTTGCTTGTTTGGACCCGAGTTCGATTCTCGGCGACTCCACAAGAAAAATCCGAAATTCTTATTTTACTAAGAATTTCGGATTTTATTTTTAGAAAAAATTTAGCACAAAAAAACCGTGTCAGGACTAACACGGTTTTCTTTGCTTTATCGTTCAAAAATTTAGTTAATGATAATTTTCTTAGACGCTTTTTTACCAGCACTTTCTACATTTAGCATATAAATACCTGAAGATAGTGTACTAAAATTAAGTTCTTTATTAAATACCGAACCATTGCTTGAGAATGTTTCATTGTATATAGAACGGCCTCTTAAATCATGTAAAGTAATCGCTACTTTTTCGGAAGTTGATAAAACAACAGTAAACAATCCTTTGGATGGATTAGGATAAACTCCGAAATTTTGAAACTGATTTTCTGGTGCAGATAATGTTCCTTGCACTAAAAAGTTATCAATAAACACTCCTTCTTGATTTACCCCGTCATCAGAAACAAAATTAAATCTAAACATAATGTTTGAAGCTGGAGTTGCACCACCAAAACCGAATGGGGTTAATGTATGAGAATAATTACGCTTATTTCCATTTACACCTGTACCGCCTACTGGAGCTGTAGCATAATCACCTGTCCACTGTTTTCCTATACAATTAAAACAATCTGTTCCGTTTGGCAGTCTGCTACTGTTATACCAATTGGCATCGGCAGATGTTCCCAAAACATTCCAAGATGAACCTCCGTTAGTTGAATATTCAAAATAGATGATATCCCAATTGGATTCTAAATCAAAAGCCATATCAAAACTCACAGAAGGATTTGACATATTGGTAAGGTCATAACATTGTGAAACTAAATAGGAAGTAGTTTTATCTGGATAATTTCCAGCTAACTTAGTAGCATATACCTGAGAACCCGCAACAGTATTCGTTAATAATGTTTTAGCTATTGTTCCTCTTTGCCAAACTGTATTTGTAGTACTATTAGAATCAATTGCAACTAAGGCATCTGTTGTAGCATTAAAAGTGTTTGTAGCTCCAACAGTTCCATTATCATTTACGGTAACCAAAACTGTTTTAGTATTGTTGGCAGTATTTCCATCGCTAGTAACCGTCGTAGTCACAGTTACCGTATGGGTTCCTCTTGATAAACCAGTAATAGTTAATGGATAAACTTGTGTCGAGCAATTTGCTAAAGTTCCTGTCCAAGTAGTGTTTATAGCAGATCCTCCATCTATAGTATATGAAATGGCTACTGAAGAAATAGCAGCTGTACCCGCATTTTCAAAAACAATTGAAGCTGAATATGGAGAACCACAAGTAATACTCGATACCGCTGCTATCGATTTTAGAGCAACGTCGTTAGGAACACCTACATATTTTACGTTGCCACCTACATTTACAGCAAACCAAGCATCCATAACAGCAATATACTCTGGACTACTTGCACAGTATAAATTTCCTGCAATTGCTAATGATGCGTTACGAGCATCTACAAAAGTAGCATTTGCTGTTAAGTAATCTCTTTCCATATAATAGGCAATTTGAGAAGATTTTGTCATGCCTATTCCTGTAACCGCATAGGTATCTCTTTGTGATGGAGCAGGTAATGTGGGAGCATTGTTAGTGCCTGATTTACCAGCAGTCAAAATGTAAAACCAATGATTAAAAACACCACTATTATTATGTACACCGCAATTATCATTACCAGCACCTGGAGTACAAACACCATCATCAGCTGTTGTAGTATATGAAGTTCCTTTGAATGTATCTGGATTTCCTCTTGATAAAGGATAACTCATAGATCTCAGCGGATTGGTAGCCAATTGTTCTCCTATTTTCCAAACAGCTAGTGTACCTGGAGAAGCAGTATCTTGTCCTGCATTTAAGTTTCCGAATTTTGCATATTGTTCAATACAAGTTCCCCATATATCAGAATACCCTTCGTTCATCGCACCTGATTGATTTTGATATGCTAATCCTGCCGTATACTGACAAACCGCATGTCCAATTTCGTGACCAATTACATCAACAGAAGTTAAAACATTAAATGAATTCCCGTCACCATAACGCATTATAGATCCTGTCCATTGTGCATTATCCCAACCTGTAGTTCCTAAATTTGAAGCATTGTAATGAACATAACTTTTTATTTGACCGTTGTTATCATCAAAGCTATTCCGATTAAATGTATTTTTCCAAAAGTCAAATGTCTTCATTGCACCCCAATGAGCATCAAGTGCAGCATTGTCTTTAGTAGTGGAACCACTTACATAATTACCATCTGTCCACACATTGTCCGTATCGGTAAAGTTAGTTGAAGGCATAGTATTAGTATTTGCACTATTATAAGTCACAATTCCATTTCCTCTAGTAGCATCGTTCAATACATACTTCCCAAGCCCCACATCAAAAGTAGTTTCTATATTTTGTGATCCGTTATATCTTGTTGCAGCACTAGCAACTAACAAAGATTTTTTAGATTCCTGCACTTTATTTGTTCCTATTACAATTTGTTCTACCTGTTTTGCTATTTGTTCTGATTCTGCTTTAGAAACTAAACGATTAGCATGTTTAATTATTGGATTTCTATATAAAAGTGCTCCCGTATTTGCATCTACATAAACCTCATCTCTTACAATCGGCATGATTGAAAAATATCATATTTATAAGCTAATTTTATTTCACCCGTATTAACTAAAGGTAAAATAACCAATTCTCCTGTAGGTTTTTTATAATCCATAGCAGTAGCTTCGGCAAGGTCTTCCCAAACGTATTTAGAAGATGGTAAATAAGAAATTGCTTTTAAAAAACACGCTTCGGCTGATAAAGAAGGGACTGTGTTTACATTTACTGGATTATATAATTCTCCGTTTACAGAAACTACAAGACCCTCACGAGAGTGTGTAATTAATGTTCCAAACTCGACTTTTATTTTTTTATAATATTGTTGATTCCGCTGGTGTGTCATTCCTGAAATATCCGAATTCTCTTTCTTAGGTTCAAATGTATTTCCTTTCTCAAGGTTGTACATTTTTCCGAATTGCACAATTGCATCATCTTTTGTAGTAGGACTATCGAAAAGAAGGGTCTTTTGAGTTGGAGCTTCGTCTTTGTTACCTTTCAAATCTTGTGCTAAAGTACCACATGAAAAAAGAACTGTTAGTAATAAGGAAAATAAGTAATGAGTCTTCATTTTTTTATTCGTTTTTTGGAGTTTTATGCAATATTAAAACAAAAAAAATAAAGATGTCGCATTTTGTTCAAAAAAACAGGAAAAAAAACAACAAATGCATTAAACTAACTCATTTACTGCTTAACCAATTAGCGGAAGTCTTAATCCAGATTTTAAAACTAAAACTGTGAAAAGAATTATGAGAAAATCGGTTAAATCTGTTGCCCCTTTTTGATCTGATTTTAGTAACGACCAGTCCTCTTTTTTTGAAGTAAAATAAACTTTTTTAATTATTTTTACTTACTTTTGGTAGCAAAAAAACAGCTAAATCCAAATCCCATTTTAAATTTGAATTGTAAAACAATTCGCCATTTTTTACCTCTAACGGGCAATTGAAATTATTCGTAAAAAGACCTCCTGTACCCAAACCCTGCGGCATTATATTTTGCTGTAAAAAGGTAAATTGAGCAATAGCATTTAGTCCAATATTTGATTCTAAAGCTGATGTAATCCACCAACCAATATTGTATTTTTCGGCTAACGAAATCCACTCATTTGTCCCTCTAAAACCGCCTACAAAACTAGGCTTTAAAATGATGTATTGTGGCTTGATCTTAAGTAACAAATCCTCTTTTTCTGGATACGAAAACACGCCTATCAATTCTTCATCAAGCGCAATGTCAATTTTGCTATTTTTACATAGCTCTGACATACTGTCAGTATGATTTTTTTGTATTGGTTGCTCTATACTATGCAACTGATAACCAGATATTTTATTTAATTTATCTAAAGCTTCAATTTCGCTAAAAGCGCCGTTAGCATCTACCCTAATTTCGATTTGCTCTGGAGTAAAATTTTGACGAATAAAGTGTAATAATGCTAGTTCTTTATCAAAATCTATGGCACCTATTTTAAGTTTGATACACTTGAAACCTTGTGCTATTTTCTCCTCGATTTGAGACTTCATATCCTGTGCCTCGCCCATCCAAATTAAGCCATTAATAGGAATGCTTTTTTCGCCCAAAGTAAACGCCGAAGGAAACAACAAAAAAGGAGTTTCTGAAGCTAGCGATTGGAATGCCATTTCGACTCCAAACTGAATGGACGGAAACTCGATTAAAGCTTCCCAAAGTGCTTTTTCTCCCAAGTGAATATTATCACAAACCCATTGCAATTTTTCTTCATAATCGGGTCTATCATCACAGCTTAAACCTCGCAAAATGCCGCACTCTCCTATTCCTTTTTTTTCGTCGTTTTGTAATACTAAAAACCAAGTTTCTTTTTGGGTTAAAACACCTCTTGAAGTTCCTGATGGTTTTTTGAAATCGAGAATGTATTTGTGGTAAGTTGCTTTCAAAATAGTTTAGATTTTTAGAATTTAAACACAAAGTTCACCAAGTTTTCACTAAGTACACAAAGCTGTGTGAATAGTTATTCTTTTTGACTTTAACTTTGTAAACGCTGTAATCATTTTTTTACTTAATCAACTAATCTCAAGATTTTCTTAAAATTGTCATTGGGTAAATTGGCTTTCTGGAATTTATCTAAATCGTTGATGGTTTTATTTTTCCAAGTCTGGTTTGTAGATACGTTTTGTTCCTTGTACTTATTATGAATTTCTCGAGATTCACTCATTTTATCTAAAAACATATACGTGTGCGCTAGATTGAGTTGCACTAAAAGTTCGCTAGAATCTAAATTTTCGGCAGTTTTGAGAGTTTTAAGCGCTTTTTCGTGTTGTTTGGTGTAAATGTATAACTCTCCTAAAGTATTGTAGTCTAAAACAGATGCTTTGCTTTTACTGATAATTTTTTCATTCATTACTACAATTGCATCGTCATACTTTCCTTGTTTGGCTAATGTTTTGGCTTCCTGACGAATAATTTTATTATACACTTCGATGCTGTTTGTTTCTATTAACGCTTTGTCTTCCCATTTATTTAGCAAAGATAGCTTCTCGGTGTTTGATAATTTTTGAAATACAGAGAATTTGTACTCTTGTTGTAGTTTTTCGATTATAGCAAAACAAAACGCCTCTGGATTGGGTAATTTTGAGGCTATTTCTGTAGTTTTTATAAAATTAAATGCTGTTTTTTTATTTGCTTGATTCCATATTTTACTTGCTTTTGTATCTACCCATGGCACAATTTCGAGAATGATTTTTTGGGCTAACATCCAGTTTTTACTTTCAAAACCAAACCAAATGTTTTGAGAATTACCTACTAAACAAGTCGATTTTTCGAGAGAAATTACCTTTACCTCTTTGCTTATTGGATTATTTTGGTACAAACAGGATTTTTTTGCATCGCCTGTTTTTGAAAAATCGGTTGCTTTTTTAGCGTCGGAAAAAATGGCATACGTACATTTGTCGGTACCTGATATTTTTGAGGTTAACGATATTGCGCCTCCTGTTCCTTGTGTGATACCTGTGGGATCTGGAATGGCTTTGAGTACTGATGCTAAATCGGACGCTATTTTTTGATTTTCATCGAGTAACGTAATTCGGTACACAAATTCGGTTGTTCCGTCTGGAAAATCTTCTGACTTTACAAGGATTCTTTCTCCTGCCGAGAGTTGTATTTCTTTATTAGTTACTCGTTGGTTATCCCAATATCCGTCTTGCGCAAAAGATATAGTGGTGAGGAAAAGAAAGGCTATTTTGATTGTTTTCATTATTTATTTTTAATTTTAAACACGAAGTTCACGAAGGTTTGCACGAAGTTCACAGCGGTACAGCGGTTGGTTTTGTGTGGAATGCCCTAGCCCTGATTGAAACGAAAATCCTTTTTCTGGCTTCTTTAGCCAGGAAAAGATTGTAGTGGAAAGCAGGAAATAGCTCCTCACTTCGATACTTCGTCTACGCTCAGTACAGGCTTAGTGTGACATTTATAAATTGATACTTTGTCCTATTTCCAGTAGCATAAGGTCTTTTCCTGCATCAAAAAATTTCTTTTTGGCTTGGTCGTGGTCTATTTTAATATAGTCGAAGGTGTCGTAATGGTAGCCGAGAATTTTGTCGCAATCAACAAAATCGGAAGCGAGAATGGCATCGTCAACATTCATTGTAAAATTATCGCCTACAGGAAAAATAGCTAAGTCGAGTTTGGTTTGCATGGGTATCAATTTCATATCCATGGTCAACGCTGTGTCGCCTGCTATGTAAATGTTTTTGTGTTCGCCTTCGATTACAAATCCGCCTGGATTTCCACCATAACTTCCGTCTGCGAAGGAGCTGGAGTGTATGGCATTGACTAATTTGACGGTTCCAAAATCGAATTTCCAACGCCCTCCGTGATTCATTGGGTGGGATTTTAATCCTTTGTTGCCAAAATAGGTTGCTATTTCATAATTAGCAATAATACAAGCATTTGTTCTGCTGGCAATATACTCCACATCGAGAATGTGGTCTTGATGTGCGTGTGTAATGAGAATATAATCGGCTTGAAGGGAATTTATATCGATATAACAGGCTTTTGGATTTGCGGAAATATAAGGATCGACCAAAATATGTTTACCTGCAACTTCAATTCCTAATGATGCGTGTCCGTAGAAGGTTATTTTCATAATATATAAGCATAAAAATTTAACTTAATAGATAGTAGACTATTAAATCTGAAACAAAGAATATTAACGCTAAGGATAGCAATATTGACAGCAAGAAAGTGCTAATAGCTAATTTTTTTAATTCGGGATCTAGCAATTTTGGTGCTTTATTTCTATAAACAGTCATTAAATGGCTTGTTAATGGAAAATAAGCTACTATAAAAAGATATTGATCAAAATTAAACCGATTTAAAGCCGCAAAAAGTAGGACTAAAACCATGGCTGTAATCACTAAAAAATAATGATATTTTTTTGCCCAAGCTCCTCCTTTTTGTACAACTAGTGTATTTTTTTGGGCTTTCCTATCGGATTCCTCATCACGCATGTTGTTCAGATTGAGTACCCCAACGCTTAAAAATCCTATAGCGGTTGCTGGAAGCAACAAGAGCCAATCCATTTGTTTTGAAAACATAAAATAGACTCCAAAAGTACTTACTAAACCGAAAAACACAAATACAAATACATCTCCATAGCCTTTGTATCCGTAGGCATTGGTACCAACAGTGTATCGAATTGCGGAAGCTATAGCTAAAATTCCTAAAACTAAAAAAGCGAGTGAATAATAGAGGTATTTGTTTTTAAACGATACATAAATTAACAAAAATGCAAAGCAAAAGGTAATAATAGCAGTAATTATAATTGCATTTTTCATTGCTTTTGGCGAAATAACGCCACTTTGAATGGCTCGCTTAGGTCCTACTCGATCGTCATTGTCGGTTCCTTTTACGCCATCTCCATAATCGTTGGCAAAATTAGACAGAATTTGCAATCCTAACGTAGTAAGTAGTGCAAAAATAATAATCTTCCAATTAAATATTGCTTGTGACATAGCATAAAAACTACCCAACACAATACCTGATACGGATAACGGTAGTGTTCTTAATCGTGCGGCTTGTATCCAGTGTTTCATTCTGATTTTAGATTTATGATATTAGATTTATTAATAAACTTCAGGAATCTGAAATTGTAAATCTAAAATGAAGTTACGGCAACCATTTCTTTTCAAAATTAGGTTTTCTTTTTTCTAAAAAAGCATCTCTACCTTCCTTTGCTTCATCAGTCATATAGGCTAATCGTGTGGCTTCGCCTGCAAAAACTTGTTGTCCGACCATTCCGTCATCAGTCAAATTCATGGCAAATTTTAGCATTTTGATAGACATTGGCGATTTTGCCAAAATTTCTTGCGCCCATTCGTAAGCCGTATCTTCGAGTTCATCGTGAGGAATTACAGCATTGACCATGCCCATTTCAAAAGCTTCTTGCGCGGAATAATTACGACCTAAAAAGAAAATTTCACGTGCTTTTTTCTGTCCCACCATTTTGGCTAAATAAGCAGAGCCATAACCGCCATCAAAACTTGTCACATCGGCATCCGTTTGTTTGAAAATAGCGTGTTCTTTGCTGGCTAGCGTCAAATCGCAAACCACGTGCAAACTATGCCCGCCACCTACAGCCCATCCTGGAACTACACAAATCACTGCTTTTGGCATAAACCGAATAAGTCGCTGTACATCGAGAATATTTAATCGGTGGTAACCATCCTCTCCAACGTAACCTTGCTGTCCACGTGCTTTCTGGTCACCTCCGCTACAAAAAGAATACACACCGTCTTTACTCGAAGGGCCTTCGGCAGAAAGCAAAACGACCCCAATAGATGTGTCTTCTTGTGCATCGTGAAAAGCTTGCAACAATTCGGCAGTAGTTTTAGGACGAAAAGCATTGCGAACATCTGGACGATTAAAAGCTATTCGGGCAACTCCATTGCATTTTTTGTACGTTATATCTTCAAATTCGCGAACTGTTTTCCAGTCTATTGTATTCATAATCTTCCTTATTTAATGTAAAAATAATCGATTTGGATTAAACTCCTTTATATTCATAAAAAAACAACTATCTGATTGCTGTTTTTTAACAATTTGGTGCAAGTTTCTTAGTCTTTAACCAAATATATTCCGTCATCTTTAATTTCAATCAACTTTTCTTTATACAAAGTACCAATGGCTTTTTTGAAGGTTTTTTTGCTCATTTTCAAAACCGTTTTAATGTCTTCTGGGTGAGAATCATCGTTTAGACGAAGAAAACCACGACTGGCTTTGAGTTCGTCGAGAATAACTTGTGCGCTTGGTTCTACTTTTTCGAAACCTAATTTTGTGGCAGAAACATCTATTTTTCCATCGGGGCGAATGTTTTTTATGTATCCAACAATTCGGTCACCAGTTCGCAAATCGTCGTACACTTCATTTTTGTAGAGTAATCCTTTGTGCTTTTCGTTGATAATTACATTTATCCCAACTTCAGTAATATGAGAAACAATCAAGTCTACTTCTTCTCCGTTTTCGACTGTAATGTTATCATTGTTCAAAAACTGATTGGTTTTACTAGAGGCTACTAATCGATTTGTTTTTTCGTCCATATAAAGGTACACTAAATAGCGTTTTCCTTTTTCCATGGGTCTGGCTTGTTCTTTAAACGGAACTAAAATATCTTTTTCCATTCCCCAGTCCATAAAAGCTCCGATTTGGTTTACATAATTGACGCGCAAAAGTGCAAACTCATTCAACAATATGTAGGGCTCAAGTGTTGTGCAAACTGGTCGTTCTTCATGATCTAGATAGACAAAAACGATAAGTTCCTCCCCTATTTCAAACTCATTTGGAATGTATTTTACAGGTAATAATATGTCTTTACTTGGATCTTTGTTTATTTCGGGCAAACCTAAATATAAACCTACCTTGGTTTCGCGAAGTATCGTTAGTGTGTTGTATTTTCCTATTTTGTACATTATATTCTATTTTCTTAAAGTGACAAAGGTACAAAGTTTACAAGTTGTTGCAATAAAAAAGCGTTTCATTTCTGAAACGCTCCTTATTATTTGCGAAATTATTTACTATTTGTTGTAAACACTTTCTTTTTTGAAATGAATAGCTAGTAAATAATAGACTACTGCTCTGTATTTATTTTTGTTCGATTTTCCGTATTTTTCCATAACAGCTTCGATTCCTTTATCTAAATCGGCTCCATCTTTTAAACCTAATTTCTTAATTAAGAAATTATTTTTTACAGTATCTAATTCTGATTGTTGAGTTCCCGCTACTGTTGCTGCATCTTTATTGTAAATAGATGGTCCGCAACCCACCGTTACTTTTGTTAATAAATCCATGTCGGCAGTTACACCACACTTTTCTTTTAAATCGGCTGCATATACAGCGATAAGTTCGTCTCTTTTGCTCATAATAATTGTAAATGTTTTAATTGTCTCTCAAAGATATGATTTTTTCTTTTGTTTTAAGAAAAATCATATCAAATTCTTAAAATAATTCAACAACACCAAATCATTAACTTTTGTAGGTGTAAACACTTCTAAAATTATTGGTTTTTTAGCATTTAATGCGATTTCCAAGTTTTCTTTTAATGTTTTTTCATCAACAGCACTTTCATATTCAAAACCATACATTTTAGCGAGATGTTCTGCTGTTAAACTATGTGAAGTTTCAAAAAAAGTATTGAAAGTTTCACTCTCTTCGTGTCCTGGTAAAATTCTAAAAATACCACCACCACCATTATTTAAAAGAATGATTTTGAAATTATTAGGAATATAATTATTCCACAGTGCATTACTATCATACAAAAAACTAATGTCGCCAGTAATTAAAATAGTTTCTTTGCCACTTGCTACAGCCGCTCCTATAGCTGTAGATGTACTTCCGTCGATTCCGCTGGTGCCTCGATTGCAAAACACTTCAATAGTTGGATTAATAGCAAACAATTGTGCATAACGAATTGCCGAACTATTACTGATTTGCAACTGACTATGCAATGGCAATTTGGGTAAAATTATCTCGAAAGCTTTAAAATCTGAAAAAGGAATTGTGGCTAAATAGGTTTCGATTTTCTGGGCTCTTTGCTTTTTTATTGCTAAAGTTTTTTGCAAATAATCACTTTCTAAAGGAATCATTTTTGGTATCAATTCATTAAAAAATACATTTGGTGAAACTTCAAAATGCTTTGACAAACAACCAAAAGTATCGTAGGCACGCAACTCATCAATATGCCAATGTTGTTGTGGTTTGTATTTTCTAAGAAAGGCTTTAATTCGTTTAGACACTATCATTCCGCCAATAGTGACTAATATTTCAGGTTGAAAATCAATAAAATCTTCCTCGGTAAATGGAGTGATAATTGTATCAATATTGGTAATAAAATTAGGATGATGCACGTTTGATGTCACTTCGGTCATCACTACTACCGAATTATCGTTTGCCAACACATCTAAAATTGATTGTGATATGAAATTAGGGTTGCAACCTCCGATCAAAATTAGCTTCTTTTTGGCCTGATTCCATTGGTTTGCAAAAATATCTAGATTCTCTAATTTCTTATTTTCTGTATAAAAATCTATCGTTTTTGTATTAACAGAAATCGCATCAACTGTTTCGTACAAAGGTTCTTCAAACGGAACATTAATATGTACAGGTCCTTTTTTGGTCACTGCCAAATGTATCGCTTCTTGAATTTTAACATCGTTTTCTTCCGATGCATTTTCGACTAAATTAGCATTGAACAAACTATGATTGGCGAAAACATTTTCCTGACGAATAGTTTGTCCATCGCCAATGTCTATCTTACTTTGTGGTCTATCGGCAGAAATGACTACCAATGGAATCTCACTATAAAAAGCTTCCGCAAATGCTGGATAATAATTGAGTAATGCCGAACCTGAGGTACAAACCACGGCCACTGGTTTTTGTAATTGTTGCGCTATTCCTAAGGCAAAAAAGGCAGCGCAACGCTCATCGGCAATGCTATAACAGGTAAATGCTGGATTGTTTGTAAAACCAATAGTAAGTGGTGCATTACGAGAACCTGGCGAGATTACAATGTGGTGTACGCCTTTAGCTTTGCAAATTTCGATAATGCTTTGTGCTAAAGGTATTTTTGGATACATCATTTTTTTAGTTTCAATAAAGCAAAGTTACAAAGTTGGAAAGGTTTTTAGTAATTTTGCTCCATATTTTATTAAAATGAACATTACTATTCGTCCAGCCACAATCGAAGATATGCCATCGGTTTTAGAAATTGTAAATCATGAAATTTTACATTCTACTTCTATTTGGGATTATCATACTAGAACATTAGAACAACAAATTGCAATTTTAAAAGAGAAAAAAGAACATCATTTTCCTTTTATTGTGGCAGAAAAAGAAGACAAAATCGTTGGTTTTGGAACTTATGGATCATTCCGCTTTAAAATTGGTTATCAGTTTACAGTAGAGCATTCGGTTTATGTGCATAACGATTTTCATGGCAATGGAATAGGGAAATTGTTGTTATTAGAACTAATTTCTTTGGCGAAAACTCAAAAATTGCACACTATGATTGGCGTTATCGATTCCGAAAACCAAAATAGTATCACTTTTCATGAGAAATTTGGTTTCAAAACCGTTGGAGTTATCAATGAATCTGGTTACAAATTCGATCGTTGGTTGGATTCCGTTTTTATGCAATTGATTTTGGAATAACTTTAAAATTTAAGATTTTGATTCTTACCTTTGGCAAAAAAATAAAAACCATGTCAAACATCTATTTAGGATATCATTTTGCAGTTGAACCAAAAGAACTAGGTTCAGAAATTCTTATTGCCGAATTAGGCGAAAAAGCTTTTGAAAGTTTTATTGAAACCGAAACAGGTTTTTCCGCTTTTGTACAGAAATCTCTTTGGACTGCCGATATTCTTGATGATATCTATATTTTAGAAAATCCAGAATTCAAAATCTCCTATACTTTTGAAGAAATCGAGCAAGTAAACTGGAACGAGGAATGGGAAAAAAACTTTGAAGCGATTGATGTCGATGGAAATTGTCACGTTCGTGCGCCTTTTCATCCAAAAACCAATGCCGAATTTGATATTGTTATCGAACCCAAAATGAGCTTTGGAACAGGTCATCACGAAACAACACACATGATGATTCAGCATTTATTAGAAATCGATGTCACGGGAATGAAAACATTAGACATGGGTTGCGGTACTGCCATTCTTGCTATTCTTGCCGAAATGAAAGGCGCTCAACCTATTGATGCTATCGATATTGACAATTGGTGTTACCTAAATTCTATCGAAAATGCCGAGCGCAATAATTGTAAACACATTACAGTTTACGAAGGCGATGCTGCTTTATTAAAAGACAAAAAATACGATTTAGTAATTGCTAACATTAATCGTAATATTTTGTTGAACGATATGCAAGCCTATGTTGATTGTTTGAACCCAAAAGGAACCATACTTTTTAGTGGGTTTTATACCGAAGATATTCCATTTATAGACTCTTCTTGTACCGAAAAAGGATTAACTTACGTTAAAAAATTCGAACGAAACAACTGGGTATCATTAAAATATGTACTTTAGTCTTAAATTTTAAAAGTTAAATATCTTAAAGTCCTAAAAAATGGCTACAATAGAAAAAACGCAAGTAGAAACTGATGTTTTAGAATCGGTTGGTGTTAATAACGAAATTGTATTATTCAACGACGATGTCAATACGTTCGACCATGTTATTGAAACATTAATTAGAGTTTGCAATCATGATGAGTTACAAGCTGAACAATGTGCTTTACTCGTACATTACAAAGGAAAATGCACAGTAAAAACAGGTTCATTTGATGAGTTAAAACCACAGTGTTCGCAATTATTAGAAGCCGGTTTGAGTGCCGAAATTGTGTAATCAACACACCAACACATACCTTTTTATAAAGTAATTTCAGCGTTTAAATATGGAACAATACGGGAAAATATTAATTATTGCAATGCCACTCTTTTTAATGCTCATTATAATCGAAAAAGCATACGGCTATTACAAGGGCATCGACTATGCGCCCATGATGGATAGTGTTTCGAGCATAAGCTCAGGAATGACCAATTCTATAAAAGATATTTTAGGATTAAGTATTGCGTTTTTAAGTTATGATTGGTTGGTTTCAAAACTAGCTGTTTTTACCATACAATCGACTATTTTAACGTATGTAATAGCCTTTTTTGTCATCGATTTTTATGGCTATTGGACGCATCGTTGGGCACACCAAATTAACTTTTTTTGGAACAAACACGCCATTCACCATAGTTCGGAAGAGTTTAATTTAGCTTGTGCTTTACGGCAAAGTATTTCTAGTTTTGTTAATTTATTTACTTTTTTATTAATCCCTGCAGCAATTTTAGGAGTTCCTACAGAGGTAATTACAATTACCCTTCCTATTCAATTGTTTCTACAATTTTGGTACCATACCAGATACATAAACAAATTGGGTTTTTTAGAAAAAATACTGGTTACACCCTCACACCACAGGGTTCATCATGCTATAAATCCAGAATATATGGATAAGAATCATTCGCAAATATTTATTTTTTGGGACAAATTATTTGGTACTTTTCAAGAAGAGTTACCCGAAGTTCCAGCCGTTTTTGGAATTACCCGCCCAGCCAAAACATGGAACCCCTTCAAAATAAATTTTCAACATTTATGGCTCATGATTTCCGATGCTTGGCACGCCGAAAACTGGAAAGATAAATTTCGCATTTGGTTCATGCCTACAGGTTGGCGTCCAGCAAATTTTGAAAACAAATACCCTATTGCTAAAATAGAAAATGTTTTTCATTTTGATAAATATGGCACCGAAAATCCAAAAACCCTCATTAGCTGGTCTGTAACCCAAATGTTCATCACGTTGCTTTTTATGAGTTATTTGTTTGACAATATTGCAAAAATTGGTTTGCCTACTATTTTTATCTACGGTATTTTCCTTTTTATTACAATTTACAGTTATACCGAATTAATGGATAAAAACAAATATTCGGTAGTTTGGGAAACCATTCGCTTTATTTTTGCACTGGCCATTTTGTATTATTATGGCGATTGGTTTGGTATAAATTCTCTAATTTCATTTGGTAACTATTTAATTATTGGCTATTTAACACTTTCCCTGATTATTACTCTTTATTTTACAACTACTGAATTTAAAGTTCAAAATCAAATCGACTTAAAACAATAAAATGAATTCATTTTTAAAATATTTTTTAGTAGTTAGCATTTTTTACCTGTCATTAATTCTGGTTGGTCAGGAAAACGTGGCGTGGTATTTCAAACCGCTACTTTTACCTTTTTTAATTATTGCAACATACGAATCAAAACCTTTTGAATCTAAAAAATGGTTGCTATTGGGATTGTTTTTCTCTTGGATAGGCGATATTATTTTGATGTTTGCAGACAAAGGAGAGTTGTATTTCATCTTTGGACTGGTTTCATTTCTTGTAGCACACCTTCAATTTATAGTGCTCTTTATAAAACAAAAGCCTGAAACCAACTATAAAAAAAACAGTTTCTTTTGGATTGGATTTTTAGCGACTTTAGCCTATTTAGCAAGCCTACTTTTGTTGCTATTCCCCACGTTAGGCGATTTAAAAATCCCAGTTTTTGTTTATGCAGCAACCATTTCGCTAATGCTGATTGAAGCGATAAAAGGCTATTTTTCGTGGCAAAAACCAACAAATGCTGTTATACTTATTGGCGCTATCTTTTTTGTAACATCAGATAGTATTTTGGCCATAAACAAATTTTATAGTCCACTACCCAGTGCTTCCTTTCTCATTATGTTTACCTACATTGTGGCACAATATCTAATTACTTCTGGAATTTTGACGTTAGGCTCAAACAAACAAAATAACATTTAAAAAACTTTATCCTGATTTTTTAGTTATTTTTTACTTACAAACAGCTTTTTCAAAATCAGTAGTTTTGATTAAATTCTTTTTTATCTTTTTTCGACTTATAATTATTGTTTATCAATAAATATTTATTATTTTTGCCTTATCAAACTTAAAAAATAATAATTATGTCAAAAATGAACAACTTAGTATTTATAATTTTACATGTATTAGCATGGTTAATCTTTGTAGGCTTGTCTATTGAAGCAGGAGGCTTAATCGTCAATTTTGTTTTTAGTATATTTAAGCCCGAAGTTGTGGGCAATCTTTACCAAAAACTCGATTTAAGTATATTGTATAAACAAAGTCAATGGGTATTCTATGGAATGTATAGTTTTGTATTATTTATATCCATCTTGAAAGCTGTACTTTTCTATATCGTAATACAATTGCATCTCAAATTAGATTTAACCAAACCATTCAGCAACTTTGTGTCAACCAAAATAGCGCAAATCAGTCACTATACCTTTTCGATTGGAATAATAAGTTACATAGCAAGTCAAATTGCTAAAAGTTTATTACTTCAGGGTTATGACGTTGCTAAATTAAGTCCATTTTGGGTAGATAGTTCTGCATTCATTTTAATGGCCGCTATTATTTACATTATTTCTGTCATTTTTAAAAGAGGAATCGCACTACAAGAAGAAAACGAATTAACGATATAAGTTATGCCAATAATAGTAAACTTAGATGTTATGATGGCGAAACGAAAAATATCGCTGAACGAACTTTCGGAAAAAGTCGATTTAACGTTATCCAATCTTTCTATTTTAAAAACAGGAAAAGCTAAAGCTATTCGTTTCAGTACATTGGAAGCCATTTGTAAAGCATTAGACTGTCAACCTGGAGATATTTTAGAATATCAAAACGAAAAATAAACCTCAACAAAACGCTTGAATTAAATACCTGAAAGTGGGGTAAAATACTATTTACCCTACTTTTCCAATGGCGCAACTAACATACGATTTGGCTTTGGTGAACAACGGATTATCCTCGTTAATTTCGGGATAGCCCGCATTTTTCAAAGCTTCTTTTGCATGCAATAATGTGCTTTCTGAATCATAATCGAATGCAATTTCACTTGTTTCAACTTCAATCGAAATAGCTGAAATATTATCGATATGGCTTAATTTTGTTGTTATTGTATTGGCACAACCATTGCATTTTAGGTTTTGCACTTGAAGAATTGCTCTCATATCATTGATTTAAAACACAAAGTTATCAAAGAAATAGTCGAGCTCTTGTGATAATTATCACTTTAATAAAAATTTAATGCGCTAATGCGTTTTTTAGACAAAAACAAGAGAATGTTCCTATATTTGTACTATAAATTAAACGAGTAAAAAAATGAAAAAGGTTTTAATTAGCTGTTTTTGTGCATTAGTACTGTGTTCGTGCATTAGTACCAAATCGACCATTAAAAACATTGATGATACTGTCATTGGGCCAGAATTGAACGAAGCTTTTGGCTGTTTTAGAATTACCAAGAAAGCCACCAACAAAAAATACGGCTACGATCCTGATTATCCCGTAAATGTCAATTTTACAGCTGTTAAAGACGGTTTAAATAATCAGTTGCGTTTTTTGAAAGCTCTGGCTGGACCAAATGGCGAAAAAATAAAGTTCGAACTAAAAGAAAGCTGCTGCCCATTTCCTACTAAAAAAACGGATACTGGCGCAGGTACAATAGACGCTTTTGAAATTACTTGGGAAGGACAAAAAAAGCCTGTCTTACTGTATATTAACAAATTTGAAAAGGGAGAATTGTTGATTCCTGTTGGATTTTCAGAGAAAAAATAATTTCATAAAACAGGACTTAACTTATGTCCCGTTTTTATTTTGGTATTAGGAACGAATGCAACTTATTCCATAAAAAAATCGCAAATTTAGTAATCCAATATTTGCGATTTTATATTTAAAAAAGGAATATTACTTCAACTGAGAATAAATATAATTAGAAATTTCTGCCATCTGTGCATCCTCTAATTTAGCTTTCTTTTGCATACTTACTAAAATAGGCTTCCATTGTTGCTCAGAAAATTTTGTAGGAGAATATACTTATGACACTTTGCGCAATTATTATCGTAAAGGTTTTTTCCAGCAGCTAATTCTGGTGTAAGTTCTACTGCTACCGACCCTGTAACTGGTGTAACTGGCGCAACCACTTTTGGCGAACAAGAATATACAACTATTCCCAAAATTGCCAAGGCTATAATTCTCATTTTACTCACAATTTTATAATTGTTTTTTTTTGTGTTCGTGAACCTTTGGTTTCATATTTTTTAGTTTTTAGAATTGTAAATATATAAAAAATCCCAACATTTTCATATTGGGATTTAGATTTATTTTAATGAAAATATTATTTCACATCCATCAATTCTACATCAAAAATTAACGTAGAGTTTGGCGGAATAACACCACCAGCACCACGAGAACCATACCCTAAATGCGACGGAATCACAAAACGGGCTTTATCTCCCACTTGAAGCAAAGCAATTCCTTCGTCCCAACCTTCAATTACATTTCCTCTTCCTAAAGGAAATTCGATTGGTTTTTTACGAGGATACGAACTGTCAAAAACTTTTCCGTCTTCAAGCTGTCCTGTATAATGTACTGAAACTGTTTTGCCATTTTCTGCTTTTTTACCAGAACCTTTCTGAATCATTTTATAACGAAGTCCGCTTTCTGTTTTATCAAAACCAGCAGCCAATTGCTCCATTTTTGCTTCAGCAGCCTCACGTTCTGCCGCTTCTCTTTTAGCGCGAGATCCTTCAAAAGTTCTAAAAGCCTCAACAGCATTCCATTTTTGAACTTCCTCACCTACTCTAACTATTTCTAAAGTCTTCAAAACGTCATTTCCTTCTACCGCATCTACAACCTCTTGCCCTTCAACAACATGACCAAAAACAGTATGTTTCCCGTCTAACCAACTTGTAGACACATGCGTAATAAAAAACTGTGTTCCATTGGTTCCTGGCCCAGCGTTTGCCATACTCAAAACACCTGGTCTATCGTGCTTCAAACTCGGGTGAAACTCATCGTCAAATTTATAACCTCCATCTCCCGTTCCAGTACCAAGCGGGCAACCTCCTTGTATCATAAAATCAGGAATCACACGATGAAATGTTAGTCCGTCATAATAAGGTGTTCCTTGTGGTTTCACTTTATTTTCTAGGTTTCCTTCAGCAAGAGCTACAAAATTCCCTACTGTTCCTGGTGTCAAATCGTGTGTTAGTTTTACTAAAATACTCCCTTTTGCAGTATTAAATTTAGCGTATATTCCGTTTTCCATTATTGTTGTTTTTATTTTTAAAGTGCAAATTTACAAAATAAATACTACATTTGAATTGATTTTTTTAGGAGCACAACATTCTCTTAAATTACAGCTTTACACCTGCTTTCGCCCATAGTTCCGATAAAAAATCGGAAGCTATTTGGGTCTATCAGGGCTATAATTCATGTTTTCAATTTCAAACCACATTTCAAAAAATGAAAGACTACATCAACATAAACAAACAAACTTGGAATACCAAAACGGACATTCATATTGCTTCCGAATTTTATGATAATGACAATTTTCTACAAGGAAAATCAACTTTAAATGATATTGAATTGCAATTGTTAGGCGAGATTTCAGGAAAGAAAATTTTGCATCTGCAATGCCATTTCGGGCAAGACACCATGACTTTTTCTAGAATGGGTGCAAAAGCTACAGGCGTTGATTTGTCTGACAAAGCCATAGAAAGAGCCCGAGAATTTGCAACAAAATTACAGTTGGACACCACCTTTATTTGTTGCGACATTTATGATTTACCCAACCATCTCAACGAAAAATTCGATATTGTTTTTACCAGCTACGGTACTATTGGTTGGTTTCCCGATTTAGACAAATGGGCAAACATCGTTTCACGATTTTTAAAACCAAACGGCAAATTTATCATGGCCGATTTTCACCCTGTTGTTTGGATGTTTGATAATGATTTTGAAACCGTTTTTTATAATTATTTCAATGTCGAGCCTATTATTGAAGACGAAACGGGAACCTATGCCGAAAGAAACTCAGCCATTGCAAACCAAACAATCACTTGGAATCATCCAACATCAGAGTTACTAAATGCTTTAATAAAAAATGGTTTGGACATTAATTGTTTCAACGAATACGATTATTCGCCTTACAATTGTTTCAATCAAACCGAAGAATTCGAAGAAGGAAAATTTAGAATTAAATCTTTAGGAAATAAAATCCCGATGGTGTACTCGATAGCCGCAACAAAAAAACAATAATGTATGAAAAGTATTTTCAACAGCACAGACAACCAAAAACTCATTGCTAGAATACAGAAACTAACGCCCGAAAGTCAAGCCGTTTGGGGAAAAATGAGTGTCGCTCAAATGTGTAAACACACAAATGAAGCCGTAATTGTTGCTTTTGGCGAAAACACCATTAAAGTAAATTTTATTTTTAGACTTTTAGGTCGAATGCTAAAAAACAAAGTATTTAATTCTGAGTTTCAAAAAAACAGCCCAACGGCTAAAGAATTTATTTTTACCGACAACTATGATTTTGAATCTTCAAAAAATGAATTAATTACAAATTTTAGTCGTTTTGCCAACGGACATCAATCGATAAAAATTACCAATCACCCGTTTTGGGGCAAAATGACTTACGACGATTGGAACAAATTAATGTGGAACCATATGGATCATCATTTGCGTCAGTTCGGGGTTTAGCCCTGATGGAAGTGGAAATCCTTTTGCTTTTTTCTTTAAAAAGCAAAAGATTGCAACGGACAGCAGGAAATAGCTCCTAAAAAAACTTTTAATCTTTGTAACTTTGCCTTTTTGAATAAAGAATATGCGAATAGATATTATTACCGTTTTACCCGAATTATTGCGAAGCCCGTTTGAAGCTTCGATTATGAAACGTGCTATCGATAAAGGTTTGGTCGAAGTTCATTTTCATAATTTACGCGATTATACAACCAACAAACAGAAATCGGTTGATGATTATCCGTTTGGTGGCGGTGCTGGAATGGTCATGAACGTGCAACCTATTGATGATTGTATCACTCATTTGAAAAGCGAAAGAGCCTACGACGAAGTGATTTATATGACGCCTGATGGGGAAACGTTGAACCAGAAAATGGCAAATACGATGTCGTTATTAGGGAATATTATTATTTTGTGTGGGCATTATAAAGGTGTCGATCAGCGTGTAAGAGATCATTTTATTACTAAAGAAATCTCAATTGGCGACTATGTACTTTCTGGTGGCGAATTAGGTGCTTTGGTTTTATGCGATGCTTTAATCCGATTAATTCCAGGTGTTTTAAGCGATGAAACTTCTGCCTTAACCGATAGTTTTCAGGATAATTTATTGTCTGGACCAATATATACGCGCCCTGCGGATTATAAAGGGTGGAAAGTTCCCGAAGTGTTGACTAGTGGGCATTTTGCAAAAATTGACAAATGGCGCGAAGATATGGCGTACGAACATACTAAGAATAGAAGACCTGATTTGTTGGGAGAATAGAAAATAATTATGAATTATTAATTGATAATTCATAATTATTTTTTACTTTTGCACTCCATTAGACCAACCTCTGGCGAAATCCGTGAATGTTGCTCTGATTTAAAACCATAATTAAAAAAATTATCATGGCAGATTTAATGAAATTCGTTCAAGACGAATTTGTAACAAGAAAAGATTTCCCTGTATTCGGAGCTGGAGACACCATCACAGTGTACTACGAAATTAAAGAGGGTGAAAAAACAAGAACTCAGTTTTTTAAAGGAGTGGTTATTCAAAGAAGAGGTTCAGGTAATACTGAAACTTTTACCATTCGTAAAATGTCAGGTGCTGTTGGAGTAGAGCGTATCTTCCCAGTAAACTTGCCTGCTTTACAAAAAGTTGAAATCAACAAAAAAGGTGCAGTTCGTAGAGCTAGAATTTTCTACTTCAGAGAACTTACTGGTAAAAAAGCAAAAATTAGAGATAAAAGAAGATAGTCAAACCTCTTTTTCTATTATAGAAGCTCCAAAGAAATTTGGAGCTTTTTTTATGCAAAGGCATAATAAGTGTATAATAAGTTGAATGTCTTATATGCACTTATATCATTTATTAAATAGTTTCCGTTTTAGCTTTTCAAAATTATGAATTTCATAATTTGTTATTTCAATTTTACGAAAATCATAAATCAATCGATATAGTAATTCAATCTACTATTTTTTTGTTTTGATTTGCGTATATTTGCTTAACAAAAAAAATAACAAACTCAATATTATGGCAAAAATAAAAGTAGCCAATCCAGTTGTAGAACTAGATGGCGATGAAATGACAAGAATTATTTGGGCATTTATTAAAGACAAATTGATACTTCCGTATCTTGAATTGGATATAAAATATTACGATTTAGGAATAGAAAGTCGTGAAGCTACAAAGGATCAAATCACTATCGATTCTGCCGAAGCAATCAAAAAATACAACGTAGGTATCAAATGTGCTACCATTACTCCTGATGAAGAACGTGTTAAAGAATTTAACCTTTCTAAAATGTGGAAATCGCCAAACGGAACTATTCGTAATATCGTGGGCGGAACCGTTTTCCGTGAACCCATTATCATGAGCAACGTGCCTCGTTATGTACAAGGTTGGACAAAACCAATCGTTATTGGTCGTCACGCTTTTGGAGACCAATACAAAGCGACCGATACTGTCATCAAAGGAAAAGGAAAATTAACCATGACTTTTGTTCCAGAAAACGGAGGCGAAACGCAAAAATGGGAAGTGTACGATTTTGAAGGAGACGGTGTAGCTATGTCAATGTATAATACAGACGAAAGCATTTACGGATTTGCACATTCGTCGTTTCAAATGGCATTAACAAAAAAATGGCCATTGTATTTATCTACCAAAAACACCATTCTTAAAGCGTACGATGGCCGTTTTAAAGATATTTTTGAAGAAGTATATCAAAGCGACTACAAATCTAAATTTGAAGCTCTAAAAATTACTTACGAACACAGACTTATCGATGACATGGTGGCTTCTTGCATGAAATGGAATGGTGGTTTTGTTTGGGCTTGCAAAAATTATGATGGTGACGTTCAGTCGGACACTGTAGCGCAAGGATTTGGTTCGTTAGGATTAATGACTTCAGTGCTGGTAACTCCTGATGGAAGAACCGTTGAAGCCGAAGCAGCACACGGAACAGTAACACGTCATTATAGAGAACACCAAAAAGGAAGAGCAACATCTACCAATCCAATCGCTTCTATTTTTGCTTGGACTCGTGGTTTGGAACACCGAGGAAAATTAGACAACAATCAAGAATTAATTGATTTTTGTTTAAAACTAGAACAAGTTTGTGTAGAAACGGTTGAAAGCGGAAAAATGACTAAAGATTTAGCTATCTTAGTAAAACCAGAAGGTTTGACCGATGCTGATTATTTAACTACCGAAGATTTCTTAGCAGCAATAAAAGAGAATTTAGATACAAAATTAGGGTAATCAAGTAAGCTCTAAATTAGAAAAAGGCAATCAGAAATGATTGCTTTTTTTTTAACCATAGATTAACAATTGATATGTAACAAAAACCGCATTAAATCATCAAATTTGTAGTTTCTGAAATTGAAGAAATTTTATTTACAAGCAACCATAAATTTAAAACATCAATTTATGATTTTTCGAAAATTTAATCTAACACTAATTTTTCTGCTTTTCTTATTCGCTCTTCTAGGTTGCAAAACAAAAATAAATCAAGTTAAAAATAATTTACAAGAAGGAAAATGGGTAACTGTCGATACATTTGATTATCCATATATCACAAAAGGGAAATATCGTAAAGGTGTAGCAATCGGAAATTGGAAATATTTTTATAACGGGAAATTAGAAAGAAAAGAAAAATTTAAAAAAAATAAATGCCTTACTATATTTTATTACCCAAACGGAAAAGTAAAACAACAAGGCTATACAAAATTAGATAATATAGACAACAAAGCACATTGGTACTACACAGACGATTGGCGTTATTTCGATAAAAACGGAAAATTAACAAGAATATACACTTTCCAAGAAGGAAAAATAATAGATAGTATTATCGTCAAATCACCATAAAAGATGTAACAAAAACCGCACTAATTCGTCAAATTTGTAGTTTCTGAAATTACAAAAAAATAAAAGCCATGATTATAAAAAAAACACTCATTCTACTCTTTTTGCTGTTCGCTTTTACAACCAGTTTCGCGCAAGATAGATTTACACTTTCAGGAATAATTTCGGATGCGAAAAGCAATGAAACCTTAATTGGTGTAAATATTGCTTCAAAAAACACAAAAGCCTTTACCGTTACAAACGAATACGGCTTTTATTCGCTAACACTTCCCAAAGGCGAATATGAAATCTCGATTAGTTACGTGGGGTTCCAAACGATTGAAGAAACCATTTCGCTTACCGAAAACACGAAACGAAATTACAGTTTATCCGATTCTGGACAACAACTACAAGAGGTTGTTATTACCGAAAAAAGCAAAAGCAACATTAGCAAACCCGAAATGAGCGTCAACAAAATGTCGATAGCAACCATCAAGCAAATGCCTGTTGTTTTAGGCGAAGTCGATGTTTTAAAAGCCATTCTCTTTCTACCTGGCGTTACAAATGCAGGCGAAGGACAATCTGGTTTTAATGTTCGTGGTGGAGGTGCCGATCAAAATTTAATTCTTTTAGACGAAGCGACTATTTTTAATTCTTCGCACGTTTTTGGTTTCTTTTCTGTTTTTAATCCAGATGCGATAAAAGATTTAAAACTATACAAAGGTGGAATTCCCGCCCGTTTTGGAGGTAGAGCATCGTCGGTTTTAGATATTTATCAAAAAGATGGCAACAGCAAAGATTTTCATGTCAATGGTGGAATTGGACTCATTTCAAGCCGCCTTCTTGCCGAAGGTCCGATTGTAAAAGATAAAGGCTCATTCCTTGTTGGCGGACGTGCTTCGTATGCGCATTTATTTCTGAAACTAACTGACAATAAAAATGTGGCCTATTTTTATGATTTAAACACCAAACTAAATTACAAGCTAAATAAAAACAACAATGTCTATGTTTCGGGGTATTTCGGGCGAGATATTTTTTCGTTAAACCAAAGTTTTACAAACACCTACGGAAACTCAACCTTAAACCTGCGTTGGAATCATTTGTATTCGGATAAAGTATTCTCCAATTTATCGATGATTTATAGCGATTATTACTACGGATTACAATTAGATTTTGTAGGATTTAACTGGAATTCAGGCATAAAGAATTACAATCTTAAATACGATTTCAAATATTACGCATCGGACAAACTAAAATTGAGTTATGGTGCCAATGCTATTTATTACAATTTTAATCCAGGAACAATAGAGCCTATAAATGCAACTTCGGGCATCAATTTTAAACAATTGGATAAAAAATATGCGTTAGAACCCGCTTTGTATATAGATGCCGAGCAAAAACTAACCGACAAATTAGCCGTAAATTATGGTTTGCGCTATAGTCTTTTTTATCGATTAGGAAATTCAACCGTCAATCTTTATACAAATGACCAACCCGTTAGCTACGATGCTGATTTAAAAATTTATGAAAAAGCAAAACCAATTGGCACCGAATATTTTGGACGAAATAAAACCATGGCCAATTTCAATAATTTTGAACCCCGCCTTTCAGTGGCGTACGAATTCAACACAAACCAGTCTGTAAAAGCCAGCTATAACCGAATGGTGCAATATTTACAGTTGGTATCCAATACCTCATCTCCTACTCCGCTAGATGTTTGGACACCAAGCGACCGCTACATAAAACCCCAATTTGCAGATCAAGTAGCAGTGGGCTATTTCAGTAATCTTGCCGATGGAAAGTATTCTATCGAAGTGGAAAGTTATTACAAAAAAATTAAAAATAGAATGGATTATATCGATGGAGCCGATCTTATTGCAAATGAAGCCATCGAACAAGTAATCCTGAACGGAGAAATGCGATCGTACGGATTAGAACTTTTAGTACGCAAAAACACAGGAAAATTAAATGGTTGGATTGCGTATACGATTTCAAAATCGCAACAAAAAACACCTGGAAGAACGCCA
This sequence comes from uncultured Flavobacterium sp., assembly GCA_964292845.1. Taxonomy (GTDB): domain Bacteria; phylum Bacteroidota; class Bacteroidia; order Flavobacteriales; family Flavobacteriaceae; genus Flavobacterium. The sequence continues at coordinate 15,913 of CAXYWC010000013.1, read as the reverse complement.
AACGAAGTAGGAATAAACAATGGCGATTGGTACCGTTCGGCTTACGATAAATTGCATAATCTTGCCGTTACAAGCACGTATAATTTGAATAAAAAATGGACTTTGGGAGCTAATTTCACACTACAAACAGGACAACCCGTTACCTATCCTAATGGGCAATACGTGTATCAAGGCGTTACTATTCCTAGCTACGGATTACGAAATGAAAATAGCCTTCCAACCTATCATCACCTTGATTTTTCGGCAACTTATATCCCGAAACCCGATAAAAAGAAAGGACGCCAAGGCGAATGGGTTTTCAGTATTTATAACATTTACGGACGAAAAAATGCAGCTTCTATAAGCTTTCGCCAAAATCAGGATACGGGAAGCAATGAAGCAATTAAACTATCTATTTTTGGAATTGTACCTTCTGTTTCTTATAATTTTAAATTCTAAAAAAATGAAAAAAATAACGTATTATTTAGCACTATTGACAGTTACTCTTTTTGCAATGAGTTGCGAAGATAAAGTAGCTATTCCATTAGAAACTGCCCAACCCAAACTAGTTATAGATGCGGTTATAAAATGGCAGAAAGGAACCATAGGCAATGAGCAAAAAATAAAACTCACCACAACTACAAGCTATTATACCAATATAATACCCGTAGTTTCTGGAGCAACTGTTTACATTACAAATAGTGCAAATACTGTTTTCAATTTTATCGAAACACCCAATACGGGAGAATATCTTTGTAACAATTTTGTACCTGTTATCAACGAAACGTATACACTAACGGTCATTTCAAACGGACAAATCTACAAAGCCTCAGACAAATTAGTAAACACCCCAAACATAGACTATGTAAATCAAGTATTGGTTCCTGGTTTTGGTGAAGACCAAATTCAAGTAAAATTTTACTACCAAGATAATGGATTAGAAGATAATTTTTATTTAATAGGAGTAAAAAATAGTACAAAAATAGCTCCTGAATTTGGTGTCAATTCGGATGAGTTTTTTCAAGGCAACCAAATGTTTGGATTTTATGGTTACAAAGATTTAGAAGCAGGAAATATCCTCAATTTATCACTACAAGGAATTACCGAACGGTATAGCAACTATATGTCAAAATTGTTAAGTATTGCCGACACAAACGGCTCAAATCCTTTTTCGACACCTCCAGCAACTCTTAGAGGAAACATTATAAACCAATCCAATTTAGACAATTATCCGTTGGGCTATTTTAGCTTAGGAGAAATAGACACAAAAACTTATACGGTACAATAATGTTTTTTCAAATAAAAAAGTTACTTTTGATAAAAAAACAGTAAACAAATACCTACAACATGAATAAAATAAAAAACATTGCAGCTTTCTTATTCTTATTTACAGCAGCACTTTTCACTTCTTGTACAGTGGAACCCTATACTGGACCAATCCCTAATCCAAACAATCCAAATAATCTGCCACCCGATCCTTCTACTGGAAATTATTGGCCTTCCGCAATCAATAACCAATGGGTTTTTAGCCTAAATGGGGTAAATCAAGCACCTCTAAAAATGGTTTCTTATGATCTTGTTGGAGCAAATAATTATTATACTTTTGGAGCACAAGCTAGCGGAGCCGTTAGTCAAATAACACGATTAAGAAAACTAAACGGAGACTATTACCTAAAAAGTGAAGATGTTGTAATAGCAGCACAAGGAGCTATACCTGGTTCTACATCTACAGGAACAGAAAGAATACTCTTAAAAGATTACGTACCTGTTGGAGATTCTTGGACTACCGATTATGTACAAACAACTACCTATACTGACCCTGCTTATCCAGTGGTAACTACTAATTTTAATATTGTTTCGACTATTTTAGAAAAAGGTTCTTCACTAACAGTAAATGGTCAGGTTTTTAATGATGTGATTAAATTAAGAATGGTGCAAAACGCTACTTTTTCAGGGCAAACAACCTCTTCTATTTCGTACTATTGGTTTGCAAAAAATGTCGGCCCTATAAGAATTGAAACTTCATCAGGAACATCAACATACAATCAAGATTTAGTGTCCTATATCTTAAATTAAATTAGTTTTTAATCCTTTTTAAAATATAAATCCTGCCTTGATTATTTCTAGGCGGGATTTTTTTATGGCACAATCCTTGACCTACTTACAATGAAATAGGACAAAAAAAGCATCTTATTTTCTGATTTTCAAGTAAATAATTGTTTGAATATAGTATTTTTACACTTCAAACAATTACTGTTTAATGACAAAATGACCTAAATACAATATGTCTCAACAAAAAATAATCACCATTGACAATTTGTCACTACAAGAATTTGATTCCGAAGCCGATTTAATTCCATTACTCACACCCGAAGACGAAGAGGAAATGAATAACGAAGAATTACCGTCAGAATTACTTATTCTGCCGCTTCGCAACACCGTACTTTTTCCAGGTGTTGTTATTCCTATTACCGCAGGAAGAGACAAATCGATTAAATTAATTAACGATGCCAATGCTTCCGATAAAATTATTGGAGTGGTATCGCAAAAAAACGAAGCAGACGAAAACCCTACTGAAAACGATATTAATAAAGTAGGAACAGTTGCCCGAATTCTTCGAGTATTAAAAATGCCCGACGGAAACGTAACCGTAATTTTACAAGGAAAAAAACGTTTCGAAATTGACAAAGTAACTTCGACAGAGCCTTATTTGAAAGCCTCTATTAAAGAAGTCATTGAAGAACGTCCTGCGAAAAAAGATGAAGAGTTTTCGGCCATTATCGAATCGGTTCGAGAATTGGCTATTCAAATTATTACCGAAAGTCCGAACATTCCTACCGAAGCTACATTTGCAATAAGAAACATCGATAGCAACTCCTTTTTAGTCAATTTTGTTTCGTCAAACATGAACCTTCCTGTTACCGAAAAACAAAATCTATTAGAAATAAACAATCTAAAAGAAAGAGCGTTAGCTACCTTAAAATATATGAATTTAGAGTTTCAAAAACTGGAACTTAAAAACGATATACAATCGAAAGTACGTTTTGATTTAGACCAACAGCAACGGGAATATTTCTTGCATCAGCAAATGAAAACCATTCAAGAAGAATTGGGTGGCGTTTCGCAAGAAGAAGAAATAGAAGAAATGCGTGCCAAATCGAAAACAAAAATTTGGGACGAAAAAACGCAAAAGCATTTTGATAAAGAATTATCCAAAATGCAACGCTCTAACCCGCAATCGCCTGATTTTGGAATCCAAAGAAATTATTTAGAATTGTTTCTCGATTTGCCATGGGGACATTATTCAAAAGATAAATTCGATTTAAAACGTGCACAAAAAATACTAGACAGAGACCATTTTGGACTGGAAGATGTCAAAAAAAGAATGATAGAGCATCTCGCAGTTCTTAAATTAAGAAACGATATGAAATCGCCCATTCTATGTCTGACAGGTCCTCCAGGAGTCGGAAAAACCTCTATCGGAAAATCCATTGCCGAGGCACTAGGAAGAGAATATGTACGTGTTTCGTTAGGAGGTTTACGAGATGAAGCTGAAATTAGAGGCCATCGTAAAACCTATATTGGCGCCATGCCAGGAAGAATTTTACAAAGTTTGAAAAAAGCAGGAACATCCAACCCCGTTTTTGTTTTAGACGAAATAGATAAATTATCCAATAGCCATCAAGGGGATCCGTCATCAGCTCTATTGGAAGTTTTAGATCCAGAGCAAAACGGCGAATTTTATGATAATTTCCTAGAAATGGGATACGACTTGTCTAAAGTAATGTTTATTGCCACGTCAAACAATATGGCAACCATTCAACCTGCGCTGAAAGACCGAATGGAGATTATCAAAATGTCAGGTTACACTATTGAAGAAAAAGTAGAAATTGCAAAACAACATTTGCTTCCGAAACAACTAGCTGCTCATGGGTTAACATCCAAACATTTAGTAATTGGTAAAAAACAATTAGAAAAAATTGTAGAAGGATACACACGCGAATCGGGCGTGAGAGGACTCGAAAATAAAATGGCTCAAGTTATCCGAAATGCTGCCAAATGTGTGGCTATGGAAGAAGAATATAACATAAAAATTACCGATGAAGATATTGTCAAGATTCTAGGAGCTCCTAGATTAGAAAGAGACAAATCCGAAAACAATGATGTAGCTGGTGTGGTTACAGGACTGGCTTGGACATCTGTTGGAGGTGATATTTTATTTATAGAATCTTTAATTTCTCCGGGAAAAGGAACCATGACCATTACTGGAAATTTAGGAACTGTAATGAAAGAATCAGCAACCATTGCTTTAGAATACATAAAAGCCAATGCCGAATTATTAGGATTAAACCCTGAAATGTTAGGTAAAAACAACATTCACTTACACGTTCCCGAAGGTGCTACCCCAAAAGACGGGCCAAGTGCAGGTATTGCCATGTTAACATCATTAGTATCCGTTTTTACTCAGAAAAAAATCAAGAAGAGTTTGGCCATGACAGGCGAAATTACTTTGCGTGGAAAAGTATTGCCAGTAGGCGGAATCAAAGAAAAAATATTAGCCGCAAAACGAGCCAATATCAAAGAAATCATTTTATGCCAAGAAAACAAAAATGATATTGACGAAATAAAACCAGAATACCTAACAGGTTTAACCTTTCATTATGTAAAAGAAATGAGCGAAGTTCTTGCCATTGCCATTACAAAAGACAAAGTTAAAAATGCTAAAATACTGTAACAATAGTAGTAACCATTTAAAAACCAAAAGACTTTCTGTGTATAAAGTATAAGAAGCCGAAAAATAAGACATTAAAACTTTATAACTTTCAACTAAAATAAATAAAAAAATAATATCTTCGCTTCTGCGTTATATAGTTTAAAAACGCCAAAAATAAATGCAAAAAAAAGGTATCATTATTCTGCTATTTAGCTTCTATACTTCGACTTATGCTCAAATAGGAGGTCAAGGAGTGTATCAGTTTTTAAACCTAATATCGTCGCCACGCCAAGCCGCTTTAGGAGGAAAAACAATTACCAATTATGATTATGATGTAAACCAGCCTTTGCTAAATCCAGCCAGTATAAATGACAAAATGGATGGACGAATGGCCTTAAACTACGGAAATTATTTTGGCGATGTAACCTACGGAACAGGAGCATTTGCCTACACATACGACAGACACATACAAACCTTACACGGAGGAATTACCTACGTAAACTATGGCAAATTTGATGGTCGAGACGAATTTGGAGCATCTACAGGATCCTTTACAGGAAGCGAAATAGCCTTATCGTTAGGATATGCCTATAATGTTCCGTGGACCAAATTATACCTCGGAGCCAATGCCAAATTTATTTCTTCAAGCCTAGAAAGTTACAACTCTTTTGGTGTAGCAGCTGATTTAGCAGCACTATATGTTGATGACAAAAACGACATCAACTACGCTATCGTTGTTAGAAATTTTGGAACACAAATAAAAACCTACGACGGTACAAAAGAAAAATTACCCTTCGAAGTAATAGCCGCAATATCGCAAGAACTAGAAAGAGTACCCATTCGCTGGCACCTCACATTAGAAAACCTACAACATTGGAACGTTTCCTTTTCAAATCCAGCCCGAAGCAAACAAACAATAGACGGAGAACCCATTGAAGAAAAAGTAGGATTTTTTGCCAATACATTACGCCACGTTATTTTTGGTGCCGAAATTTTCCCCAAAAAAGCATTCAGCATACGATTAAGTTATAATTTCCGTCGTGCTGCCGAGCTCAAAATCCTAGAACAACGAACCTTTTCAGGAATATCCGCAGGATTTGGATTGCGATTTAGAAAATTCCGATTCGATTATTCCTACTCACGCTACACATTAGCGGCAAATACAAGCCTATTTGGACTAACTATCAATTTATATAACAACGAAAAATAATTTTTGTATTAGAAGCAGAAACTACAAAGTAATTAGGAAGTAGTATTCCTGCTGTACACTACAATCTTGCCAAAAAAGGCAAGGATTTTCGCTTCCATCAGGGCTAAATACAAACTTTACAACTTCTATTAAACATCACAAAAATTGAAAAAAATAACCCTTGCCATCGACGGATTTTCATCAACAGGAAAAAGTACTTTAGCCAAGCAATTAGCTCAACATTTAGGTTATATCTATGTCGATACTGGCGCTATGTATCGTGCGGTAACCTATTATGCCATGCAAAACAATTACATCAATCATAGCGAATTCAATAAGCAAGGATTAATCAACGATTTGCCTAAAATAAAGCTCACCTTTCAGTTTAATCCAGCATTAGGTTTTGCCGAAATGTATCTTAACGACAAAAATATTGAAAACGAAATTCGTACTATCGAAGTATCCAATTTTGTAAGCAAAGTAGCCGAAGTATCCCAAGTACGTGCCAAACTAGTCGAGCAACAACAAGAAATGGGTAAAAACAAAGGTATTGTCATGGACGGTCGCGATATAGGTACTGTTGTTTTTCCTGATGCCGAACTCAAAATATTCATGACTGCCAGCGCACAAACCCGTGCCCAACGCCGTTTTGATGAAATGGTATCAAAAGGCGAAACTATTTCTTTTGAGGAGGTTCTAAAAAATGTGCAAGAAAGAGATTTCATCGACACCCATCGTGAGGATTCTCCACTCGTAAAAGCGGATAATGCTATCGAAATAGACAATTCACATTTGTCGAGAGAAGAGCAATTTCAAGCTGTTCTTGATTTGATTGCTACTATTTAGAAAAAAAATAGTTGTAAATTTATTGTAAAGTCATTTTTATTGTTAGTTTTACGTTTCATTACTATTTTTAATAAACAAAACAATGAACGTAAAAAATAGATTAACAATCATGAGTTTTCTCCAATTTTTTGTCTGGGGAGCTTGGTTAATTACTGTTGGAAATTACTGGTTTGCAACAAAACAATGGAGCGGTGCAGAATTTGGCGCTATCTTTTCAACTTTAGGGCTTTCGTCTATACTAATGCCTGCATTGACTGGAATTATTGCTGACAAATGGATTAATGCCGAAAAATTATATGGAATTTTACACATCCTAGGTGGATTAGCCATTGCTTACTTACCACAAGTTGATAATCCTACACAGTTTTATTGGGTTATTTTTGCTGCCATGATGTGTTATATGCCCACCATTTCATTATCCAACTCGGTAGCATACAATATTCTCAAAAATAATAATTTTGATGTGGTTAAGGTCTTTCCTCCTATTCGCGTTTGGGGAACCATTGGTTTTATTGCCGCCATGTGGCTAACCAATTTATCAGGAAATAAAGCTTCTGTCAATATGTTTTATATTTCAGCTTTTGCTGCTATGATTCTAGGAATTTACTCTTTTACATTGCCTAAATGTCCACCACAAAAACTTATTGCTGAAAGTGATTCGTTTCTAAAAAAATTAGGATTAGATGCATTCAAATTATTTGGAACTTATAAAATGGCCTTGTTCTTTATTTTCTCCATGTTTTTAGGAGGTGCATTACAATTAACCAATATGTATGGAGATACTTATTTATCAGAATTTGCAAACGTTCCAGAATATGCCGATTCCTTTGTTGTTAAATATTCAACCATAATTATGTCAATTTCTCAAATTTCGGAAACTTTATTTATCTTGGCAATTCCATTTTTCTTGAAACGTTTTGGTATCAAACAAGTGATGTTAATTAGTATGTTGGCTTGGGTATTGCGTTTTGGATTATTTGCCTACGGAAACCCAACAGATGGATTATGGATGATTATTTTGTCTTGTGTTGTGTACGGAATGGCATTTGATTTCTTTAATATTTCAGGTTCTCTATTTGTAGAAACCACAACCGATTCTAAAATGCGTTCTTCTGCACAAGGGTTGTTTATGATGATGTCGAATGGTTTTGGAGCTTTCTTTGGCGGAATAATTAGCGGATTTGTAATTGATAAATATTTTACAATAAATGGACAAAGAGACTGGCATAACATTTGGTTAGCTTTTGCAGGTTATGCTCTAGTAGTTGCGATTTTATTTGCCATTTTCTTTAAGCACAAACACAATCCTAAAGATGTAGAAAGTGTAAGTCATTAATTTTTGTTTTTAATGATTCTCAACAATAAAAAAAGAGCTTGAATAAAATTTCAAGCTCTTTTTTTATATCTCATCACTAGTAAAAGTAACAAAACTTTTCTTTTTGTACGGACGAATAATTAATCGGCCTTCACGATCAAAACGGATGTAGTTATACACCCAGTTCAGGAAAACAACCGCTTTATTTTTGAAACCAATAAGCGAAAACAAATGCACAAACATCCAGACAAACCAAGCAAAAACTCCACTGAAATGGTATTTTGGCAAATCGACCACCGCTTTATTACGACCAATGGTTGCCATAGAACCTTTGTCATTGTATTCGAAAGGTTTCATCGTTTTATTATGAATAAATTTTATGATGTTTTCTCCTAATAAATCGCCTTGTTGTAGTGCAGGTTGCGCCATCATTGGATGCCCTTGCGGATATTTATCAGTTTCCATAGAAGCAATATCTCCAATGGCAAAAATATTAGTATAACCTGCAACTTGATTGTATGTGTTTACTCGAATGCGTTCGACTCTTTCAACAAGCGATTTTGCATCTAATCCAGCAATTGCAGCTCCTTGTACTCCAGCCGTCCAAATAACGGTCGCGGTTTCGAAAGTTAGATCAGAATTAGTAGTAATAGTACGACCATCGTAGTTGGTTACTCGAACATTCTTCCAGATTTTGACACCCAAACTTAGTAGGAATTCTTCGGCCGCTTTTGAGGATTTTTCGCTCATCGTGTTGAGGATTCTATCGCCACTTTGTACTAGATTGATTTCCATTTTTGAAACATCGAGATCTGGGTAATCTTTTTGAAGTATGGCTTTTTTCATTTCGGCCAATGCACCAGCAAGTTCTACGCCTGTTGGTCCTGCACCAACCAATACAAAATTGATCAAACTATTTTTGTCGGTAACATCTTTGGTAAGAACGGCTTGTTCAAAGTTTTCGAGAATCAAACTTCGAATGTTGAGCGATTGCGGAATGGTTTTCATTGCCATCGAGTTGCGTTCGATTTCTTTGTTGCCAAAATAATTTGTTTTTGAACCCGTTGCAATCACGAGATAATCGTAATGCAATTCGCCAATTTCGGAAATTACTTTTTGGTTTTTGGTATCTATTTCTTTGACAGAAGTTAAGCGAAAATAAAAATCGTTGTATTCCTGAATGACTTTACGAATGGGATAAGCAATAGATCCAGCTTCTAAACCGCCAGTAGCCACTTGATATAATAAGGGTTGAAACGTATGGTAATTGTGTTTGTCTAACAATACCACTTGAACGTTTTTGTTTCTTAGTTTTTTTGCTAATGATATACCTGCAAATCCGCCACCTATAATGACGATGCGAGATAAGGTTGATTGTGGAATATTCATTCTTTATTAAGGCGCTAAGGTTCTGAGGTGTAAAGGTACAAAGAGTTTAGTTTAAACCATATAAGGAAATATAAGTTTTGTTTTTTGAAAACTGAATAGAATTTGAATGCTAATTTATAGTCCCGATTGCAGTGGAAATCCCGAAATTTTCGTGAGGATTGCAATGAAAAGTGGGACGATACTTGAAAAAGAACGGAATGTTGTGCTCCTCATTTTTATTGGTTTACTTTGTAACATAATCGAACAAAATACTACTAACTCGATATGAGTAATGCATTGGAGCAGTCATTTGTAGGGCAACTAAAAGAAAATCAGAATATTATTCATAAGATTTGTCGGCTTTATACTCAAAGTCAAGACGAGCACAATGATTTGTTTCAAGAAATCACAATTCAGTTATGGAAGGCTTTCCCCAAGTTTCGGGGTGATAGCAAGTTCTCTACTTGGGCATACAGAGTGGCACTAAATACGGCGATTACTTTGTATCGAAAAAGTACTAAAGCGGTGCATACTATTGAGTTTGAAACTGGCAAGCATTTTGTACTACAAGAAGAATATAATTACGAAGAGGAGGAGCATTTGAAGCTTTTGTATCAAGCGGTTCAACAATTGAATGATATTGAAAAAGCTTTGGTTTTTATGTATCTAGAAGATAAAGATTATACAGAGATTTCGGAAACATTAGGAATTAGCGAGGTAAATGCAAGGGTGAAAATGAATCGAATTAAGACTAAATTGAAGAAAATTATTAATCCGTAAGGAAAGGGAATATGGAAGTGTTGGATTTATTAAAAAAAGATTGGAATACTAATCGTAATTATCCGAAAGTTTCGGAACAGGAAATTTATGCTATGTTGCATAAAAATTCGTCTTCGACTGTAAAATGGATTTTTATTATTAGCATGTTAGAATTGGGATCGGGAATTGTTTTAGGCATTATTTTGTCATTTACGAAGTTTGATGAGGAAAATACACAATTTCTAAAAAATATAGGAATTTATACCTATTATGAAATTTTTGTAACACTATTATATATTGTGGTTGCTTATTTTATAATACAATTTTATCGAATGTATAAGAAAGTATCTACAACAGATAATACAAAGTTATTGATGAATTCTATTTTGAAAACTCGGAAGACCGTTCAAAATTATATTGCATTCAATCTGGTTGCTTTTGCTGTTGGGTTCATCCTTTTTTTCTCTTATGTACTAAAAGTAAGTGTAGATAAAGTATCCTTGGAAAATAGCGGTAAAATTGCCGAAATTTCTCCAAGTGTTTATATTCTAACTTTTCTAGCCATTCTAATTATTACAGGAATACTTACCACAGGATTTTGGTTTGTTTATAAACTCTTGTACGGCTTTTTACTAAAAAAGCTAAAAAAGAATTTTGAAGAGTTAAAGAAAATTGACCTTTAAAAAAATTTAATATTCCCACTTACGCATTTTGTCCAATTCTTTTTGCTCCTCAATTATTTCAGCTGGAATTACTTTTAGAAATGAAGGATGTTGCTCTATAGCATATTCTACTTTTTCTACAATTTCTTCGATGGTATCATTGTCATAATCAATATCAAGAGGCTCTTTAATGGTAAAGGTTTGTAAGATTCCTTTCTTTTTCATGCGTAGTCCTTTTTTGTCAAAAGAACGTCTAAAACCATCGATAACAATAGGAACTACTATGGGTCTGTGTTCTTTTATAATATGAGCTGTTCCTTTGCGAACGGGTTTAAATGATTTTGTTGTTCCTTGTGGAAATGTGATCACCCACCCATCTGCCAAAGCAATTTTAATGTTTTCAGTATCGTTAGGATTTACTTCTTTTTTTTCGGCATCGCTTACGTCTTTCCCGCCAGCACGCCAAGTTCTTTCAACCGAAATAGCCCCAACATAAGCCAAAATTCTAGGTAATAAACCCGATTGCATGGTTTCTTTTGCAGCAACATAATAAATATTTAATTTAGGTTGCCAAATGTATCCTAAGTTTTTAATATTGTCTTCACGACCGCTTAAACTAGCGTTGAAAACATGAAACATAGCCACAACATCAGCAAAATAGGTCTGATGATTCGATATAAAAAGTACGTTTGTATCAGGTAAGTTTTTAATGATTTCAGAACCTTCTATTTGTAATTCATTAAAACCTCGGTAACGCTTGTGTGTAATGGCTGCAAAAATTCTGATGAGCCATTTTTTCAAAAAAAGTATATGTCCAAAAGGATTTCTCTTCAATAATCCCATAATTTTATAAAAATAGTGAACTACAAATTTACAAAAACTATTAAGTTATAGGACTTTTTTTAGAATTTCTTTCAACTCACTGAGCATCATAGCAGTTGCTCCCCAAACTAAATGTTCATTTATCTGAAAAGCAGGAACTTGAATGTTTGAAGCATAGGAAGTTGACATATCGACCTGTACCACTATTTTTTCGTCAAGAAACTCAGACAATGGAAATTCGATAATATCGGCTACCTCATCTGGGCTTAAAAGAAACAAAAGTTCCTCTTCTGAATAGCCTAAAAAGGGCGATACTAAATAATTACTTACTGGAATATATACTTCGGTAAAAGGGCGAATTACATTGACTTTACTGGGACAAACCCCTATTTCTTCATGGGTTTCTCGTAAAGCAGTTTGCGACAGTGATAAATCGATTTCTTCCACTTTGCCGCCAGGAAAAGCAATTTGTGATGAATGTATGCCTGGATACGAATTTCGAACAATTAATGCTAAATGTGTGGTCGTTTCTTTTGGATATAAAAGCATCAAAACAGCCGCTTTTTTAGGGATTATTTGAGAAAAATCTTGATTTTCTAACAACTCTATCCTTTCGGGTGGAATCATTTTTGCATGCGCAATAGTCGCTGGTAGCGATTCTTTTGCTATTTTTGGCACATGTTTTAAAAAATCTGAAAAATCCATTTCGTAATTTTTAAAAAAGAAGTTAATCTACTGATTAAGAATCAATAGATGTATAAAGATAGCTTAAATTTTTGAAGTTCCAAATTTTGACATTATAATATAGTATGTATACCAAAGAAGAAACCCAACGATTAAAACGAGAATTCTGGATTGCATTTGCAGAAAAATATCCAAGAAAATGGATTTTGTATGATACAAAAATTAAAGATTTTTCTTTTAAATTTTATGTCGATAACAAAAAAGCCCAAGTTCTCATTGACATCGAAATGCGTGATGCTGAAAAACGCAAATCTTATTTTGAAAAGCTAGAATCACTCAAAACAATTCTGGAAGAAGAGTATATTAAAGATTTGGTCTTTGAAAATAAATACACGCTTGAAAGCGAAAAAACCATCAGCCGTATTTGGGTCGAAAAACTCCAAGTGAGTGTCAGTAATAGAGCGTATTGGGATGAAATATTCGATTTTTTTAATGAAAAAATGGATAAACTAGAGCGTTTTTATCTCGAATATGAAGATTTTATTAAGGATATTTAGTAAAAAAAAGGTCTAACAAGAAGTTGTTAGACCTTACAAATAACCAACAAAATTTATCAATAATTAACTCATTCCTCTTATTTTATTAAAAAATTAAATTCTTTTAGGGACATTCGAAGTCGTTGCTGTCCCATCGCCTAATTGACTATTAGCGTTGTTCCCCCAACCCCATAAAGAAGTATCAGTTTTGGTTCCTAACGAATGTTGCAAAGTGGTATATACCGTATTCCAAGTCGTTTCTGTGCCTACTTGATGTGGCGTTAATGCATCTACAAGAGTACCATCACCTAGCTGTCCATGATCATTGTTACCCCAAGTCCATAAAGTGCCATCGGCTTTTATTGCAAGAGTGGTTTTCTTTCCACTAGAAGCGGTTTTCCAAGTGGCTGTGCCTAGTTGTACTGGATTCACTTTTGCAACTGTGGTTCCATCACCTAATTGTCCGCTAGAATTGTTTCCCCATACCCATAGCGTATTGTCTGTTTTTATAGCTAAAGCTTGATTGTCTCCAGCGGAGATGTATTTCCAGTTAGTTGCCGTTCCAATTTGAGTTGGTACCGTCGTGATACCTTGTAAAGTCCCCCATTTCCATAAAGTACCATCCGTTTTTATGGCTAAACTAAAGGTGTTTCCAGCAGCAATTTCTTTCCAATTAGTTCCTGTTCCAATTTGTGTTAACGAAGTTCTGTTAGTTGTTGTGCCATCGCCTAATTCATACAAACTATTTATACCGCACACCCAAAGCGTTCCGTCTGTTTTTATAGCCAGTGTGTGGTATTGTCCTGCTGCAATAGTTCTCCAAGTAGTACCTGTACCTATTTGGGTTGGAGTTGTTTTATTACCAACTACTGCATCGCCCAATTGCCCAAAATCATTGCTACCCCAGCCCCAAAGTGTTCCGTTGGTTTTGACACCTAAATTAAAAAGACTGCCTGATGCAATGGTTGTCCAAGTGCTAATTCCCACTGGAGTAGGCGATTTCACACCACTAGTTGTTGCTGTTGCATATCCTAACTGTCCTGATCCATTAGATCCCCAAGACCACAATGTGCCATCGGTTTTTATGGCAAGTGAATGATAATTCCCAGAAGTGACCATCTTGTACGGCTGATTGCTTCCTGGAATAATAGCTATAGGTGCTGGAAGAGGAATAGGATCATCACTGTGGGAACAAGAAACAGATAGGAATGTGATAATCAAAATGGTAAATATGTTTTTCAATGTTGTCATGTGTGTTTATTTTATATTTTTAATGTTATTAAAGTATCCTGATATTTTTTATTTGCAAAAAATATCAGGATATATATGCTTATCTTAATTTTGAATGCAACGTACAGAATAACCAAAAGTTTTGGTAGCGCCATTAGCGGCAGTTGATGCAAAATCATCATCTAATGAAATGTACTCTCCTTGTGTTGCATTTCTCTCATTTGAACCCCAAAAGTAAGCTGAATTACCCAGTAGAACATAACCCCCGCTTGTTCCCTTATAACCTCCAGGTAAACCATTAAAACCACTGCTATTACTAGCTCCCGTATTAGGAGACGCCCATAATGAGGAAGTCGATTTCATTTTACCTCCTGCCACACTAGAACCACCTAAACACTCAATTAACGCAATCCATTCTGCTTCTGTGGCTACATGCCAACCTGCAGGAGCTAATCTGTTGTCGTGTGCTGCGTACCAGTTGTATAGTTTCCCATATGTAGTAGTATTGGCTGCTAAATCACTATATGTTGCACAAGCGCCCGTTGTTGCAGCTCCCCAAGCGGCATCACTTAATCCAGTTGGGATAACAGTACCATCGTTGTATTTTGTTGTTTTTAGATTTGCAGTCATCCAAAGTTTACCACATATTCGTAGTACAGGATATACATTCCCATCTATATCGGTTACTGATGTTGGATCTGGAATTGGTGGTGGAATTAAAACCGGCACGTCGTCTTTGGTACACGAAATGGTAAATGCTAATGAAAAAACGGTTATTGCTACGAGCAATGTGTTCAAAATTGTTTTAAAATTTTTCATGATTGTTGTTTTTAGTATTATTTATTTAAGTTGTTTTAATTAAATTGATATTGTATCCCTATATTTAATCCCATACTACTAAAGGAAAAAGGTAATTTTGGTGTTTTTGATGGCTCATTTGGGTTTGATGGTGCACCAGTACTGACAAAACTATCAATAAATTCAATTTCTTTGTCTTCAACTGCTTTTGTTGGTAGTTGGTCAACACCATTTTTTGTTGCTGTTGTAATTTGTCCTTTCTTGGGGGCATATTCTAAGCTTACTAAATTTAATTCTCCAAAAAGAGCAAGTTTGCTATTTAATTTGTAAAGTGTTCCAATACTTCCGTGAAAGCCAATAGGTGTTCCTCCATCTAGTTCTAATATTTGGGTAGAAAAATCGACTCCATTTTTATCATTTTGAGTATTTATTATTTTCCCTGAGCCAATGACCATTCCGACTTTGGCATACGGATTTATTTTGTCATAACCGGCTCTAAAAACAAGTGTTGGTTTTATTTGAATCATTTTAGCGGAAACCTCGCTGTTTGCATAATCACCAGTGTAACTAGTTTGAGCTGATTTTATTTTCGCACCCACCAAATAATTTGCTCCCAACTCGAATCCAATATTTTTAGTAAACATGTACCCAAAATTGGCTCCTATATTGAATCCTTTTCCTAGATTGGATTTAACCAATTCTGTTGTATTTGTGGTAGCAGAAATTTCGTTGGAATTATATAATCCTAATAACATTGCTTGGTAATAATTTACATTTCCAGTGCCTAAATTGTAACCTGAATTGACACTTGCATAAAAACCTTTGTCTGATTGAGCATTAACCTGTTGTGAACCAATTGCAAATAATACAACTAAAAGCAGGCTGATTGTTTTGAAATTTTTCATAATTGTTATTTTTAAATTTTTTAAAATGAATTGTCCTTTTTAGGAACTTTTAATAAATAGTATCTATTTTCTAGTAAATACAAGTTTAAGTTATTTTGTTACCCCT
>CAXYWC010000012.1:0-49690 GCA_964292845.1 uncultured Flavobacterium sp. | reverse complement strand
TAGGTTTTTGAGCGCCTTGTTTGTGCTCTGATCCTACAACAACATTTAAATTTCTAAAAAGTTCTGCTCCCAATTTGTTTTTAGGTAACATTCCTTTTACTGCTTTTTCTATTAAAAGAGCAGGGTTTTTTGATTGCAAAACTTTTGCAGTCAAGAATCTTTGTCCTCCTGGGTAACCTGTGTGACGAACATACGTTTTTTCGTCCATTTTGTTACCTGTAAGGTTAATTTTTTCTGAGTTGATAACAATTACGTTATCTCCGCAGTCCACGTGTGGTGTGTAACTTGGCTTGTACTTACCTCTAAGGATCATAGCGACCTTTGATGCAAGACGACCTAAGTTATGACCATCAGCATCAACAACAATCCACTCCTTTGTAACGGTGGCTTTGCTTGCTGATTGTGTCTTGTAGCTTAATGCGTCCATAATATTATTTTAATTAAACATTCCATTCCCAATAAAGGGAGTGCAAAAGTACAATTATTTATTTTAAATACAAATGGGAAAGTGAAAATTCTTTTTCTATTGCTTTTCAGAGAGTTACAAAAGGTTTTTCTGCTTGTTTTTTAGTCCCTAAAAAGAAATGCTATTTGTGCATCATGAGTATGTATAAAAAGGATTGTGATGGATTAAAATTCTAATAAACGTAGGGCTCTTTTTCTATTAAAGAAAAAGCAATCCAGATTAAGAAATATTTTACTATTTTTACCTAATATATAGGTAAAGATGAAATCGAAAACAACTTTAAAACAAATAGCATTAAACCTCGGCGTTTCTGTTTCGACAGTTTCGAAGGCCTTGAACGATAGTCCAGAAATTAGTGAACCCACAAAAATAAAAATTCAAGAGTTTGCAAAACTAAATAATTATAAGCCTAATATTACGGCACTGAATCTTAAAAACCGATCCACAAAAACAATTGGGGTTATTATTCCAAATATTTTGAACTCTTTTTTTGCGAAAGTTTTTTCAGGAATTGAAAAAGTAGCCGACGAAAAAGGATACCATGTTATAACCTGTATTTCTAATGAATCTCTTGAAAAAGAAATTCAAACATTACAAATGTTGAGCAACGGAACTATTGATGGGTTTATACTTTCTATCTCTGAAGAATCTCAAAAAGCCAATCAGTTTGATCATTTTACCGATATTATAAACGATGGAACGCCAATTGTGATGTTTGACAGGGTTGCCGAAAAAGTAAAATGCGACAAAGTCATTGTTGACGACTATGATTCGGCCATTGAAGCCACTACTTTTTTAATAAAAACAGGGTGTAAGAATATTGCATTGTTTTCTTCTATTGACAACTTAAGCGTAGGCAAACTTCGTGCTAAAGGTTATTTTGAAGCGTTGTCCCAAAATAACATTTCGAGCAATTCCGATATCGTAATCCTGACAGAAAACCAAGAAGATTTCGATAGTAAAGCAAAAGATATTTTACAAAATCACGACATAGATGGCGTTTTTGCGCTCGATGAGCATGCCGCTGTTATGGCAATGAAAATGGGGTTGAAAATGCTAAAAAAAATCCCAGAAGAATTAGCTATTATAGGTTTTGCCGATGGCGTTTGGTCTCGAAGATTAACCCCAAGTTTATCGACAGTGAGTCAACACGGACCTGAAATTGGAGAAGCTGCTACACGATTGCTTATAGAAAGGTTAGAAAATAAAGAAGAAGAATACAAATACAAAACAGTTGTAGTAAAAACAGAATTACGACAACGCGATTCGACACGTAAAATGTAAATATCTTGTAAGCCTCAAAAACATTGAAGCTTACAAGATAATTGATGCGACAAGCTTACTCTTTTGTAAAGGTATATTGGCCGCCGCCTTGTTTTAAAATCATATTTTTTGCCTCAAAAATAAGTTTTACTCCTGCGGGATCAAACACAAACTCGGTTTCGCTAATGGGGTTTAGAGCAAAAGAATTTTGCCCTGTAGCTTGAGCCGTTAGTTCTCCTTTTTCTGCCTTAATAGTAATTTTTATAGGTAATTGTGTCGATGCATAAACGCCTTGATAACTTTCTAATTTGTCTTTAGAAACTTCAAACGTAGTTAAATTAGGAAACTGATACGGCATTTTGTAATAAATACTCAAAATCCCAATCATAATATCGTTGCGATTGAAATTATCGCCATTTACAATGAGTGAAACGCCTGTTTTTTCGACTGGATAATATCCGGCAACCGAACGGAAACCTTCTATTCCTCCAGTATGTCCAAAGAATTTTCTTTCCCCAAAAGGAAAGGTAACCAATCCTTTTCCGTACGATTGTTCTAGTTTGGTCATCTCATCGACGGATGTTTTCTTTAGTAATTTACCATTAAAAATAGCGTCTAAGAAAAAAGTTAAGTCTCCAGTAGTTGATGCAATGTCTCCAGCACCAAAAGCTTGCGATATGTCCCATTCTTTAATTAAAGTCCATTTTTTATCAAGAAAATTATAGGAGTAACTTTCGTTTTTACTAGGATTTACGTTCGTTGCAATCGATGTGTTTTGCAATGAAAGTTTGTTTATAATTCGTTCATTAAGATTGGTTGTATAGTCTTTTTTAGAAACATCTTCTAGAATTCTACCTAATAGATAGTAGTTAGAATTGCTGTATTCAAATTTAGAATTGGGTTCAAAAACTGAAGCGTACCCTGCTATTTTTGCAATCATTTCCCCTTTAGAAACTTTTGCATATACATCTACTGTTTTATCACCGTTTATAAAGTCTAAAATTCCTGTCCGATGATGCAATAAATCATGAATCGTGATTTTGTCAGCATTTGGAATTTGAGGATAAAATTTGGCTAATTTAGTGTCGAGTTTCAGCTTTCGCTCTTCAATTAACTGCATAATCATAACGGCAGTAAATGTTTTTGTAATAGACCCAATTTTGTATTTGGTGGTTTTGTTGGCTTTCGAATTATTTTCGACATTAGCAAAACCATATGCTTTTTCGAAAACCACATTTCCCGCTTCGCGAATACAAACTTGCCCCATAAATTTGTTATTTTGGTTTAGATGAACCAGCAAACTATCTATTTTATCGAAACGTGTTTTTTGTTGTGCCGAAAGTGTCAGCGAGAATATAAATACTACTAATAAGATTGATTTTTTCATGATTTTTTATTTGATTAATTACTTAATGACAAAATTATGCAAACTGCTATCTGAAATCTGCAAACGTCCTAATGCGCTTCCAACCAATTTTTACCCACACCGATTTCAACATCTAACGGAACATCCATTTTAAAAGCATTTTCCATTTCGTGTTTAATCATTGGCTTTATTTTCTCTAATTCCGAGTTGTGAACATCAAAAACCAATTCGTCATGTACTTGCAATAACATTTTCGATTTCCAGTTTTCAGAAGTTAGTTTTTTGTGAATATTAATCATCGCAATTTTGATAATATCGGCGGCAGACCCTTGAATGGGTGCATTTACGGCATTTCGTTCGGCACCACTTTTTACCATCATATTGGCAGAATTGATGTCTTTTAAATAACGACGTCTTCCTAAAATCGTTTGCACATAACCATTTTCTCTAGCAAAATCGACTTGATTACTCATGTATGATTTTAGTTTTGGATAGGTTGCATAATAAGCATCAATCAACTCGGCACTTTCTTTTCTTGAAAGCGATGTTTGATTGGAAAGTCCAAAAGCAGAAACACCATAAATAATCCCAAAATTTACGGTTTTGGCATTGCTACGTTGTTCTTTGGTCACTTCTTCTAACGGAACATTGAAAACTTTTGCTGCGGTACTTCGGTGAATATCTTCATTATTTTGAAACGCTTTTATCATATTTTCTTCGCCTGATAAAGCGGCAATAATTCGCAATTCTATTTGCGAATAATCGGCAGAAAGTAAAGTGTAATTCACGTCACGAGCTATGAATGCTTTTCGGATTAATCGACCTCTTTCTGTTCGAATTGGTATATTTTGCAAATTTGGATTGTTCGAACTCAAACGACCTGTGGCAGCAACCGTTTGCATATAATCAGTATGAACACGACCTGTTTTTTTGTCAACCTGATTAGGTAAGGCATCAATATAGGTGCTTTGCAATTTTACCATTTGGCGCCATTCGAGAATGTCTTTTACAATCGGATTATCGTTGGACAAATAGCTTAAAATTTCTTCACCGGTGGCATATTGCCCTGTTTTGGTTTTCTTTTGTTTTGCTCCGCCAATTTTCAATTTGTCGAACAAAACATCTCCGAGTTGTTTAGGCGAAGCCAAATTGAATTTCTCTCCAGCGGTTTCATATATTTTTTGCTCTAATTGGGAACTTTCTTTTGCCATTTCAACTGACATTTCTTTTAGAAAAGGAACGTCTAAATTAATTCCTTCTAATTCCATGGCTGCCAAAACAGGAATTAACGGAATTTCGATTTCGTCAAACAATTTTTTGGTTTCGGCTTTGTCTAAAATCGGACTGAAATTTTGCTTTAATTGAAACGTTACATCAGCATCTTCAGCAGCGTATTCTTTGATTTCTTCCAAAGAAACATCACGCATCGATTTTTGATTTTTACCTTTTTTACCAATTAAATCTTCAATAGATTTTGGTGAATATTTTAAATAGGTTTCCGATAAAACATCCATATTATGGCGCATATCTGGATTTATCAAATAATGTGCAATCATTGTGTCGAACAACTTTCCTTTAATTTGAACGCCATAATGGGACAGGATTTTCAAATCATATTTGATGTTTTGACCAATTTTTTCGATGGTTTCACTTTCAAAAAAAGGTTTGAATTTGTCTACCAAAACTTGTGCTTCGTCTTGATTTTCGGGAAACGGAACGTAAAAAGCTTTTCCTTTTTCGTAAGAAAAAGACATTCCTACTAATTCGGCATTTAAAGCATCAATTCCAGTAGTTTCGGTGTCAAAACAAACTGAAGTTTGATTCATTAAGTTTTGCAGAAGTAATTTAACGGGTAAATCACCTTGAATACTTTGGTAAAAATGTTCTGTGTTTTCTAATGTTGCATAATGTGAATTTATTTTTTCCTCGCCACTTTCTTCGTCTGAAAAACCAAATAAATCGAATTGGTCTTCATTGGTTTTTTTTGCAGCAGGTTTTTTTTGAATTTGATTTTTGTCATTGTCATTGCCATTCGTGTCTATTTCGTCGTATTCTTTTCCAGTGCCAAAATACTTATCAAATTGCGCTTTCATTTGTCGGAATTCCAATTCTTGAAACAAAGCATCTGTTTTTTCGACATCGGGTTTTGATAATTCGTAGTCGTTTTCATTGAACGTAACGGGACAATCGAGTAGGATAGTGGCCAATTTTTTAGATAGGATTCCTTTGTCTTTGTTGGCTTCAATTTTTTCCTTCATGGCGCCTTTGAGCTTGTCGGTGTTGGCTAAAAGGTTTTCCATGCTGCCAAATTCTTTCAATAATTTTTTGGCAGTAACCTCTCCCACGCCAGGCAATCCAGGAATATTATCGGCTGCATCGCCCATCATTCCTAGGAAATCGATAACTTGTTCAGGTCTTTCAATTTCAAATCGGGCCAGCACTTCTGGAATTCCCCAAATTTCGATGCCGTTACCCATTCGGGCGGGCTTGTACATAAAGATGTTTTCGGAAACCAATTGGGCAAAATCCTTATCGGGAGTCACCATAAAAACTTGGTAGTTTTCCTTTTCGGCTTGTTTTGCGATGGTGCCAATTAAGTCATCTGCTTCAAAACCAGCGACTTCAATTATTGGAATGTGCATGGCTTTTAGCAATTCTTGAATGTAGGGAACGGCAATTTTGATGGCTTCAGGCGTTTCGTCGCGATGCGCTTTGTATTCTTGGTACATTTCGTAGCGGTAGGTGCTTCCGCCTTTATCGAAAGCCACGGCTAAGTGATCGGGTTTTTCACGTTTGATCACATCCATCAAGGCATTCATAAACCCCATAATGGCTGAGGTGTCCATACCTTTGGAGTTGATTCTTGGGTTTTTTATAAAAGCGAAATAACCCCGAAAGATTAAAGCGTAGGCATCGAGCAGGTACAGGCGTTTTTGTGACATATTCAAAAAATTTGACTGTAAAAATAAACATTCAGCTACTACTTTTTTATATTTAAGTTAAAATTTGATTAACAATAATTATTTCTGACTACTTTCTTCGTTATTTTGCTTAAAATTTTTTGAAATGTTAGTTAGATTTCTACTTCTTATAGGTTTATTTTTATTTGTTGAACTATATTCTTATCAGGCATTTAAAACCGTGATTAAAACCAAATGGGTTTTGCAAGCATACCTTATTATTAGTGCGTTCGTAGTCCTTTACGTTACATATAATATTTTTCAATTTGATCGTAAAGTAGGGCAAACACCACAAAGTTTGTTTACTTTAGGATTGTTTTTAGTGGTTTTACTTCCAAAGTTGGTTATTACAATTGTTATGATTGGTGAGGATGTTTATAGAGTTTTAGTAGGAAATTACAATCTGATTTTCAAAAATAATACTCAGAGTTTTCTTCCGTCGCGTCGAAAATTCGTCTCGCAAATAGGATTAGGATTGGCGGCAATTCCATTTTTATCCTTAATTTATGGTATTACGATTGGGAAATACAATTTTAAAGTTATCAAACAAAATATCTTTTTTCCTGACTTGCCCGAAGCTTTTGATGGTTTTACGATTACTCATATTTCGGATGTCCATAGCGGCAGTTTTGATAATGCTGAAAAAATAAATTATGCTATCGATTTAATTAACGAACAAAAATCGGATATTTTATTATTTACAGGCGATATCGTAAACGCCAAAGCAGATGAAATGCACCCTTGGATTGACACTTTCAAAAGGTTAGAAAAACCTGATTTCGGAAAATTTTCTATTTTAGGAAACCACGATTATGGGGCTTATTTAGATTGGGATTCGGAGAAAGAAAAGGCGGAAAATTTCATTGCCATAAAAGATTTGCATCGACAAATAGATTTCAAGTTATTGTTGAATGAGCATGTAAAAATTAAAAAAGGCAATCAAGAAATTGCCCTAATTGGTGTAGAAAACTGGGGTAAAATGTTTGGAGAATTTGGCGACATCAACAAAGCATCAAATGGAATAGCAAATGATGATTTCAAAATTTTGATGAGTCACGATCCAAGTCATTGGGAAGAAGTGGTTAAAAATCACGAAAAAAACATTCAACTTACCTTGAGCGGACATACCCATGGAATGCAGTTTGGGATAGAAATTCCAGGTTGGTTCAAATGGAGTTTGGCGCAATATATGTACAAACAGTGGGCAGGTTTGTATGAAAATGTGGGGAGATATATTTATGTCAATCGGGGTTTTGGCTTTCATGCCTATCCTGGAAGAGTAGGAATTATGCCTGAAATAACCGTAATTCGACTAAAAAAAGGACAAAATGTAGCTTAATGTGTTAAAAACACTATATTTGTATAACAAAGTTTAATAAAATTATACTATGTCAAAATTTGGAGAACTTATAAATGCTCAAGTTCCTGTTTTAATTGATTTTTATACAGACTGGAACGAATCTTCATTATCGATGCATCCTGTTATTAAGGATGTGGCCGCTGCACTTGGCGATAAAGCGAAAGTGATTAAGATTGATGTGGATAAAAACCAAGAATTAGCCGAAGCACTTCGTATAAAAGGATTGCCTACTCTTATGATTTATAAAGATGGCCAAATGATGTGGAGACAATCAGGAGAATTAGATGCGAATTCTATAATAAGTTTAGTTCAGGAACAGATATAGATTACTGTATCACATCAAATACAAATCCTTTTTCTTTTAGGATTTGGATGGCTCTAGGTAGCGCATATTCTAAATTTGGAAATGCTTTTACACTGTCGTGAAAAACGATACTACTTCCAGAAGTTACTTTTAGAGTTGCGTTTTCTAAGCATTTTTCTTTGGATACCGATGGGTCAAAATCAGCACTCAAAACATCCCACATGATTATTTTGTACCCTAATTTTCGTAAATTCTTAGATTGCGAGGGCTTTATTTTGCCATAAGGCGGACGGAACAGATTGCAGTTCACAGATTGCAGTTCACAGATTGCGGATTTGCATAATTCAACATTTTCTATATAATCTGCTGTTTTGGTTTTCCAACCCTTTTTGTGATTGAATGTATGGTTCCCTATAGTATGTCCTTCCGTGATTATTGTGTTGAAAATTTCAGGGTGTTTTTCAATATTGTTACCAATGCAAAAAAAAGTGGCTTTGAGGTTGTTTCTTTTTAAGATTGACAAAACCCATTCGGTAACTTCTGGAGTTGGCCCATCATCAAAAGTGAGATAAATTTTGTTTTCGGTATTGGGAATATCCCAAACCTGATTACTAAATAATCGTTTGATGATTGGTGGCGTTTTTATCCAGTAGAAGTTCATAATCAATAATACGATTTTAAAAAACAGATTGCAAAAAAAATGCAGTTATTTTTTACAACAACTGCATTTTTCTAATAATCTAAGGAGTCTAATAATCTACTCCATATCTCTTCCAAAACGCTCAAAACGTTTGTTATAACTATTAAAAATTACTTTCTGTTCGTTATAAAAAGTAGTGTCTTTATGGTCGGTCATAATAAGAAGTAAACCTCGGTATCTTTCGATATCGGTAATAATATCCACAGCTAAATCGTTTTGATCTGCAGATTTCATGCCGCTGTAGTATTTTAGATTTTCTTGGTATTTTGCCATCAATTGTTGCAGTAAATGACGTGCTTTTTCCTTTTCGCCTATTTTATAATATCCTTCGGCAAACGGATCGACTAGGCTATAAAACTCATAATAATCGAGTGGTAATTTGGTTAAGGCTAATTCGATTATTTTTTTAGCTTTATCATTTTTACCTTCCATAATTAATTGGTTCATTAATCGGGTTAAATTGGTTCTGTACGAAATACTGTTTTTACGAGTTTCTGGATCGTGGTATATTTTCGTGCTTTCGCCATTGCCCCAATCTAGTTTCATCATAATGTTATACATTACATCGGAATCTATTTTGCCCATATCAAAACCGTAAGCATCTTTAGGTAAAGGCGTTTTGATGGGTACTAACTTATAAATCATTCCGTCTAGTTGCAAGAAATCTTTCATCCAGATATAATCGTCGTCGGCAAAAGCTCCTGGGGAGAAATAAATAGGTCGTTTCCAATTGTTGTTTCTAACAATGTCGAGCATCATCAAACGATTTTTGTACAACGCACTTCCTTTTATATCGACATCGATATACGGAACAATAGAATCATTGTATTTAGGATTAACAACTTTATTTGCAATTACAACATTTTTGTCCACAGAAATTCTAATTTTATTGGTTGGATAAAATTGAATACTTTGTCCGTTTTTCATTTCTAATAATGTTCGAGGATCATCGCTAGAAACAAAATTCATAAATTCGTTTACATCAAGTCGTTCTTTCGTTCTTTCGTCAAAAACTAAATAATCGCGTTTTCCATCAACATAATCTTTGTGGCTAAACGAAATTGGGACAGGATCGGAATCATAGGCTTTTGCTTTCATTTGGTCGATATACCAATCGGTCATCAATAAGCTGGTGTTTACAATACGAACATCGGTTCTGTATTCTTCTATTTCTTGTAAATACCATAGCGGGAAAGTGTCATTATCGCCAATAGTGAATAGAATGGCATTTTTTTCGCACGAATCTAAATAGGCTCTAGCAGAAGCTACTGCGGTGTATTTCCCTGATCTGTCGTGATCATCCCAGTTTTGCGAAGCCATTAGTATTGGTGCTGCAAGCAAGCAAGTTACCACAACTACAGGGCCTGCAATTTTGGGTTGTAAATAGGCTTTTAAGAAATCGAAAATAGCATAAACACCCATTCCTATCCAAAGGGCAAAAACATAGAAAGAACCAACAAGCGCATAATCTCGTTCGCGAGGTTCGAAAGGGCGTTCGTTTAGGTATATTTTCAGAGCTATACCTGTAAATAAGAAAAGTGCTAGAACAACATAAAAGCTTTTTATATCTTTTTTGGCATGAAAGAAAAACCCAATAAGACCAATGATAAACGGTAAGAAGAAATAGATATTTCTACCTTTGTTGTTTTTCATGTCGCTTGGTAAATTTTCTTGCGATCCCAATCTAATTTCATCAATAAAATTGATACCGCTAAGCCAATTTCCATCGGCTAAGTCATATTTTCCTTGCTTGTCATTTTGTCTTCCAGTAAAATTCCACATTAAATACCTCCAGTACATATAGCCAAATTGGTATTCTACCATGAACGAAAGGTTGTCTGCTGTTGAAGGTTTATCGATATCTAAGTAATCTCCGTATTCTTTGATGAATTTTTCGTAATCTTCTAATTCTAGTCTTTTTGCGTTGTAAGCAGCTCTAAATTCAGAAACAATATCTGTTAATTCTTTTTCGTCGGCATATTCGGCTTTGACTCTAAATTCGAGCGGTTTGGTAAATTTCATATAATTTACAGGATGATCGCCATCGGTACTCCACATACGTGGCAAAATAGCTTTGTGGTTGTCATCGGTATTTTGTCCTGCGTTTTTGTAGTTATTTACAATAACATATTCGCCTTTTTTATAATCTCTTTCGTAATTTGGTTTTTCGTCTGTATAAGGATTATCTTCATCTAATCCTGCATAGGCATCTGAAAATTGTGGACCATAGAACAAAGGATTTACGCCATACTGCTCCCGATTATAGTAGGCTAATACTTCACGCGCATCGGAGGGTTTGTTTTCGTTAATAGGCGTGTTGGCATTAGCGCGAATAGGCAACATCATCCAAGTTGAAAATCCTAGCATAATAAACAAAATACAAAGAATTAAAGTGTTGTAAAGCACTTTTCCTTTTTGATGCGTATATTTTAATCCAAAATAAAACAAAGCAATAAGAAGCAATGTAACAAAAATGGTTCCTGAATCGAAAGGCAATCCTAAACTATTCACCATAAACACTTCGGTCGCACCAAAGAAAGTCATAGTCCAAGGCAACAATAATTTGAATATAAAAAGCAAAACAGCTACCACTACAATATTGGCAATAATGAAGCTTTTTATCGTAATGTTTTTATAATTTTTAAAATAATATAAGAATCCAATAGATGGAATTGTTAGTAATGCCATAAAGTGTACACCAAAAGATAATCCGACTACTAATGAAATAATCAATAACCATTTGTTTCCACGATTAGTATGCATTTCCTCTTCCCAACGTAAACCAAGCCAAAAAAGCAATGCAATAAGGAATGTTGCCATAGCATACACTTCGGCTTCAACAGCATTGTACCAAAAACTATCGGAGAAAGTAAAGGCTAAGGCGCCTACAAAAGCACTTCCTAAAATAATAATAGAGTTTGTTTTTGTAAGTTCTGCAAAACCAAAAACAACTTTTCTTAAAATAATTGAGGTTGACCAAAACAAAAACAAAATGGTAAATGCGCTTGAAAACACCGACATCATATTGACCATCAAAGCAATATGTTCTTTATCTAAAGCAAACATAGCAAAAAAGGCTCCCATCATTTGAAACAGAGGTGCTCCTGGTGGGTGACCCACTTCTAACTTTGCTGCTGTAGCAATATATTCACCACAGTCCCAAAAACTCATCGTAGGCTCTACAGTGAGAGAATACACGATAAGCGCTATAAAAAAAGTAAGCCAACCAAGGGCTGTATTCCATTTGTTGAAATTGAAAGACATAAAAATTTTGGTATAAATATTACCCTACAAAGAAACTATTTTTTTATCTAAAGAAAAGGTTAAAAATAAAAATTTAATTTTTTTTGATAAAAACCTTGCAAAAAATAAAAAATGTAGTAAATTTGCACTCGCAATACGGAAGTATGCAACCCATATTGGTCTATGGTGTAATGGTAACACAACTGTTTTTGGTGCAGTCTTTCAAGGTTCGAGTCCTTGTAGACCAACAAAAAACCCTTCAGAAATGAAGGGTTTTTTGTTTATAATTATCTTTGATTTAGTTATTTAGCATTTGCCATAAACTCTTCTGCCTTTTCTACCATATTATAGCTGCCACAGAAAAACGGAACACGTTGGTGTAGTTCGGTAGGCTGAATCTCCATAATGCGATTATAGCCATCCGATGCTTTTCCGCCCGCTTGTTCTGCAATAAACGCCATTGGATTGCATTCGTACAGCAAACGCAGTTTCCCTTTTGGTGCTTTCGAGCTTGTTGGGTAAATATAGATACCTCCTTTTATCATATTTCTATGAAAATCGGATACCAAACTTCCAATATATCTTGAAGTATAAGGACGATCACCTTCTTCCAACTGGCAATATTTGATATAATTTTTAACTCCCTGTGGAAAATGAACATAATTTCCTTCATTCATGGAATAGATATTTCCATCTTTCGAATATTTCATATTGGGGTGCGAAAGATAAAACGTTCCAATAGCTGGATTTAATGTAAATCCGTTTACGCCATGACCAGTGGTATAAACTAACATGGTCGAAGTGCCATAAATAACATAACCTGCCGCCACCTGATTGATGCCTGGTTGCAAGAAATCTTCACTAGTTACAGGAGTTCCTACAGGTGTTATTCTTCTAAAAACAGAAAAAATAGTTCCTACCGAAACATTTACATCAATATTAGAAGAACCGTCAAGGGGATCCATCAGCACCACATATTTATTATTATGGCTATTGTCTGAACCTGCAACGGTAATAAAATCATCATTCTCTTCTGATGCTATTCCGCACACAATTTCACGATTAATTAACGTTTGAATAAAAACCTCATTAGCATATACATCTAACTTCTGTTGGTCTTCACCTTGAATGTTTTGATCACCAGCGGCACCAACAATATCCACTAATCCGGCTTTATTTACCTTATAGTTTACGACTTTAGCCGCCAATCTGATGGAATTAATAATTCGAGATAATTCTCCCGATGAATACTGAAAAGCATTTTGGTTTTCAATAATAAATTCGCCTAAGGTTTTGTTACGTTCTTCCATTTTCCGAAATCGTTGTAGTTGTTTTTGCAAATATCGATTATAATTTTTGAAAATTGTAGTTACGTAGAAAGAAAATTATGCTAAAGTTATTTTATATTTGTTGTCAATAAAAACAATAAAAATAATGAACACAAAATCAATATTATTAGCGCTATGTGTGACCTCTTTTGGGTTTTTTCAAGCTCATTCGCAAATAAATTTAGGAGACAAAGCGCTAGGCGCTTTGCAAAAAGGAGTAACAGGATTTACCTTTAGTAACGAAGACGCTGCAAAATTATCCAAAGAAGCAGTCGATAAAATGGACAAAGAAAACCCTGTTGCCGACGCAAAAGATGCTTATACCGTTAGACTAAACAAATTATTTGGCAAGCACAAAACCGAAAACGGACTAGCACTTAATTATAAAGTATATAAAGTAAAAGATGTCAATGCATTTGCTACTGCCGACGGAAGCGTACGTGTATTTGCAGGGCTTATGGACATTATGGACGATAACGAAATTCTAGCTGTAATAGGTCACGAAATAGGTCACGTTGCTAATAATGACTCTAGAGATGCGGTAAAAGCGGCGTATAAAAAAGAAGCACTATTAGATGCTGCAGCTTCTCAATCAAACGATATTGCGGCTGTAACCGACGGGCAAATAGGAAATATCGCTAAAGCATTATTAAACAGCAGCCATAGCAGACAACAAGAAACCGATGCCGATACGTATTCCTATGATTTCATGAAACGCAACGGATACAATGTAAATGCAGTCGAATCGGCTTTTTCTATCTTAGCCAAAATGAGCGAAGGAACCGATTCTTCTTTTATTACACGAATGATGAGCTCTCATCCTGACCCAAAACAAAGAGCTGAAAATGCAAAAGCTAGAGCAACAGCCGACGGATTGTACAAACCGTATGTAAAAATCACTAAAGCCAAAGCCAAAGTTGCGCCTAAAAAAAAGAAAAAATAAAGTATGATTATTAGAAAAGGACAAAAAGAAGATATGCCAGCCATTTTAGAATTAATAAAAGAGCTGGCCATTTTCGAAAAAGAGCCTGAAGCTGTTGTAGTTACTGAAAGTGATTTAGTTCGCGATGGTTTTAGTACTAATCCGCTTTTTTACACCTTTATTGCTGAGGTTGAAGGAGAAATCATAGGCATGGCACTGTATTATTACCGATATTCCACTTGGAAAGGCAAAACCATTCATTTAGAAGATTTAATTGTCAAAGAAAAGAGCAGAGGAACAGGCGCTGGATATGCTTTGTATGCCGAAATAATCGCACAAGGAAAAAAAGACAATGTGCGCAGAATAGAATGGAATGTGCTCGACTGGAACACACCTGCTATTGATTTTTATAACAAATCGGGCGCAAAATTACTAGAAGATTGGCGAGTTGTCCATATGGACGGAGCAGGAATAAATGCCTTTTTAGCAAAAAATTAAAAATAGTTTTGAGCATTTCAAACTAAAAATCTGAATTCTAAAATCTAAGATCTGAAAATGAGAATATTCAAATTTGGTGGTGCATCAGTAAAAGATGCCGATGGTATAAAAAATGTTTTCGACGTTTTACAAAAAGTAGGTTACGAAGAAGTTTTGCTCGTGGTTTCAGCCATGGGAAAAACAACGAATGCGTTAGAAATAGTTATTAAAAATTATTTTGAAAAATCGGCAGACTTAAATGCTTCTATTCAAGAAGTGAAGAAATACCACAATCAAATTTTATTGGATTTATTTGAAGAGGAAAACAATGCCGTTTTCAATGCCGTAAACAATCATTTTGCAGATTTAGACTATTTTTTACGAAGTAACAAATCGCCTAATTATAATTTTGTGTACGACCAAGTGGTTAGTTTTGGAGAAATTATTTCGACCACAATTTTGAGTCATTACATGAATTTCAGAAACATTCATACAGAATGGTTGGATGTTCGCAACTATATTAAAACCGACAATACCTATCGTGATGCTGAGGTAAATTGGGAAATTACACAAAAAAACATCTCGAAAATCGCCAAAGAAAAGAAACTTTTTATTACCCAAGGATTTGTAGGTGCCGATGAAAACGGATTTACCACAACACTAGGACGAGAAGGATCAGACTATACAGCAGCTATTTTTGCGTATTGTCTTAACGCCGAAAGCGTAACCATTTGGAAAGACGTTCCAGGAGTAATGAATGCCGATCCGCGTTATTTCGAAAACGCAACCTTACTGAATCAAATTTCCTATCGCGAAGCTATCGAATTGGCTTTTTATGGGGCCAGTGTCATTCACCCAAAAACCTTACAACCATTACAAAAAAAGGAAATCCCTTTGTATGTAAAATCGTTTATAAATCCTTTGTTGCCCGGAACTTCAGTTTCTAAAGGAGAAGATTTAGAACCTAAATTACCTTGTTTTATTGTCAAAAAAAACCAGTTGTTAGTATCGCTTTCCTCAATAGATTTTTCATTTATTATGGAAGAAAACATTAGCGAAATCTTTAGTTTATTACACCAACACAAGATAAAAGTAAGCTTAATTCAAAACTCAGCCATTAGTTTTTCCGTTTGTTTAGAAGACAAGTTTGGTAATTTTAATGAATTAAAAAAAACACTCTCTAAAAAATTCAAATTGTCCTACAACGAAAACGTATCACTTTATACGATACGACATTTTGACGAAAAAGCCTCTCAAATGGTCGAAAAAAACAAGACCGTTTTACTAAAACAAATGAGTAGGGAAACAATGCAAATTGTAACAAAGGAATAAGTAAATACTCCTTTTCAGAGCATCTAGCTTTACACTTCTAGAAACTTCCATCGCAAATCTGCGGTGGAAGTTTTTGCTTTTAGCTGTGAACCGTATTTTCTAGCCGTTTACTAATTGATATCCTCCGTTGGCTCATTTTGATACCGCTATTCGTGAACAATATTGCACTTTTGGCGAACAAAATTCTAAAAAGCAACATTACTATTAAAATAAAACATCATGAACAAAAAAATCCTAGCAGTTCTATTATTTGTCTTTGGGGTTAGCCTAAGCACCACAGCACAACATAAAAAAACAAAAACAAGTACAAAAACACACAAAACCAAAAAGAGCGGTTTTGATTTAAGCAAATTGCAAGCTGGAGCCAACCTCCACGGAAATTATTCGAGTACGGCAGGAAAGAGTTCTACCGATTTTGGAGTTTCTGTTTTTGCGGGCTATCGAGTTACAGAGCCTATTTTGCTTGGAATAAAAGTAGGCAAGAATTTTAGAAGTGACTATTCTAATTTTGAGGTAGGCCTTTTTGGGCGCTATTATCTGGATAAATTTTTTCTAGGAGCAGGTATCAACCACTCTTCTACAACTTACAACGATTCGTATTATTATGATTATTACGGATATGACTATGGCGTTTCTCGCAGTTTTGGTTTAACCTACGGCTCGCTTGAAGCAGGGTATGTAATCCCTGTTTCAAATCATATTAACGTAGAAACTTCTGCTCAAGTAAATTTACCCATATCGCCAGCTGGAACACCCGTTTGGTACGGCATAAAGGCAGGAGCTATTTACACTTTTTAATTAATCAACTAAAAAACAACAACGATGAAAAAAATCATTTTAACACTAGCAACTGTATTGACATTACTTTCTTGTTCTAAAAAAGAAGATGCTGCACCAACACCTCTGCCAACAGGCATTATTACTTATACCATGCTAGGACAAACGTTTACTACTACTGATTTTATAATAACTGCCACGAGTAATTATAAATTCAAATGGGTTTCCGATAGAAATTTCACCACCATGATTGGCGACAGAACCCCAATAGCATATACAGCAGGTGCCTCAGATAATGCTCAAAATGCAACACTAACCCCAAACGGAGTGACTTATAAATGCTCTAAAATTATGAAAGTAACCATCAATTCCTACGATGGAAAAACAGTAACAGGAAGCTTTGCTGGCAACGTGTATCTTAACGGAGTAACCACAAATCCTGCCGTACCTGTAACAGGATCGTTTTCTTGCGAAGCAGGGGCAGGGATATAGCCTAAAAAACAAAACATGAAAACACTAAAAACAATACTTTTAATCCTAATTTCTTTTCAATTCGGCAGTTGTCAAAGTAAAAAAGTAGTTGTCGATTCGACAAAAACAGAAAAGAAAATCGAAAAAAAACAATCTAAATTTGCGGAAGGCAAAATGGCAAATGGCACTTACTTTATTATAAATGCCAACGAAAATGAAGCGTTAGAACCTTTTCGAAGAACATATACGTCTTTAAACGATTTGAATTTAGTTCCTTTAGATAATTCGGCCATCCAAAAATGGGTTTTTAAGGAAAACATCAACCCAAAAACCCAAAAACCAAACGGAACCTTTTCAATATATCTCTTTGTAGATCAATCCAATGCCATTACAAACAAATGGAATAATCCTCGACTAGGAAAAACACGTGAGTATCCAAAAGATAGTTTTGTGATAGAATACCATGAAGGAGAAAAGGCTTATACCATCAAAAGCACTTCTGCCAAAGGCGATTGCATGGGCAAAAAAGGAGGTAGTTTTGCCAAATATGTTCCAAACGATGGCGGTGAAACTACTTTTTGGAAATTTCAAAAAACAGAATAAATAGAATCTAATTTTAAACAAAAAGTAAATCATGAAAAATAGCATTTTAACAATCCTACTGGCAACAGTTTTATTCTCTTGCTCTAAGCACGACGATCCTGCGCCGATGCCAATGCCTATTCCTGCAGTAGCAGTAGCTTCGAGAACAGTAACGAGTGGTTTAGGGTTTAATTATAAAGAATTTTACCAAGCCACTGCCACTGTAAACACTCGAAAAGGGCTAATTATACTTGCTCACGGCGATGGCGGCACCGAAAACGACCCTACACTCAACGAACAATGCACTTCGCTAGCTCAACAAGGCTATGTTGCGGTAACTACTTCTTATCGACCATTAGGGGCTTGGGAGGCTTCTGGAACCAGTTTCAAAGCGGATATAGAAAATGTAATTACCAATGTTGGTACGCTATACATGATTCCTCGAAATAAAACCGTTTTAGGAGGTTCTTCCCGTGGTGGCAATATGACGCTAGCGCTCATTTTACCTAACGGACAGTTTGCTGGAACCACACCATTTGCAGGAATAAAAGGTGCTTTCCTACAATGTTCTGGGGGGGACAATTGGAAAGGAAGTGCCGTTTTGTTCCCTGTGGCATGGATGAGTAATGCCACAGACCCAACAATGGGAGTGGTAAACGGAAACGATTTTAAAACAGGTTTAACAAACAATGCAAACCCGAACGTAAGTTCACAAAGCGAATGTTTAATTTATAATTCAAACGGACATTGCTCCGATGTTAGTGGTAATAATGCCTTTATGGTTAGAAAAGTAAAAGAATGGTTGCCATAATTTTTAGTTAGGTTTTGTTTGAAAACCCTTTTAATGAATCAAATTCATTAGAGGGTTTTTGTTTTTAAATCAAGTTCTATTTTAATACCTCGGGGTACTATTTGCAAAAATAGTTACCGTATCTATTGGTAATAATGTTGATAAAGAACAATCTAAAAGTTATCGAAAAAGCAATTTTAAAATTATAAATACTACTTTTACCATTTACGAGTTATAGTATTTATGTTAAATCGTTTGTTGCCATTCTTTTTTTTGTTAGTCATTTCTGGGCTTTATGCTCAAGAAATCAAAACCCCATACCAATCAAAGAAAATAGTTGTTTCTCAAAATTCAATTCAAATTGATAGCGTGAGTATAAACGCTAGTTTTTTTAAATTACTGGATGCCAAAGGCGAAACTATCGACACTAGCTTTTATAAAGTAAATTTTTCGAAAGGTTTTTTAACTTTCAAAAATAATTACAAAACTTCCGATACACTAACTGTTCGGTATTTAAAATTTCCAGCGTATTTAACCAAAGAATATACTATTTACGACAAAAGTCGAGTAGTAAATAATGGTAACAATATAGGAAATTTATACAAAGTTTCCAACGATGGTTTTAAGAAATTTACGCCATTAGACGGACTTACAACTTCTGGAAGCATCTCTCGGGGGATAACTATTGGCAACAACCAAAACACATCGGTAAACTCCAATTTAGACCTTCAAATTACAGGTAAACTCTCTGAAAAAGTAAGTTTGAGAGCCTCTATACAAGACAGCAATATCCCGTTGCAAGAAGGAGGGTATTCTCAAAAATTAGATGAATTTGATCAAATTTTTATCGAACTTTTTTCAGAAAAATGGAGCATTCGTGCTGGGGATCTATTTTTAGAAAACAGAAAATCTAGATTTCTAAATTTTAACAAAAAAGTACAAGGTTTGTCTGCCCAATTTACTTTAGGAACACCCGAAAAGAAGACAGAAGTGTATGCCTCTGGAGCTGTTGTTCGCGGACAGTATGCCAAAAGTAATTTTGTAGGACAGGAAGGAAATCAAGGGCCTTACAAACTAAAAGGCACAAACGGGGAATTGTATGTATTGGTTATTTCGGGTTCGGAGCGCGTTTTTGTGAACGGAATTTTGCTAAAACGAGGCGAAAACAACCAATACACCATCGATTATAATGCAGGCGAAATTATTTTTACATCGCTTTTCCCCATTACTTCCGAAATGCGAATTACCATCGAATACCAGTATTCGGATAGAAATTATACAAGATTTGTAACGTATCTGGGTGCTAATCACGAACAAGAAAAATGGAGCTTAGGCGGTTATTTGTATTCTGAAAATGATGTAAAAAACCAGTCGTTGCAGCAAAATTTATCACCCGAGCAAGCACAAATATTAGCCGCTGCGGGCGACAATCAAGAGGCAATGAATGCTTCTTCGGCAGTGCTAGACGTGTATTCGGACAACAAAATTTTGTACAAAAAAGTACTGGTAGGTTTGGTAGAAACTTTTGAATATTCGACTAATCCACTCGATATTTTATATACCGTAAAATTTAGTTATGTAGGCAATAACCAAGGAAATTACACTGTTTCGAGCACCATTACAAACGGAAGAGTTTTTAAATATGTTGCCCCCATTGCTGGAATTCCTCAAGGAAACTATGCACCCATAATTAAATTAGTTGCTCCCATGAAAATTCAAATAGCTACTATTTTAGGAAAATACAATCCAAGCGAGAAAACAACGGTCGATTTTGAAGTAGGGATAAGCAACAATGATAAAAACCTCTTTTCAGGAATCGACGACAGCGACAATCAAGGATTGGCAGGTAAACTAAATTTTAAACAACGTTTGTTTACAAAAAAATGGCAAGTTGATCTCTTCGGGAATTACCAACTCATTCAGAAAAATTTTAAAACTATTGAACGCTTATTTAGCATCGAATTTGATCGAGATTGGAATTTGTCAAATCCATTAGGAAACCAAAGTTTTGTAACCTCTGGACTATTGTTTTCTTTAGCAGGAAAATCAACTTGGAAATACCAGTTCGAAAAATTAGATTTTTCTGAAAGTTTTTCAGGAAATCGACACTTAATTTCGGGCTATTACAAGTATAAAAACTGGTTGTTTTCTAACGATGGCAGTTATCTAAGTAGTGATGGAACTATTTCGAATTCAAAATTTAGCAGAAACCAAACCCAAACAAAGTACCATTTTAAAAAAAATTGGGTTGGCGGTAGTTTTCGATTTGAAAATAACCAAGAAAAAATAAAAGCAACCCAACAGTTTTCTAATTTAAGTCAGCGTTTTTCGGAATACGGTGCTTTTATAGGGCGTGGCGATTCGACCAAAGTTTTTGTCGAATTGGGGTATCTAAATCGGGTAAATGACAGTTTGCAATTGGGCTTCCTAAAACGTGTCAATACATCGCAGTCGTACTACATAAAATCAAAATTAATTCAAACAGAGAAAAGCGATTTATCTGTTTTTATCAATTACAGAAACTTAAAGTTTGAAGATCCAATTCGAGGTAACGAACCATCATTAAATTCCAGATTGATGTACAACGATCGTTTTTTTGATCAATTAATTCAAACAACAACGGCCTACGAAACAACTTCAGGAACCATTCCGCAGCAAGAATTTAGTTTCCTCGAAGTAGATCCTGGCAAAGGAATTTACGCCTGGAACGACTACAATGGCAACGGAATTCAGGAACTGCAAGAATTTGAAATAGCCCCTTTTCCTGACCAAGCAAAGTATATAAAAATATTCCTGCCCAATCAAATCTTTATCAAAACGCATCAAAATAAATTTTCACAATCAGTAACGTTAAGTCCTTTGCAATGGCAAAACGAAACGGGATTTAAGAAATTGCTATCTCATTTTTATAATCAATCTTCGTATTTAATTGAACGGAAAATAAAGCGTGAAAGCGATAATTTCGATTTGAATCCTTTCTCGGAAAGCAACCAAAATTTATTAGGCTTGAATTCGAGTATTCGAAACAGTTTGTTTTACAATCGTGGCAAGCAAAATCACTCGGTAACTTATACTTTTATTTCAAATAAAATAAAAAGTTTGCAATCATCAGGAGCGCAAGAAGCAAAAAACGCATCACATCAGTTACAATACGATTATTTGTTAAAAAAACATTGGTTGTTTACCTTGTCGGGAAAATCGTTCACAAGCAGTAGTACTTCCGAAAATTATGCGAGTCGAAATTTTGAAATAATAGGACATCAATTGGCACCTAAAATTTCGTATTTATTTTCTAAAAATGCCAGTTTGGATATTTTTTATGAAAAGCAAAATAAAGAAAACAAATTGGGAAGCAACGAATCGTTGAAGCAAAGTAAATTTGGAACATCATTTTCTTTCGCAAGCGAGAAGAAATTAACTGTAAACGGTGAGTTTTCTTGGTTTGACAATCAATTTGTAGGAAGTGAATTTTCGCCAGTAGCTTTTCAAATGCTCGAAGGATTACAGCCAGGAAAAAATTTGACATGGCGACTGTTGTTACAAAAGAATCTGACCGAATATTTAGACATCAATATTAATTATTTAGGAAGAAAAAGCGAAACAATAAAAACCGTTCATACTGGAAATATCCAATTGAGAGCTTATTTTTAAATTTAGGTATGCTTTTTGATAAAAAAACACTAATTTTAAATTAGTAAATTATAAAATGTATCAAGTTATGAAAAAAATCCTATTGTTATGTATGGTTTTTGTTTTCTCAAATAGCTTTTTTGCTCAAGAAACAGAAACGAAAGCGAAGAAAGCTAAAACCGAAAAAGTAAGCAAAGCCAAAGAAAAAGCAGATGCTAAAAAAGAAGCGCTAAAAAAAGAAAAAGCAGAAGCTAAAAAAGCGGCAATAAAAGAAAAGGCAGATGCTAAAAAAGCAGAAGCTAAAGCCAAAAAAGAAGCTGCTACTACTGGGAAAGAAGCTAAAACTAAGGTTGAAAAAACAGTAACAAAAGAAAAATCAGATGCTAAAAAAGCAGAAGCTAAAGCCAAAAAAGAAGCTGCTACTGCTGGGAAAGAAGCTAAAAAAGCGGCTACTGAGTTAAAAACTAAAGTAGAAGCTAAAGAAGAAAAAGCGGCAAAACCTGCCAAAGAAGCCAAAGAAAAAGCAACTAAAAAAGTAGCTAAAAAAGAAAGAGTTTCTACCGAAAAAGCCAATCCTAATACAACAGATAAAGTAACTGGTGAGTACAATGGAAAAAAAGTTTTCACTGGCCCACGTGGCGGAAGATACTACATCAATAAAAATGGAAACAAAACCTATATTGACGACGATCAAGGAAACTAATTTTTCCATGTTCTAACTAAAAAAGGCTTCGCAATTGCGAAGCCTTTTTGTTGAAAAACAATATAAAAAACTAACTCAAAATTATTCTTCTTTTATTAATTTAGCGGTGCTTTGACGCTGGTTGTTATCCGTTATTTTCACAAGATAAACGCCTTGTGTTAAATCATCAATTGAAAACGAATGATTTGTATCAAAGCTACCTTTAAAGTTTTTTACCAATTGTCCAGTGATAGTATAAATTTGAACTTCGGAAGTTGCATTTGTTACACTAAAGGAATTAGTAGCAGGATTTGGGTATAACGCAATAGATTTCGTTAATTCAAATTCCGTATTGGCTAAACTTGGGGCTAATTGGTTTCCATAAATTCTAAATTCGCCAGCAGGAATATTTAAGGTAGCCGCTGTATTGGTCACATTTATGGAAGAATTATCCATCAAGTTGTACCAAGTTCCAGTATAAGGAAAGTTGGGTATAATATTAAGTGCTGCTACTGAAAAATTAGAAATAACCACTACATTTTTTAGAGAACTCGCAGGAATTGCATCGTCCCAAATGTACATTCTTTGTCTAAGATTGCTTGCTGCACCGTCTGGACTAATAGCATAATTTCCTTCGAAAACTGGTTCGTTAATTTTTAGGGTATTCATTTTTGCCCAATCGTTATATACAATGGATCTGTTAGCATCTCCCAACCAGTTGTTTGCCCACTGTGGTTGTGGTTTTTTGTCCAGTTTGCAATCGCCAGGTGTTGGATCGCTCGGATTGTTTATACTTCCGTTGTTACAAGTATAAATTGAAGAATCCCAACCTAATTCGCCAAAGTGCCAAATCATTTTTGGTCCAGGAACAAGTAAGTGCATGGCTGCCATAGTGGACATTCTTTTTAGAGCATTGTTTAATATTCTAGCACTTTGCCCGGCAGTATTTCCTTCTGTAAGTGTTTTGTACATAGTGCGTTCTTCGTCATGACTTTCGGCATATCCTACTAAACGGCGGTTGGTAAAACCTCTGCTACTGTTGCCTACTCTAGAAACATCAGAAGCATATCCTTTGGTTAAAGTAGCGTATTCGTCAGACATTTTGCCCCACATCATAACTCCTTTGCTTGGGGATTCGCCAATTCTATAATTTGCCCATTGTTGTTCTTCGCCATCGGTTCCTAAATGTTCAAAAATGGTATAGTGTGTAGGATCTAAACTCCAGCCGTAATCGGCATAATCTTTTAGAATAGTAACTCTATCAGCTTGATAGGCATTTGTGCACGCATCATCTCCACCAGAACAAGCTTGTGTAAAACCTTTGGTTAAATCCCAACGGAAACCATCAATTTTGTATTCTTGAATCCAATGTTTAATCACTCTTTTGCTGTAGTTTTTGGTCAAAAGAGAAGCATGGTTAAAATCAGAACCTACACTATAACTGTGTTTTGCTACAGTATTGAAATACGGATTTTCGGTGCTTGGATCGCCCCATCCATCGCCATCGGGATCATTCATCCACATTCTGTTCATTGGATTTCGTCCAAAAGCGTGGTTTAGTGCCACATCTAAAATAACCGCAATTCCGTTTGTGTGACACAAATCAATTAGTTCTTTTAATTTATTTGAGGTACCATAAAATTTATCTAATGCCATGTGAAATGAAGTGTTGTAACCCCAACTTTCGTTGCCTTCAAATTCCATAACGGGCATAAGTTGAATAGCATTAATTTTTAAATTTTTAAAGTATGAAATTTTATCAATCAGGTCTTGAAAATTTCTATCCGAATCAAAATCTCTTACTAAGGCTTCATAAATTACTAAATCTTCTTTTTTAGGTTTCGAAAAAGTAGTGTTTATCCATGGATAGGCTGTTTGTCCTGTTTGCAAAACGGTAACTTCCCGTTCTTGTCCTGCAGGGTACGCAGGAATGCTTGGATAAGAGGCAGCAGGAATCCAAGGATCATCATAAGGAGATAAGACTAATGTTGAATACGGATCGGCTGTTTTTACTAACGACGGAGAATTGGCAATAGGCGTGGTATCAACTACCCAATATTGATAATGATAATTTACGCCAGAAGTTAAACCTGTCAATTCTAACCAAAATTTTCCAGTACTTGGATCTTTTTTCATAGCATAACTGCTATTGGGTTGGTAGTTATTGAAACTACCCGCTACATATACAAAATCTTTTCCAGGGGCATCAAGTACTAAAGTGGCTCTTGTAGCATCGCCTGAATTATAATTAATTCCATCTTCTAAGCCTCCAGCCATGGCTAAAGATACTGTTCCTGGGTTTACAATCACATTGAATTTTTTCGAAAAACTGGTAGCTCCTTGCGTAATTTGTAGCTCATACGATTTGTTTGTTGTAACATTTAAATCGGTAAAAGCATACGTTGCACCTGTTGCGGTATTTATACTTGTGCCATTTGCTAATAAGTCATAATTGGCATTTCCATTGGTGTTATTAGCTGAAACGGAAAAATTTTGACCACTTGCAATAATGGTACTGCTATTTTCTATTGGCGCAACTAAGGTAGTTTGAAAAGCACCAATATTTAGTTGTAAATCTGTTGATTGTTGTGTGCCGTCTGCACTTCTAAAAACAATATTTATTTTGGTAATAGTTCCAGCAGCTACACTATAAAAACTTTGTACAGTAGGTGTTAGGTCTAACTTATAAACGGTTCCAGAAACGAGAGTTAAAGCGGGTTGTGTGGTATTATTCCCCCAAGAACCAATCACGTTTGACCAAGGTGTACTGTTTAATGTAACTCCCGTATGGGCATAAATAGTGCCACTATAAGCCGCTAAACCAGTTCCGGCTTTATCAAAAAGAATGGTTCCTGTTTGATAACTTTCGGGTGTGGAGCCTCCTTGCCACGAAACCTGCGCAAAGGTTTGTAGGGATATAAAAGTGAGTATTAGTATGGAGTAAATTTTTTTCATAGCTGATTTTTTTGTTTTTATGAAAAAAAGGGCTGGATTATTCCAGCCCCTTGTTTTAAAGCTATTCTCTTAGTTGATAGAGTATTTGTAATCTCTAGGATTGCTTAAATCTAGTGTAATAGTATAAGTACCTGAAGTAGCTACAGGAATATTGTCACCACTATAACTCATGGTTTCTCCTCCATAATCATTCCCTATTTTTAAAGGATTAAATTTACCTAAGTTAATTGTCCAAGCATCATTCGCTCTAAATTTAAGCTCTTGACCACCTGTTAATGCTAATGTTACAGTCCATTTTTTAGTTGTTGCATTATAAGTCATATCATGATCTTGTCCTGCTACACCAGAACCTGCTGGCCAGCCAAGTGGCGTTGCACTACCAGTAACAGACCATGTTATTGGATCTGCTGAATATTGTAATGCACCAGTTCCAGTTGTAGCAGTATTGGCTTTTACTAAATAATAACCTGCTGCTATGTTTGCGTTTGTACCGCTGTTTGATAATAATACGCCACCAAATGAACCGTCATCTCCCCAGTTTGCAGGACCCCAGTTATAATCTCCATTTGTTAAAGGAGTTAAGAATTTGAAATCGCCATTCAAAGTCATATAACCTTCATAATTTGTTTTTCCGTAACCAGAAGAAGCTAATTGTGGCATTAAAGCAGCTGTCGTTGGAAGTGTCCAACCCATATGGTTGCCTGGAACTCCTAATTTAGGCAATGCTGTAGAATAAGGAGTTACACTAACTGTGATTACATTAGAATACTGCACCATAGCGTTTGCTCCGTTTCCTAAAGAAGACTTTACTCTAACATCAATATTGCTAGCCACGTAAGGAATAAAAATGATTGGGTCTAACGCGCCGTTTAGTTGTTCGTGTGTCCAAGACAAAAATTTATTTTGTGTGGTTCCAGCAGCAATTGGTGCAGCAAAACTAGTACCGCTTTTTGCGATTTCTACCGTATAATTGGCTTGCGATGGAATCCCGTTTTCACTGTGTTCCCAGTCTAAAGCGGCAATTAAATTTTTGGCACTGGCTGGGCTTAATACTAGACCTCCCGTAGGGGCGGCTGACATAGAAAGTTTTGGACCTCCGTTAGGCGATGCTACTGGATCGATATCTTTTTCTGTACACGAGCCCAATGAAATTAACAAAAGGGCAAAAATTGATTTTTTTAAAATATTTTTCATTTTCTTAAAAATTTATAGTTAGTAACCTGGGTTTTGAGTTAAATTTGGATTTGCTTCTAAAGCGGTTGATGGAATTGGAAATAAATTATAGTCGCTAGAAATAGATGTTCCAGTTGCAGAACCTCCTTTCCAAGGCCATAAATAACTTCCTCCTGTAAATTTTCCGAAACGAATTAAGTCAGAACGTCTGTGTCCTTCAAGATTTAATTCTCTTCCTCTTTCGTCAAGAATAACTTGTAAGGAAGCTGGAGCATTTACTGCGAAAGGTACACCTGCATCCCCTGCAATTAATGCTGTGGCACCAGATCTAGTTCTTACATCGTTTACATAGGTTAAGGCTTGTGCTAATGATGTTCCTGATGCACCACGAACAGCACATTCTGCATACATTAAGTAGGCATCTGCTAAACGATATAATGGGAAATCAGTGCTTGAAAAGACAGTTGTTACGGAGCTTCCTGTAAAGTTTGTATTTCTAAATTTTATAGAAGGATATCCGTTTGCCCACGTTTTATAATCTGTCATTTCATAAGAATGTCCAGTTGTCCAAAACAATTGAGCTCTTGCATCTGTAGAAGAAGCTAAAGCAGCAGCTGAATTGCCAAACAAACCATACCATGCTTTTGTAGCTCGGTGACCTGTCCATGCATCATTTCCTCCAGGATTGCCAAAAAGAGAAGTAGTCATTGTTAAACTACTCATGCTTCCATTTACGATATAAGTTGTGTTACCATGACTTTGACTTGAAATTGCATCTGCAATAAGTGGAAAAATAATTTCTGATGAGGTATTATTATCAGCAGAAAAATTAGAAACAAAATTAGTTGATAACGAGTAACCTCCTTGTGTAATTACTTTGTTGATATACGTTGCAGCATCATTGTAACGAGGTGTTCCTGTATATACTTCAGCATTCAAATATAATTTAGCTAGCAACATTCGTACTACTGCTTTGTTTGCTCTACCGTATGAATTAGTCTGACCAATTTTAGCCTCTACATCCAACAATTCCGTTTCTACAAAGTTAAATAATTCTACTCTACTAGCTTGTGGTTTAGGGGTTTCATTACCTAAATCGGCTTCGGTAACTATAACGCCTTTTCCAAAACAGTCAATCATGTAGTAGTAGGCTAACGAACGTAAGAAACGTAATTCGCTTACATATTGTACTTCATTAGGAACATCGACACCTTCGTTAAGAATTTTGATGATGTTACTGGTTTGTGGTACCGTGTAGTAAACTCTATCGTATAAATAACGGAAGAACTTGTTACCAGGACTCCAGTCTTTTGTGGTAGTTAGTTGGTCTAAACCATCGTCACCCCAACGGTTTTTCATGCCATCGGCAGTAAAATCCTGTAGGTTTATAATTCCTCTTAGGAAAGCGGTTTCTCCAGCATCTGGACCTGATATGTCTGAACTTCCAGGGCCACTAGGGCCAGAAAGGGCAAAAGTACCATACATTTTAGACAAGAGTCCATCAACAGCTTGTGGGTCTTGAGCTAGTAAGGATTCTAAGGTAAGTTCTACTTTTGGTTCTGTATCTAAATCGTTTACGCACGAGC
Organism: uncultured Flavobacterium sp.; assembly: GCA_964292845.1. GTDB lineage: Bacteria > Bacteroidota > Bacteroidia > Flavobacteriales > Flavobacteriaceae > Flavobacterium. The sequence goes on along the minus strand of CAXYWC010000012.1, from coordinate 21,323 downwards.
TAAATAATACACCAATTAATCCTAAACTTAAAATTTTTATTTTAAAATTTTTCATAATTTTTTTGTTAAAAGTTAAGATTTAACCCAAAGCTGTATAGTTTTGGTCTTGGGTAAAAATTGTTATCTATTCCGTTGAAGTTTTCAGGATCTTGTCCGCTGTATTTTGTAAGTAAAAACAAATTATTAGCTGCTACATACAATCGTAATGAAGCGTTTTTGATTACTTTATTCATTTTGTATCCTAAGGTGATATTTTCGCAACGAATAAAACTAGCGTCTTCTAGGAAATAATCAGATGTTGGTACATTACCAATGTTATTGTTAAAAAGTAAGTCGCTACTTAAAACATTGTTTAAAGCCGTTACTACTCCTGGAGCAGCATGATTTACATTTCCATAAACTAGTTCTTTGGTATTGTAAGTTAATCCTCCTTTTTGACCTCTGAAACTAGTAGTGAAATCGAAATTTTTGTAACTCGCATTCAATCCGAAACCAAATGTCCAGTTAGGACGAACGGCTCTGTAGTATTTGTCAGAATCAGTAATCACACCATCTTTGTTTCTATCTACATAAGCACCTTCTATAGGAAGCCCATTAGCACCATAGATTTGTTCGAAAACTAAAAAAGAGTACGGTTGGTAGTCTACTGCGTGATGTCCAATTTTGTATCCTGTTCCGTTAGGAATATTAGATTCATCTACAAGTACAGAACTTACTCCGCCTAAATCAGTTACTTCGGTATAAGCATAAGCTACATTTCCATTCAAATCGATATTAAAATTTTCTCTATCAATTACTTTTACATTCAAATTGGTTTCAATTCCTTTTCCTTCGGTTGCACCAACATTTTTGATAAAATCATTTGTAAGGCCTTGACCTGGAGGAAGTACAACTTTAGCAAGCAAATCGGTAGTGTATTTTTTATACACATCAACGCTTCCAGATACCATTTTGTTTTTAAATAAATCGAAATCCAAACCTGCATTATAAGTAGTTGTTTTTTCCCAAGTTAAACTTGGGTTAAATGGCAATGCAGAATAAGAGTTTGTGCCCGGAAGATACTGACTGTTTTGATTTCCTATACGGAAAAAAGGACTGTTTGGGTAATATCCAATTAATTTTGCAATATCTTGTTGTCCCGTTTTACCCCAACCCAAACGTAATTTTAAGTTTGAAACTACTTTAGAGTCTTTTAAGAATTTCTCGTCACTAATTTTCCAAGCAAAAGCGGCTCCAGGGAAATAACCCCAACGGTGCGCTTTGTTAAATAGAGAAGATGCATCGGCTCTCATAGAAAATGTAAATAAATAGCGTCCTGCAATATCTACATTGCCTCTTCCGAAAAAGGATTGTAAATTTTGTGCATGGTAATAGCGATTCGTTACGTTTTTAGGGTCTAAATTTTCTTCACGTAGTCCAGAAGTTGTATTGTATCGGTAGTTTACTTTATTACCATCGGTTACAAAGTTTTGGTAGTTATATCCTCCTTGTAAATCAAATTTTTTAATCAAACCAGTTAAATCTTTGCTGTACACTAAATAAGCATCCATCAATTTATTGGTAATAGTTTGGTTTTCAGAATAATTTACACCAGGATTGAAAACGCCTGTTATTTGTTGGTAGGTTTGAATTGATTTTTCAGCATAGGTTTCTTCAATTTTTGATTTAGAAGCTTCAAGTCCTAAATTTAAAACTGCTCTTAAGTTAGGAAAAAAGTGCAGTTTGTAATCAAACTCTACATTCCCTATTACTTTACTCACTTTTTCTGGACGTCTTCTTTGGTCTAAAATAGCTAACGGATTAGTTGACCCGTTTAAAGCCGTTCCATTCATTCCTTGGTAGTATCCATCAAAAAGATTCGTGGCACTATAATCATAAATAGGTTTAGTTGGATCCATATTTAAGGCACCACCAAAAGCACCACCTTCGTCAATAGCGTTTTTTTCTGAGAACAATCCTTTTGCATTCACATCTATTTTTAGATGATTGTTTAGCAACATTGGCGTCATTCTTATAGAAGGAGTGAAACGTTTGAATTCGCTAGTTTTAACCAACCCTTCATTTTTGGTATAACCCAATGAAGCTCTAAGTGGCATTTTTTTGAATAAGTTCGTTCTTACACTAAAGTTATTGTCTGAAGAAACGGAGTTTTGATAAATAGCGTCTTGCCAGTTAGTGTCGGATAGTATTCTTCCTTCAATTTGTGGTGTTACAGGATTGTCTGTTGCTAGCGTAGTTGTATCATCAATTCCTAACAAATTCGTATATCCTGGAAATTTGGTTTGGATAAAATTTGTAAATTCAGAACCACTCATCATGTTTGTTTTTTTCTGAATGACACCTATAGTAACACTACTAGTAAAATTATATTGTGTTGCACCAGAAGTTCCTTTTTTGGTGGTAATCAAGATAACACCATTAGAAGCACGAGCACCATAAATAGCGGTTGCGGATGCGTCTTTTAAGATACTAAAAGTATCAATATCATTAGGGTTTATCAAAGCTAGTGGGTTATTATTACCCGCTGCATTTTCATTACTAATAGGCACTCCGTCAATTACAATTAACGGACTGTTTTCAGCACCTAAAGAACCTCCTCCACGAATACGAATATTGGGTGCCGAATCTGGATCTCCACCATTGTTTGTAATTCTAACACCTGCTGCTTTTCCTGTTAATAATTGATCGACAGAAAAAATAGCTCCTTTGTTAAATTCTTTTGCTGTAATTACATCTACCGATCCTGTGGCGTCTTTTTTCTTAACGCTACCGTAACCAATTACGACAATCTCATTTAGTTTCGATGTTTCATCCTGTAAGGCAACACTAACGGTTGCTTGTCCAGTATAGTTTAGGGTAAAACTTTTGTACCCTAAAAAAGAGAAGGTAATTACATCTCCACTATTTAAATTCAATAGTTTGAACGCTCCAGTAAAATCTGTGGAGGTTCCGTTTTCGGTCCCTTTGACTACTACATTCACACCAGGCATGTTTTGTCCCGTTGCTTTGTCTGTAACTGTACCTTCTAATTTGTTCTGTGCGAACAAACTAACTGGGAGCATGAGTACTAAAAGCAGTAACTTTTTATACATTGTTTTCATACATTTTGTTTAGGTTAAAAAAAAATTTTTTGAGCGTATATTTTTACTTCGAATGTTAAATTTAGTTAAAAAACCATAGCAAACTAAACTGCTTTTCAAAATAGGTCTCCGAAAACGTTTTCGTGTTGACAACTTTCTGAGAAAGACACATTTTAGCCTAATAAATTGCCAATTCTAAAAAATAAATCTATCTTTATTTTCGAATCAATTATTTTCGAAATTTACAATGAGAAAAAAAGTAACCTTAAAGCAAATTGCCAAAGAATTAGATGTATCTATTTCAACTGTTTCTAAGTCTCTTAGGGACAGTGCTGAAATTAGTGAAGATACCAGACAAAAAGTACAAGCGTTTGCTAAGCTATACAACTACAAACCCAATCTAATTGCTTTAAGCTTAAAAAACAGAAAAACCAAAACAATAGGTATTATTATTCCAGAAATTGTGCACCATTTTTTTGCTACTGTTATTAGCGGTATCGAGCATCTTGCTAACGAAAAAGGCTACAATGTTATCGTCTGTCTTTCGGACGAATCGTTTGACAAGGAAGTTTTAAACATGGAAATGCTTGCTAATGGTAGTATTGATGGTTTTATCATGTCATTATCGAAAGAAACACAACAAAAGAAAGATTTCCATCATATTCTCGAAGCAACCAGTCAAGGAATGCCTGTGGTTATGTTTGATCGGGTTACCAATGATATTTTTTGCGACAAAGTGATTATAGACGACAAAACTGCGGCACAAGACGCAGTAAATTTCCTTATATATAAAGGAATGACAAAAATTGGACTTATTACCACGGTCGATTATGTTAGTGTAGGAAAACTAAGAACGGAAGGCTATTTGCAAGCATTAGAACAAAATAATCTTGGAATAAACGAAAAATTAATACTAAAAATCGAAGATATTGATAACTGTACTTCCGAAATCGAAACATTTATTAAAGATAATGAGCTAGATGCTATTTTTGCGGTCAATGAATTATTTGCTGTAACGGCCATAAAAGCGATTAATCAAATGGGGAAAAAAGTGCCCGAAGACATCTCTGTTATAGGATTTACAGATGGAATTATTTCTAAATATTCCACGCCATCTATAACGACCGTAAGCCAGAATGGAATTTCGATGGGACAAAAAGCGGCTAAATTGCTTATTGATCGATTAGAGAATGAAGAAGAAGATGAGTTTTACACCACCGAAATTATAGAAACACATTTGGTGGAAAGAGAGTCGACAATTTAAAAAAGTTATCAAAACTCTAACGTTATAGTTGCAGATTTTTGTAAAAATCTAAAATCTAAAAATCTAAAAATCTAAAAAATTATATATATTTACCATAATTATCAGAGCATATACTTTTACTTCGAAAATAAAATTATGTTTTTGATAAGCACATAACGCTTATCGTAATAAATTATAAAAACGATAATGGAAAAGCGTAAATTAGGTTTCTGGGAAATCTGGAACATGAGTTTTGGATTCTTAGGAATACAAATGGGTTTTGCCCTACAAAATGCTAATGCTAGCAGGATACTTCAAATTTTTGGAGCCGATGTTCATGAACTTTCATGGTTTTGGATTATTGCGCCCCTCATGGGTTTGATTGTACAGCCTATTATAGGTCATTACAGCGATAAAACCTGGACAAGATTTGGCAGACGAAAACCCTATTTTTTAGCAGGAGCTTTGCTAGCCTCTATTGGTTTGGTGCTCATGCCTCAAGCCGAAATTTTTATAGCCTTTATGCCTGCCTTATGGGTAGGTGCTGGAATGCTCATGATTATGGATGCTTCCTTCAATATTGCTATGGAACCTTTTCGAGCATTGGTTGGAGATAATTTAAGAGCCGATCAACACACCTTAGGATTTAGCGTACAAACAGCTCTAATAGGTATTGGTGCTGTGGTGGGTTCTTGGTTACCGTACGTTTTACACGAATGGTTTGGTGTTAGTAATCAATCTACAGAAACTGTTGCAATTCCTCATAATTTAATTTATTCATTCATTATCGGAGCTATCATCTTGCTAGTTTCCATTTTGATTACCATTTTTACCACCAAAGAATATACCCCCGAAGAACTTTCGCAATTTCGTGACGAAAAAGAACATTTAGCGACTTTAGGAGATACTGAGAAAGAAGCAAAGTTGTCCGATATTTTTGATGATTTTGCCAAAATGCCTCAAACTATGCGACAACTTAGTTGGGTTCAATTTTTTTCATGGTTTGCTTTGTTTGGAATGTGGGTTTTTACCACACCAGCAATCGCCCAACATATTTATGGATTGTCGGTAAACGATACTAAAAGTCCCGAATTTCAACAAGCAGGCGATTGGGTAGGAATCATTTTTGGTGTTTATAATTTTGTTTCGGCAATTGTAGCCTTCCTATTGCCGTATATTGCAAAGCAAATTGGCAGAAAAAAAACGCACGCTTTGTCGTTAGTTTTAGGAGGTGTAGGTTTAATTTCGATGTATTTTATGCCTAACAAAGAAGCACTTGTCTTTTCTATGGTATTAGTAGGATTTGCATGGGCAAGTATATTATCAATGCCGTATGCAATTTTAGCAGGTTCTATACAACCCAAAAAAATGGGTGTTTATATGGGAATTTTTAATTTCTTCATTGTAATTCCTCAAATTATAAACGCACTAATTGGTGGCCCTCTGGTTAAATATGTTTACCAAGATCAGGCTATTTTTGCGATCCTTATGAGTGGTGTAAGTTTTATAATTGCAGCAGTTTTAGTTCTTAAAGTAAAAGATAAGGCAGATATATAATATGAAAAAAGCATTCATCTTCGACCTAGACGGCGTTATTGTTGATACAGCAAAATATCATTTTATTGCTTGGCAAAAAATTGCAAGCCAGTTAGGTATCGAATTTACTCCAGAACATAACGAAGAACTGAAAGGTGTAAGCCGAATAAGATCGTTAGAAATAATATTAGGATTAGGAAATATTGAAGCTTCGCAAGAGGATAAAAATTATTGGTTAACCCAAAAAAATGAAGATTATCTTTCTTATATAGAAAACATGAATGAGTCTGAAATTCTTCCAGGAGTTAGAGAAATTTTAGAATTTATCAAAGAAAACAATCAACTTATTGCATTAGGATCAGCCAGTAAAAATGCTAGACCAATTCTAGAGAAAGTAAAATTATTACATTTTTTTGATGCTATTGTCGATGGGAATGATGTGACAAATGCCAAACCTGATCCGGAAGTTTTTTTACGAGCTGCACAATTGCTAAAAGCAACAAATGAAAATTCAATAGTTTTTGAAGACTCAGTAGCAGGAATTCAAGCCGCAAATAGTGCTAATATGCTCAGTATCGGTATTGGTGAAACAAAAATTTTGCACGAGGCTCAGTTTTGTTTCCCTAATTTTTTACACATTGATACGAGTTTTATTGATACAATAATAAGAAAATAATTAAGAAATTTGAAAAGGTGTCCATTAGGCAGTTTTGAAAAAACAATAAATAAAATAGTGTACGATTTATCAATTATCTCATTTTCTAATTGACAAATTATCTAATTTAAAAAAAATGAATCAAGATTATATAAAACCAGATAATTGGTCTATCATCGAAGAAGGATTTGATGCCGATAGCGTAAAATCGTCCGAAAGTCTTTTTAGTATCGGAAACGGTGCTATGGGACAACGTGCCAATTTTGAAGAAAATTATACAGGAGAAACTTTTCAAGGAAGTTATATTGCAGGAATTTATTATCCAGACAAAACAAAAGTAGGTTGGTGGAAAAACGGTTATCCTGAATATTTTGCCAAAGTGCTTAATGCGCCAAATTGGATAGGAATTGACATTGAAATCAACGGTGAAAACTTAGATTTGGCTCAATGTAAAGTGGTCAAAAACTTTCGTCGTGAACTGAATATGAAAGAAGGTTGGTACCACCGTTCTTTTGAAGCAATCTTGCAAAATGGGACTGAAATTCTAGTTAACATTCGCCGATTTCTATCTTTAAATTTAGATGAAGTTGGAGTGATTAATTATGAAGTTATTCCAGTAAACCAAAAAGCTCAAATTGTTTTTAAACCCTATATTGATGCTGGAGTTCATAATGAAGATGCTAACTGGGAAGAGAAATTTTGGGAAATTCAAGATGTAAATCATTCAGATAATAAAGCATTTGTTACGGCTAGAACTTTCAAAACTCACTTTATAGCGACCACATTTATGCAAAACACTATTTTGTTAAATGGAGATAATTTGAACTTGATACCGTCAAAGGTGGAAATGTCTTCAGATAAAATTCAGTTTTTGTATGAAACGAATGTCGCTCAAGGCGAAAAAATAACCATCCAAAAAATAGGAGGCTACACCGTTTCGTTAAACCACGAAAATACACAAGTTGCTGCCGAAAATGTTATCAAATCGGCTTTAGCAAAAGGATACGATAATTTATTACAAGATCAAATTGAGGCTTGGGCAAAAATTTGGGAAATGTCAGATATTACTATTGATGGCGATGTCAAAGCACAACAAGGCATTCGTTTCAATATCTTTCAATTAAATCAAACCTATTTAGGAAAAGATTCTCGATTAAATATTGGTCCAAAAGGTTTTACAGGCGAAAAATACGGCGGATCTACGTATTGGGACACCGAAGCGTACTGCATTCCGTTTTACATGGCTACAAAAGACCAGCAAGTAGCCAGAAACTTACTAACATACCGATACAATCAACTCGATAAAGCCATTGAAAATGCTACAAAATTAGGGTTTTCTAACGGAGCAGCTTTGTATCCTATGGTGACTATGAATGGGGAAGAATGTCATAACGAATGGGAAATTACTTTTGAAGAAATTCACCGTAATGGCGCTATCGCATTTGCTATTTTTAACTACCATCGTTTCACAGGAGACTATTCGTATATTCCTGAAAAAGGTTTAGAAGTCCTCATTGGAATCGCTCGTTTTTGGCATCAAAGAGCTACTTTTTCTACCAAAAGAGAGCAATATGTCATTCTAGGAGTTACAGGTCCAAATGAATATGAAAACAATGTAAATAATAATTTTTATACCAATTATATTGCCAAATGGTGTTTGAGTTATACTTACGATCAACTCAAAAAAGTGGCGCTAGAATATCCTTCGGATTATAAACGCATTATCGATAAAGTAAACATTACAGAGGCAGAACTACAATCTTGGAAAAAAGTTTCCGATAATATGTATTTCCCTTATTCTAAAGAACATAATATTTACTTACAACAAGACGGATTTTTAGACAAAGAATTAGTTAAAGTTGCCGATTTAGATAAAAGCCAACGACCAATAAACCAAAAATGGTCTTGGGACAGAATTTTACGTTCTCCCTATATCAAACAAGCCGATGTTTTGCAAGGATTTTATTTCTTCGAAGATCATTTTTCTAAAGAAGAATTAGAAAGACATTTCAATTTTTATGAGCCATTTACCGTTCATGAAAGTTCACTTTCGCCTTGCGTACATTCTATTCAAGCAGCTGTTTTGGATAAAATGGATATGGCTTATACTTTTTATCTCAGAACGTCTCGATTGGATTTAGATGACTATAATAAAGAAGTCGAAGAAGGTTGTCATATTACCAGTATGGCGGGAACTTGGATGAGTATTGTAGAAGGTTTTGGCGGTATGCGGGTAAAAAATAATCAATTGCATTTTGAACCTCGAATTCCAGAACAATGGAAAGGCTATTCATTTAAAGTAAATTTCAGAAACGCCATAGTGAAGGTAGAAGTCAATCATCAGGAAACCAAAGTTTCGGTCGAAGGAAATCAATCGGTAGAAATAGTAATTAATGGCGCATCGCAATTAGTAAAAAATTAGTATAATGAAAAAATATTTTGTTTCAGTCTTCATCGTTTTAATGTCTATTTTAGGCGTTTCTGCACAGGAATTTAAATCGCCAAATGGAAGTTTTAAAATGTCGTTTTCGCTATTAAAAGACGGAACGCCAACCTATACTTTATTATATAAAAATAAAGAAGTTATTAAACAAAGTAAATTAGGTTTAGAATTACAAAAAGATAAAAAGTCATTGTTGAATGATTTTAAAGTCATTGATACGAAAGAAAGCACGTTCGATGAAACTTGGAAAACCGTTTGGGGCGAAGAAACTGAAATTCAAAATCATTATAACGAATTAGCCGTAAAGCTAAAACAAAATGAAACCGATAGGGAACTTATTATTCGTTTTCGTTTGTTTAATGAAGGTTTAGGTTTTCGATACGAATTTCCTCAGCAAAAAAACTTAATCTATTTTGTAATCAAAGAAGAAAGAACGGAATTTGCTATGACTGGAAATCACACTGCTTTTTGGATTCCAGGCGATTACGACACACAAGAATACGATTATACAGAAAGTAAATTATCTGAAATTAGAGGTTTGTTTAAAAGTGCTGTTTCCGAAAATGCTTCTCAAAAACAATTTTCAGACACAGGTGTACAAACGTCATTAATGATGAAATCTGCCGATGGAATTTACATCAATATTCATGAAGCCGCATTGATAAATTATTCGTGCATGCATTTAAATTTAGACGATAAAAATTTTGTATTTCAATCGCACTTAACGCCAGATACACAAGGAAATAAAGGTCATATTCAAGCGCCAAGCGTTTCTCCTTGGCGAACTATTATCGTGAGCAATGATGCCAGAGAGGTTTTAGCTTCCAGAATGACTTTAAACTTAAATGAGCCTTGTAAAATTGAGAATACTTCTTGGATTAAACCCATAAAATACGTGGGTGTTTGGTGGGAAATGATTACAGGTAAAAGCTCTTGGGCGTATACTGATGATGTGCCATCAGTACAACTTGGAATCACCGATTTTTCAAAAGTTAAACAAAGTGTGAAACACGCTGCGAATACAAAACACGTTAAAGAATATATCGATTTTGCAGCACTTCATGGTTTTGGCGGTGTATTGGTCGAAGGCTGGAACGAAGGCTGGGAAGATTGGTTTGGTCACGAAAAAGATTATGTTTTTGACTTTGTTTCGCCTTATCCAGATTTCGATGTTAAAGCTATTCATGAATATGCCAAATCAAAAGGAATCAAAATGATTATGCATCACGAAACTTCAGGATCTACTCGTAATTACGAACGTCATTTAGATAAAGCATTCCAATTTATGAATGACAACGGTTATGATGCTGTGAAGACAGGTTATGTTGGGAATATTTTGCCTTTAGGCGAACACCATTACAGTCAATCTATCTTAAATCATTATCAATATGTTACGGAAAAAGCTGCGGAATATAAAATTATGGTAAACGCTCATGAAGCCGTTCGTCCTTCAGGAATTTGCAGAACCTATCCTAATATGATTGGAAACGAAGCGGCTCGTGGAACAGAGTTTCAAGCTTTTGGAGGTTCAAAAGCAAATCATACCACTGTTTTACCTTTTACCAGATTAATGGGCGGGCCGATGGATTATACTCCAGGAATTTTTGAAATGGATATTGCCAAATTAAATCCTGGAAATAATTCTCATGTAAATACTACTTTGGCCAATCAATTAGGCTTGTATGTAGTCATGTACAGCCCATTGCAAATGGCAGCCGATTTACCAGAAAATTACAATCGATTTTTAGATGCTTTTCAGTTTATTAAAGAGGTACCAGTAGAATGGTCAACTTCCAAATATCTAGAAGCAGAACCAAGCTATTATATCACAACGGCCAGAAAAGATAAAAATTCAAACAATTGGTTTGTTGGAAACGTAAATGGACTAAATGCTAGAACGTCAACCATTACTCTAGATTTTTTAGAAAAAGATAAAAAATACGAAGCTACCATTTATGCCGATGCGAGCGATGCTCATTATAAAACCAATCCACAGGCGTACAAAATCACCAAACAAAAAGTGACCAATAAAACAAAATTAAAAATGACTACAGCTTCGGGCGGTGGTTATGCTATTAGTATTGTTGAGGTAAAATAAATAATTTAAACCCTTTCAGAATTTTAAACTCTGAAAGGGTTCTAAATATAATTAAAATATGAAAAAGGTAATACTATTGTTTTTAACGTTTTTTTCGTTACAAGTTTCAGCTCAAATTACTAAAGTTGAACCACCATTTTGGTACGTAGGAATGCAAAATTCTTCGTTGCAAATTATGTTTTATGGTAAAAACATAGCTCAAAATGACGTTTCTGTAAGCGATGATGTTGTAATTACTCAGGTTCAAAAAACGGAGAATCCAAATTATATTTTTGTGACTATCGACACTAAAAATAGACCAGCTTCTGAAGTTATTTTTTCATTTTCAAAAGACAAAAAAGTAGCGTTTACACAAAAATATTCGTTCAAAAACAGAAAAAATAACTCCGCCTATCGAAAAAGCTTCGATGCATCGGATGTCATGTATTTAATCATGCCAGACCGATTTGCTAATGGAAATACCAACAACGACAGCACAAAAGATACCCAAGAAAAAGCCGATAGGAATAATCCTGGCGGACGTCATGGCGGGGATATAGAAGGAATCATAAAAAACTTGGATTATATAAAAGAATTGGGTGCTACAACAATTTGGAGTACGCCACTTTGTGAAGATAATGATAAGAATTATTCCTATCATACTTACGGTCAGTCGGATGTGTACAAAATAGATTCTCGTTACGGAACAAATGAAGATTATATACGCCTTTCGGCAGAAGCCAAAAAAAGAGATTTAAAATTAGTGATGGATTATGTAACTAATCATTGGGGAGCCGAACATTGGATGTACAAAGATTTGCCTACTTACGATTGGGTACATCAATTCCCAGGATATTCGCAATCCAATTATCGAATGGAAACACAATATGATCCAAATGCTTCAAAAATTGATGCGAAAAACTGTATGGATGGATGGTTTGTACCTTCCATGCCCGATTTGAATCAATCAAATCCTTTGGTTTTAAATTATTTAACACAAAACGCTATTTGGTGGATAGAATATGCTGATTTAGATGGATTTAGAGTAGATACTTATTCATATAATGATAAAGCCGCTATTGCAAAATGGACGAAATCGATAACGGATGAATATCCAAATTTCAACATCGTTGGAGAAGTTTGGATGCACGACCAAGCACAAATTTCGTACTGGCAAAAAAATAGTCCTATTTCAAAAATTCAAAGTTATAATTCTAATTTACCTAGCGTTATGGATTTTACCTTGCATGATGTTTTTGGTGGTATTTTCAACGAAGATAATGCGGGTTGGTTTGACGGAATGATTAAATTTTACAATAATTTCGTCAATGATTTTTTATATGATAATCCAAATAATCTTCTAATTTTTGTCGAAAATCATGACACGAATCGTTTCAATCAAAATTATAAAAACGATTTCAAAAAATATCAAATGGCAATGAGTTTGTTAGCTACAACACGAGGAATTCCTCAAATATATTATGGTTCCGAAATAGGAATGGCTGGAGACAAAGGAAAAGGAGACGCCGATATTCGCCAAGATTTTCCTGGTGGCTGGAATGGCGATACCAATAACGCTTTTACAAAAGCAGGAAGAACGGTTGAACAAGCAAAGTATTTCGACTTTTCATCAAAATTATTTACTTGGCGAAAAACAAAAACGGTAATTCATTCGGGTAAAACAACACAATACATTCCAGAGGACAATATGTACGTCTATTTCCGCCATAATGAGAGCGAAAGTGTTATGGTTGTTGTAAATAATAATAAAGAGAAAAAAGCCTTAAAGCCAAACAGATTTAAAGAAAGTATTCAAAATTATGTTTCAGGGAAAGACGTAATTTCAGAAAAAACATTCGATATAAAACAGGATTTAGAAATAGAAGGCAAATCGGTATTAATTCTAGAATTGAAATAAGATGCAAAAATGGATCTACATACTATTATTTTCAATAGGTTCATTTGCACAACAAGGCAAAACAGAAAGCTATTCATTAATTGATTCCGAAAAATTTCAAGGAACAATACATAGAATAGATCGTTTTTCGACCAAACACATTACTCCTAGAACGGTAGATATTTGGTTACCAGCTAATTATTCGAATAATAAGAAGTATAATGTTTTGTATATGCACGATGGGCAAATGCTTTTTGACGCCACTACAACTTGGAACAAGCAAGAATGGAAAATCGATGAAGTGGTTTCAAAATTAGGTTTAGAAAATAAAATCGAAAATTTGATAGTAGTTGCTATTTGGAACATTCCTACGCTTCGGCACACCGATTTATACCCTAAAAAACCATTTGAATTGCTATCAAAAGCAGAGCAAGAAAAAATTCAAGCCGTTGCCGAAAAATTGAATATGAATTGGTCATTATCCAAAATAAACTCCGACAATTATCTCAAATTTATTGTTGAAGAGCTAAAACCATTTATAGATAAAAAGTATTCGGTTTATACCGATGCGAAACACACCGCAATAATGGGCTCTAGTATGGGCGGATTAATATCGATGTATGCCATTTGTGAATATCCAGAAATTTTTAGCAAAGCAGCTTGTTTATCAACTCATTGGATAGGTTTTCGGGAGTTTGAAAACAATCCAATTCCAGAAAGTTTTTTTGCATACATGAAGGAAAATTTACCAAATGCTAAAAACCACAAAATATATTTCGATTACGGAACCCAAACACTCGATGCCGATTATATAAAATACGAATATCGGGTCGATCAGGTGTTACAATCAAAAGGATATACGACTAAAAATTATAAAAATCTAAAATTTGAAGGAGAGAACCATTCGGAAGAATCTTGGCAAAAACGAATTAACATTCCTATCGAATTTATGTTTAAAAAATAGAAAATTATGAAAAAAATAATGGTATCAACAATGGTGCTTATCACATTGTTAAGTTGTAAAAAAGAAACCGAAAAGCCAGTTGAAACAAACCAGTTAGAAATTGCCGCTGTTACTCCAGAACTTTCTGAAAATGCGGTTATTTACGAAGCAAATATTCGTCAGTATTCACCCGAAGGAACTTTTGCTGCGTTTACAAAAGACATTCCTAAACTGAAAAAATTAGGCATAAAAATTCTTTGGATTATGCCTATTCACGAAATTGGTATCAAAAACAGGAAAGCAAAAGGCGATTTGTCTATTGACGCCATTACAGATACAGTACAAAAGAAAAAATACCTTGGAAGCCCTTATTCTATAAAGGATTACAGAAGTATTAATAGTAATTATGGAACTAAAGAAGATTTTCAAAAATTAGTAAAAACAGCCCACGAAAACGGGATATATGTCATTCTGGATTGGGTTGCCAATCATACCTCTTGGGATCATGCTTGGGTAGCGCAACATCCAGAATATTATACACACGATAAGAATGGTAAAATGATTGCTCCTTTCGATTGGACAGACGTTGCCGAACTAGATTACAACAATAAAAACCTTCGTAAAGCCATGTTGGACGATATGAAATATTGGCTAACCGAGTTTAATATTGATGGTTTCCGTTGCGATGTTGCTGCCGAAGTTCCTACCGATTTTTGGGACAACACAACCACAGAATTAAATAAAATCAAACCCGTTTTTATGCTTATGGAAGCTGAAAAGCCAGAATTGATGCAAAAAGCTTTCGATATGCAATATGCTTGGGCAATGCACCATGTCATGAACGAAATTGCCAAAGGCGAAAAAAATGTAAAATCTTTTGATGACCTTCTCAAAAAAAATGATTCAGTATATCAAAAGGATGATATTTATATGAACTTCACCTCTAACCACGACGAAAATTCATGGAACGGTACCGAGTACGAAAGAATGGGAGACGCTGCAGAAACCTTTGCCGCACTAACTTTCGCTTTGCCTGGAATGCCATTAGTTTATAATGGACAAGAATATGATTTAAACAAAAGATTGAAATTCTTTGAGAAAGACACCATTCCGCACACAGTAGGAAATATGATGCCTATTTATGAAAAATTAGGAAAATTAAAATCAGAAAATCCTGCTTTACATGGTGGGAAAAATCCAGCTTCGTACAAGAGAATTGCAACTTCTGATGACAAATCGATACTGGCATTTGAAAGAGAAAAAAACGGCAAAAAAATAATTTTTATAGCCAATTTGTCTAAAACTCCTAAACAATTTACAGTACCAATCGAAGGGGAATTTACAGATTATATGTCGGGACAAAAACGAACAGTTATAAAAGATCAAAGACAAGATTTTAAACCTTGGCAATATTTATTATTAAACAATTAAAATTATTTATAGACCTTAAAATCATGAATTATGAAGCAAAAATCACTTTTGTTGTTGCTTTTTGTAGTATCAATGCAGGCACAACTAATTGTTAATCCAAACCCGTTTGGTATCAACAGCGGGACAATTACTGTAACCTATGGTTCAACAGGCGATTATTCGTTATTCGACCCATTAAGTGATCCTAATTTACTGCTTTATACAGGATTAGAAACAGATGGTGTGGCAGCAACTTGGGATTTTCACGATAATTTCACCAATATTGCTACAATGACACCGCTTACCTACAATGCAGGTTTAGGATATTATGTTGCTACTTTAGACATTGGTAGTCGAAGCTATTTGCAAGAACCAGCCTTAAATACCACTACAATTCCTAACGGCGTAACGGTTAACAATTGGTACTTTTTAATTAGAAATATCCCTGGAGATAGGCAGTCAGCAGATTTAATAGGCACAAATTATGGCTTTCAGCCTTCCATGCTGTCTGTAACCGAAAATGTCTTTTTGCAAGACGAAATTTTTATTTTAAATCATTCGATAACAACAAAATTGTCAGGAGAAACACGAGTTGAAATATTTAATTTAATAGGACAAAAAGTTTTAGATATTGTATTAACTGAAAATCAAACTAAAGAATTTCACTTGAATAACAGCAACGCTATATTTATTGCTGTAGTTTCTAATAAAAACAGAAAACAAAGTTTCAAATTTAGCAACTAATTTTTTTTTAAATTCACGAAAGCACAAACTAAAAGAAGATTTGGTTTGTGCTTTTTTTATACTTTTGATTTATGCTAAAAATAGGACATCGTGGCGCTAAAGGATATGTTGCCGAAAATACGTTGGCTTCGTTTAAGAAAGCGTTAGCACTAAAAGTGGATGGAATCGAACTAGATATTCATTTGAGTTCCGACGCAGAAATCATGGTTATTCATGATGAAACCATCAACAGAACCACAAATGGAAAAGGTTTTGTGAAAAACTTCACTTCTGTGGAATTAAAGCAATTCGGAATTCCAACTTTAAAAGAAGTGTTAGATGTAATAAACCAAGAATGCTTTGTTATTATTGAAATTAAAGATGCCAAAACAACAAAGTTAGTTGTCAAGTTAATTCAAAATTATTTGTCTAAGAAGCACTGGAATATAGAAAAATTTATAGTTTCCAGTTTTGATTGGACAGTTTTAAAAGAAATTTCACAGTTAAATGCTACAATTAAAATTGGTGTTTTAACGGAAGACACTATTGATGATGCAATCACTTTTGCCAAAGGAATAAAAGCGTTCAGTATCAATCCGTATTTTAAATCATTGAATTCTGAAAATGTAAAATTAATGCATAACGAAGGATTTCAAATTCATACTTGGACCGTAAATTCGTCAGAAGACATTATCTTTGTCAAATCATTGAATGTCGATGGTATCATTTCAGATTTTCCAGATAAAATATAATGAATTCAAAATACGATATAATTATTGTTGGTGGTGGTGCTGCAGGATTTTTTACAGCTATAAATATTGTTGAAAACAATCCAAAAACTAAAGTTGCTATCCTAGAACGAGGTCAGGAAGTTTTAAGCAAAGTAAGAATTTCTGGTGGTGGTCGTTGTAATGTCACACACGCTTGTTTTGTGCCAAATGATTTGGTTAAATTTTATCCTCGCGGCGAAAAAGAACTTCGTGGCCCTTTTCATCAGTTTTGCTCTGGAGATACTATCGATTGGTTCGAAAAACATGGTGTTGAACTCAAAATTGAAGATGATGGACGAATGTTTCCAATTTCTAATTCTTCACAAACCATAATCGATTGTTTTCTGGAAGCTACGAAAAAACTCGGAATCGATATTTTAACAGGTCAAAGTGTGCAATCTATTTTTAAAAGTGATACTTTTTGGAAAGTAGAAACCAATCACGAAACATTTGTTTGTAAAAAAATAATAATGACCACAGGAAGTAACCCTAAAATTTGGGAAATGCTTCAAAGTTTAGGGCATTCAGTTATTGAGCCAGTTCCGTCTTTGTTTACTTTTAATATTAAAGATACGAGAATCAAGGATTTAATGGGGCTTTCGGCATTGGCTTCTGTCAAAGTAAAAAACTCGAAGCTCGAAGCTTCAGGACCATTATTAATTACACATTGGGGAATGTCCGGACCAGGAATCTTAAGGCTTTCGGCTTGGGGAGCAAGAGAATTGTCGGACAAAAAATACCAGTTTGCTATTGTTGTCAATTGGTTAAACGATAAAACATTTGAAGAAACAGCAATAACTTTAAGAGAATTAAAATTAGAACATTCGAAGAAAGCCGTTTCTAAAAAATCGCCATTTGATATTCCAAATCGTCTATGGGAAAGTATTGTTTTAGCTTCTCAAATTGATATTGAAGCAAAATGGGCAGATTTAACAAAAAATCAATTAACAAATTTGACTAATCAACTCACCAATGCGGAGTTTCAAGTAAATGGAAAAAGCACTTTCAAAGAAGAATTTGTAACTGCTGGCGGTATCGATTTAAAAGAAATAAACTTCAAAACCATGGAAAGTAAAATTTTGCCCAATCTTTATTTTGCAGGGGAAATTGTAAATATCGATGCGATAACAGGAGGATTTAATTTCCAAAATGCTTGGACAAGCGGGTTTATTGTAGCGAATTCAGTGGCTTAAAATTTAAGAATTTAAAAACCAAATACTCCCATTTAAGATTGTCGCAAAACTTACCCAAGCTAAATAAGGTATAAGTAATTTTGAAGCAAAAACATCTACTTTTTTAAAAGCTTTTATAGTTTCAAAAATCATCAACCAAAGCAATAAAATTTCTATTAAAGCCAGAAAAGGATTGCATAAAAGAAAAAATAAAACAGACCATAATGCATTTAATGCTAACTGAATTCCAAAAATCACCATAGCGTTTTTTGTTATTTCTTTGCCTTTTCTATTTTTTCCTTGGTAACTCCATACAATTGCAAAGGCATATCCCATTATAATATATAAAAGAGTCCACACTGGGGCAAATACCCAACCTGGCGGATTGAAAAAAGGTTTTTTTAGCGTCAAAAACCATGTATCAACAGAAGAGCGTGTTGCAAAACTTGATAAAAAACCAATAAGTACACAGACTGAAATGGAGAGGATGATTTTAGTTAAATTAGCTTTTTTCAAAATGGTTGGTAAATTAGATTTAACAAATAAATAATAATCTAATTTAAAAAGCAACGAATTGGCAAAAAAAGTATCTTTGTTAAAATTTTTAAAATATGATTTCTGAAAAAGATTTTGTGATAAAAAATCAAGATATTACGCTAAAAAATGGAAGTTTCGAGTGGAGTTCTCCTAGTAACATTGCGTTAGTGAAATATTGGGGAAAGAAAGAAAATCAAGTTCCTGCAAATCCATCCATAAGTTTTACGCTGACTCATTGTAAAACAATCACAAAATTAAATTTTATTAAAAAAGTAAATAACCATGATTTTTCATTCGATTTGTTATTTGAAGGAAAACCAAAAGAAGAGTTTAAACCTAAAATCCAAAAATTTTTAGAACGAATTGCAGTTTATTGCCCGTTTCTAAAAGAATTTCATTTTACAATCAATACTCATAATACTTTTCCGCACAGCTCGGGAATTGCTTCCTCTGCATCAGGAATGGCGGCTTTAGCGATGACTATTATGAGTTTAGAAAAATCCTTAAATCCGTCGATGAATGACGACTATTTTTACCAGAAAGCGTCGTTTTTAGCTCGACTAGGTTCTGGAAGCGCTTGTAGAAGTGTGAAAGGGAGTGTTGTGGTTTGGGGAGAAAACGATTCAATTGCTGGAAGTTCGGACTTGTTTGGAATCGAATTCCCATCAATAATTCATCAAAATTTCAAAAACTACCAAGACACCATTTTATTGGTAGATAAAGGCGAAAAGCAAGTTTCTAGTACCGTTGGACACGATTTAATGCACAATCACCCTTATGCTAGCAGAAGATTCGAGCAAGCACACGAAAATTTATCTAAAATAAAAACAATTTTAGAGAACGGAAACCTTGACGAGTTTATCAAAATTGTAGAAAGCGAAGCCTTGACTTTGCACGCTATGATGATGACTTCAATGCCTTATTTTATTCTGATGAAGCCAAACACTTTAGAAATTATTAATAAAATTTGGAAATTTAGAAATGAGAACAATATTCCAGTTTGTTTCACGTTAGATGCTGGAGCGAATGTTCACGTTTTGTATCCAGAAAATAGCAAAGAAATAGTTTTACAATTTATTAAGCACGAATTAGTTGGCTATTGTCAAAATGGTCAGTACATTTGTGACGAAATAGGATTTGGAAGTCAAATTTTAATCTAAATTTGAATTATGGATATTCAAGCTGAAAAAATAGCATTAGCACAATTATTGCTTCAAACAGAGGATTTTACCATTATTGAAAAAGTGAAGGCAATTTTTAAAATGGAAAAAAAAGATTGGTGGGATGAATTGTCTGAGGAACAAAAAGCTGAGATAGAAGAAGGTTTGCGAGATGCAGACGAAGGGCGAGTAGTTCCTTATGATGGTTTTATGCAAAAATATTTGTAATGAGAAATCTTGTTTTGTCTGTTAAAGCTGCAAAGCAATTAGATGGTATTTTTGAATTTATTGATGCAAGATGGTCAGAAAGTGTTAGGAAAAAAGTGGCTCTCAAAATCTATAAAAACTTCAAAAGTATTGAAAAAAATCCTGAATTGTTTCCTAATTCAGCATACAATAAAGAATTAAAAAAATGTGTAGTATCAAGACAAACAACGATATTTTTTAAATATACATTATCAAAAATAACAATTGTTTCGGTTTTCGACACTCGACAAAGCCCAAACAAAATTAATACAATAAAATAATTTTCAAAGATTTATGAAAGGACCATTATTTTACTCAAAAATATTACTTTTCGGAGAATACGGAATTATTCGTGATTCAAAAGGATTGTCTATCCCTTATAATTTTTATAATGGAGCGTTAAAATCTGACGAAAACCCTTCCGTTGAAGCTATAAAATCGAATCAAAACCTGAAAAGATTAGCTTCTCATCTGGCCACTTTGCAAGAAGAACAGCCAGAATTAGTTACATTCAATTTAGAAAGTTTAAATAACGATATCGAAAGCGGTATGTACTTTGATTCTAGTATTCCCCAAGGATACGGAGTAGGAAGTAGTGGTGCTCTTGTTGCAGCAATTTATGACAAATATGCTAATAATAAAATCACAGTTTTAGAAAATCTGACACGTGAAAAATTATTAACACTTAAAACTATTTTCTCTCAAATGGAAAACTTTTTTCACGGAAAAAGTTCAGGTTTAGATCCGTTAAATAGTTATTTGAGTATTCCAATTCTAATCAATTCTAAAGACAATATCGAAGCAACAGGAATTCCTACGCAAAGCCTAGACGGAAAAGGAGCTGTTTTCTTGTTAGATTCAGGAATTGTTGGCGAAACTGCACCAATGGTCAATATTTTTATGGAAAGCTTAAAAGAAGAAGGTTTCCGAAAAATGCTAAAATCACAGTTTATAAAACACACCGATGCTTGTGTAGAAAATTTCTTGGGTGGAGATATCAAATCATTATTTGCCAATACAAAGAAACTGTCTAAAGTGGTTTTGAATAATTTTAAACCTATGATTCCAGAGCAGTTTCACGGACTTTGGCAACGTGGTATCGACTCAAATGATTACTACTTAAAACTTTGTGGTTCTGGTGGAGGCGGTTATATTTTAGGGTTTACACAAGACCTAGAAAAAGCAAGAATGTCACTAAAAGATTATAAATTGGAAGTAGTTTATCAGTTTTAAGGACTTTCAAGCTTTACAACTTTCGACTTAATAAATGCTAACACGTAAATCAAAATTATTCTTAATCAAAATCTTCAGTTTGTTTTCTGTCGTGCGTGGTTATAATATTCCGGTAGTCGTTTTAGCGCAATATTTGTCCTCTATTTTTATCCTTTCGCCCGAAAAAAGAGCACTCGATGTTATTTTAGATTGGCGTTT
>CAXYWC010000011.1:0-49701 GCA_964292845.1 uncultured Flavobacterium sp. | reverse complement strand
AAAAAGCTCTATATCAAGACATTATAATAAGTAAATAAATGAACACCTCAATAAATTTAATTATTAAAGCTTTTGATAATTTGTATAACAGAGCTGTATGAGAAAAGGTAATTAAAAACCATTCCAAATTTCCCAAGCTTTTTCTGCCTGAAAAATTAACATATTATAGCCGTTTTGTGTTGTTGCTCCGTGATTTTCTGCGTTTTTAAGAAATGCTGTTTTTTTTGGATTATAAATCAAGTCGAAAGCAATGTGTCTTGATGTGAAATATTGATACGGAATATCCGGAAATAATTCGGTTTTTGGGAAAGTTCCTAATGGTGTACAATTGATGATGATTTGATATTCATCAAAAGTTTTGGCATTTATTTGATTATAAATAATCGTGTTTTCTTTTTTTTGACGCGAAACAAAAATACTGTCAATATTTAATTTTTTTAAACCAAACGCCACTGCTTTTGCAGCACCTCCCGTTCCTAAAATTAAAGCTTTTTTGTGGTGCGGTTTTAGTAAAGGTTCAAGAGATGTATTGAAACCAAAAAAATCGGTATTGTCTCCAAATAATTTGCCGTTTGGAGAGATTCTAATAGTGTTTACGGCACCAATTTCTTGTGCATTCTCTGACAATTCATCTAAAAAAGGAATAATGGCTTCTTTGTAGGGAATGGTAACATTAAGCCCAATTAATTCAGGATTATTTTTTAGAATTGTTGTAAAACCCTCAATATTTTGAATATCGAAATTCTCGTAGCTAAAGGCAGTATCAATTCCTTCTTGCTTGAATTTAGTGGTGAAATAATTTTGCGAAAAGGAATAGCTGATGTTTTTGCCTAGTAACCCTAGTTTTTTCATTTAGTTGTGTTAATAAAAATGAATAAAACCACACAGAGACATAGAAAAATAAAAAGCTTTGCTTAATTATAGATTTTATATGCTGAAAAATAGTATTTTTCTCTAGAAAGGACTTTATAAATACTATTCAAAATCTATGTTTCTATGTGGTTAAAAGAAATTATTTTTTGTATTTCAAAATATAATCTTGCACTTCTTTTCGTTCCCAAATTACTGGAAATAATTTTTCGATAAGATCTCTTTTTTTGAAGTTTTGACGTAAACCATTACTGAAATGAAAAATACCTTTTTCGTTTTCGTTTAACATAAAGTACAAACCCGCCAATCGGTATTCAATTTCAAATTCTTCTGGAAAATATTCGCAAGCTTGTAATAAGGTTTGTATACAGGCTTCAAATTCTCCTAGAAACTGTAAGGTATGGGTCCAAAACAACCAAGTATCTAATTGATAATCGCCAAATTCTACTGCTTTTCTGTAGCCATATTCGGCTTCTTCAAATAGGTTTAACGACCTATTTATAGAGGCAAAACGTTTCCAA
Source organism: uncultured Flavobacterium sp. (assembly GCA_964292845.1). Lineage (GTDB taxonomy): Bacteria > Bacteroidota > Bacteroidia > Flavobacteriales > Flavobacteriaceae > Flavobacterium. The sequence continues at coordinate 48,310 of CAXYWC010000011.1, read as the reverse complement.
TATAATCTATTTTCGCCATCTATTTGTATGGCTTTGTTCACATAGTACAATGCTTTTGTGAAGTTTTTTTTGCGGAAATAAAAATCGGTTATAGCTATCCAACCTTTGTCTAATAAAGGATCTTCGTGTACGGTTTGGTTGTAAAACTTAATGGCTTCGACTTCGTTTCCTAATTTCTCGTAACATTTTCCTATTCGGAGTAAAGCATACGAAGTGGGGTCGTCTAGTTTGATGGTTTCATTATAATTTTCTATAGCTTCTTCGTAACGTTTTAGGCGTTCGAGTGCTTTTGCTTTTTCCATAAAAGCACCTAGAAATTCATCGTCAATAAGTGTGGCATACTCGAAAGCAACAAGTGCTGCTTCGTATTGTTTGAGTCCGTAGTTGAGTCTGCCCAGCTGATGCCACGCAATTTCACTATACGGATTGGTTTCGATATATTTTGCAACAAAGTCTATTGCTTCTTGGTTTTGGTCTAAAAACTCGAAGCAATACACAACGTTATAGAGGTTGGTTTGCTCTTCGGGCTCTTCTTCTAAACATCGGATAAAGTTTTCTTTTGCCAATTCAAGATTGTCTAAAAACAGATATTCCATACCAATTAAGTTGTATACATCGGCAAGGTCATCGGTGTATTTTAAAGCTATTTTGAGGTATTCGACTGCTTTTTCGTGCTGGTCTCTTTTAGAACAAATATTGGCTCTTTGTATATATACTTCCTCGTTTGTAGGTTCGATTGCGTATAGTTCGTTGAGCATTTTTTCGGCAATATCGAGCTTGTCGTCATAAACAAGCATTTCTACTTGAACGAGTTTTAGTCCTGTCGATTTTGGGTGTTGTTCGAGGGCTAGTTTTAGGGCTTTTTTGGCCAAAGTTGGTTTCCCAACATCTAGGTAGTGTAAAATGATATCTTCGAATTCTTCCGAATCAAAAAACAACACTTTGTTTGTTTTTAGCATCGATTCAAATTTCGATAAGGATACGTTATGATCGTCTTCTTCTTGGCTTAATTGCATGGTCGTTTCGTTTGAAGTTATCCGAAATAAAAGTAGCACTTAAAATAGTAAATGGATTGCTTTTTTGTTTTTTGTTGTGAACAATTTAATTAACAGTTTTTAATTGATAATTGACAGTTGATAATTAATAATTTTTTAATTTGATGACTGAATGTTTAATTTTAGATTGAAGCCCTAGCCCTGATAGTAGTGAAAATCCTTTTTTGAGGTTTTTTCCGAAAAAAAGATTGTAACGGATAGCAGGAAATAGCTCCTAAAAAATTATCATTATTCATTATCAATTGTTAACTCATTCATAGCTTCAATAATGATGCCACAACCTTCTATAATCTCTTGATTTGAAATGGTTAACGGTGGTGTAATGCGAATGGCGCAGCCTTCGAAGAGTAACCAAAAGAGGATTAGCCCCTTGTCTTGGCATTTGAAGATGATTTGATTCGTGATTTCGGGACTTTCGGTCATAATGGCGAGCATGAGTCCTTCTCCGCGGATTTCTTTTATGAGTGGATGCACTAAAAGTTGTCGGAATAATTCTTCTTTTTCTAACGTTTTTTGCATGATATTGGTTTCGACCAATTCTTGCAATGTGGCTAAACAAGCGGCTGCGATTACTGGATGCCCGCCAAAAGTGGTGATGTGTCCGAGTTTTGGATCATGACTTAACAAATCCATGTGGGCTTCGTTTGCGGTAAATGCACCTACGGGCATACCGCCACCCATGCCTTTTCCCATCACAACGACATCGGGAACGACATCGTAATTTTGGAAGCCAAATAGTTTTCCTGTACGACCAAAACCAGGTTGAATTTCGTCGAGAATCATGATAGCACCCACTTCGTCGCAACGTTGGCGGATTTTTTTAAGAAAATTATTTTCGGGACGGATAAATCCTGCGCCACCTTGTATGGTTTCGAGGATTATTCCTGCGGTTTTAGTGGTTATTTTTTGAATATCGGCTTCGTTATTGAAGGTAATAAAATCGACATCGGGAATGAGCGGGCGGAATATTTGTTTGCGCTCTTCGAATCCCATGACACTCATAGATCCCATCGTATTGCCATGATAGGCGTTATGACAGGAAATAAGTTGACTTCTTCCCGTAATTCTTCGAGCGAGTTTTAGCGCACCTTCAATAGCTTCGGTTCCTGAATTGACTAAATAGGTTTTGTTTAGTTTTTCGGGCATGTTTTGAGCCAAAAGTTTGCATAATTTGACTGCCGGATCTTGTGCATATTCGCCATACACCATGACGTGCATGTATTTGTCTAACTGATTTATGATTGCTTCTTTTACCCTAGGATGTTGGTGTCCTAAGGTACAAGCGGAAACTCCTGCCACAAAATCTAGATGTTTTTTGTTGTTGGTGTCAAATATATATGAGCCTATGGCATGCGAAACTTCCAAACCGAGTGGATAGGGTGAAGTTTGAGCTTGGTATTTAAGGAAATCTTTGTTCATTTTGTTTAACCGTGGATTTGTTTAACCGTTTATTCGCTTAACCGATTGCACTTTATTTTTTCTTTTTCTTAACTACGTCTTTCTTTTCCACTTTCGGCTTATCATATTCTAACGTTTCTTTCGATGGTTCCATAGGAATGCCGATGTCTTTTGATTTTGCTACCGATTCTTTCTGGGCTTTGGCATCGAGTTCGAGTTCTTCTTTTGGGAAAATAGCTTCTTTGGTTAGAATTTGTTCGTCGCCACGCCAAATGAAGCCTTTCAATTTTCGGGCATTTTCTGGTAGTTCTTCTTCAGGGTAAATAATACCATCTACATTGGTGAAAAAAGTAATGGTTTCGATAGTATTTCCTTCTAAAATCATATTAATTTTGCTACTCACATTTTTGTTTATGCCGATTAGTTCGTTTTTTTCGTTTCGCATGTAAAAGATGACTTCGGTATTTTTGATAACATCGACTTCATGCAATTTATTGTCTTTAAATTTTCCAAATAAATTTTGCCCTTTTACTTGATTAAACCCGTCTCCAATAGTATCTTTTGAAATAATAAAAGCATTGTTTAGTACTTTTAATGAATCTATTTTTTCGGTTTTAGCATCGGAAATGAGGTGCATAACATCGCCCGTCATTTGGTTTTTTCCGTTCCAAAGTATTGGTTTTCCTATCATTTGAGTTAATCCTACTTTTTGATTGTAATGAATAGAATCACACTTGCCACTCATGTCTTTTTTGAAAAAACGAGCATTATTGGAACCTCGGATAATTCGGTTTTCGGGTTTCCCAGTGACTAATAATTTTTTAGCATGAAAGTACACGGAATCTTTTTCGAACAAAGTAATTGCCACGGCTTTTTTGGTAATAAACATTGAATCTTTTTGCTTATACACTTCGGCATAATGCCCTTTTATTACAAAATGATTAATTGTATCTGTTACTTTTACGTTGTTTTTGGCTCGAGCAAAATCTAGTTTTCGGTCGTAATAAATATCATCACCTTCTATAAGTCGGTCTTTGTAGGTTATTTTAGAACCTTTTTGTAGTTTTCCTTCATCTTTCTTGGTATCATAAAAACCTTTAGTCGTATAAATTGTATTGCTTGCTGAGGTAATGGTTGATGGACCGAAAACATAGGCGTGACCTGAGTTGGTGTAGTAATCTAAATGGTTTGTTTTGATGGTTTGCCTCGGATTTGTAACGGTAACCGCATCTAGAAATTGGAATTTTTTCTCATTCAAATAATATTTTCCAGAATTGCTTACTAGCGTATTCTCAGGGTCTTGAATGGTTCCTTTTGAATTGTAATAGGCTTGTTGCGAATTTCGGTCAAAGTTAATGGTATCGGTAGCTAGCGTCATTTTAGGATCACGCATAACCACATCGCCAGTGGCATAAGCAAATTTGGTATTTCCGTTGTATTCGGCATATTTGCTGTTCATAAAAAGAGTGTCTCCTTGCACCATATTTACATTTCCAAAAATTTTGACAAAGTTGGATTTTGTAAAATGATAGGCTTTGTTACACGTCATTCGAACGCCTTCGTGCACAATAATAACATTTCCAGTAAGCACAATGGCTCCAGGTACTTCTTTTTCGGAAATATCCAAAAAATCAGAGTTTTCAATACGAATTGGTTTATTGTCTTGTGACCAAAGCGTTGCTGTACTGAAAAGTAGGATTATAAAAACGAAACGAAAATAGAGTGTATTCAATGGAATGTATTTTTTTTGTCAAAATTAAGGAAAATATGAAAAGTATCGTTTTTATTAAGAATTATTTATAATTAGTCGATAATCATTTCTTTCAATTTTTCTCGATAGACTTCTAGAATGTCTATTTTTGAAATGAATCCGAAGAATTTCCCGTATTTAATCACGGTAAGTGTATTTTGATTCGTGGCTTCAAATTTTTCCATAATAGCTTCTATTCCATCGTCGTATTGTACAATGTCGGTGGGTTGTTTTAAAATTTCTTTAATGGAAGTATATTTTACTCTGAAAGAATTAAAAACAGTAGCTCGAATGTCATTAAAATCTACAATTCCCAGTAGTTTTTCTTTATCGTCAAGAACAGGAAACAACTCTTGATTTAAAGTGGATAAATGTTCGACTAAATTTTCTAATGAATTTTCGAGTTTAATAGTTTTAATATCCGTTTTTATCAAGGCAAGAAAATCGATACTTTGCAAAATATTTTTGTCTTTATCACTGGTAAAAACATCGCCTTTATCCGCAAGTGATTTTACATCCATAGAGTGCTTTTCGAATTTTTTGGATACGGCAAAACTTACGGAAGATACAATCATAAGCGGAACCATAAGCTCATAACCGCCAGTAATTTCGCCAATTAAGAAAATAGCGGTTAGCGGTGCGTGAAATAATCCGCTCAAAATTCCAGCCATTCCTACAATAGTAAAATTGGCTACGGGTAAAGAATTGGATATTCCTAAAAGATGTATCGATTTTGCTACAAAAAAGCCCAAATAGGAACCTACAAAAAGGGAAGGAGCAAAGTTACCACCATTACCACCACTTCCAAGGGTTAGTCCTGTTGCAAACGATTTTAATAACGTGGTAACTCCTATAAAAGCAAGTAGAATCCATTCGTTGCTTTTGTGATTTTTTAGGATTGTATTGTCTAATAAAACTTCAGGATGATTGGTAGATAATGTCTTTATACTTTCATAACCTTCACCAAAAAGAGTTGGAAAAAAGAAAATTAAAACAGCTAACAGTGTTGCTCCAAACAATGCTTTTCTATATGGTCTTTTCTTGAATTTGCTAAAAAAATGTTCAACTCTTCTAAAATTTCGGGTATGATAAACCGAAACAAAACCAGCTAATATTCCCAGTAAAACATAATAAGGTGTGTTATGGAAGTTGAAAGACTGTTCTTTATTAAAACTTAATAAAATGTCGCTACTTAACGTTATTTGTGATACTAAAGCACCCGTTGCTGCTGATATCATAATAGGAATAAATGCCGAAATACTGACATCGGTTAGTACCACTTCAATGGCAAATAAAACGCCTGCAATAGGAGCGTTGAAGGCAGCGCCAATTCCAGCAGCAACACCACAGGCTAACAACAAAATTCTATCTTTTTGAGAAAGTTTGTATTTCTGAGCAAAATTAGAACCAAAAGCGGCGCCAGTAATCACAATTGGGCTTTCTAATCCGGCTGAACCACCTAAACCGACAGTTAACGAGCTTGTAATAATTTGAGCATACATTTGTTTTTTAGGAACAATTCCGCCTTTTTTGGCCACAGAATGTAGGATATGCGAACTTCCTTTTTCTAATTTTCCGTCAAGAAAACGTCTGACAACAAAAACGGTAAGCAGAATTCCTATAACGGGTAAAATACTGTTGGAATAGGGTAATTTTAAATAAGTATTTAAATAATTAGCAAGCAAAAATACATTGTGTGCAAAACTTTTTAAGACAATAACGGCCAATGCGCAAGAAATTGCTACAGCAACACAGGATAGGTAAATAAAATTTCTCTCCGATAAAATTTCTTTTGCTAAAACAAAAAAACTCTCGAAACGGCGAATTATTTTCCTGATGTATAATTGAAAATTTGCTGAAATTCTAGTTGGCATTTTGAGTTTGTCTAAAGGTAGAATAGCAAAGATAATTTTTTAATGTTTACTAAAAATGAAAAATGCCCTGATTTCTCAAGGCATTTAATTTATTTTGTAATGGTTTGTTTTCTGTCGGGTCCGACCGAAACAATTTTTATGGGCACTTCAACTTCTTTTTCTATAAAATCGATATATTCTTTCAATTCTTTAGGTAACTCATTGTAAGTACTCATTCCTGTCAAATCGGCTTTCCACCCTTTGAATTCGGTATAAATAGGCTCTATGTTTTCAGGTTCTATATTGTAAGGTAAATGCGAAATTTCTTGTCCTTTGTATCTGTATGACGTGCATACTTTTAAGGTTTCAAAACCAGAAAGCACATCGCCCTTCATCATCATGAGTTGGGTTACTCCGTTTATTTGTACTGCATATTTAAGGGCAACCAAATCTAACCAGCCACAACGGCGTTTTCGGCCTGTTACACTTCCAAACTCGTTACCTATTTTTGCCATCGTGTCTCCAGCCTCTTCAAAGTCTTCTGTTGGAAAAGGGCCACTACCTACACGAGTAGTATAAGCTTTAAAAATCCCATAAACTTCCTTAATTTTATTTGGTGCAATTCCTAAGCCAGTACAAGCACCAGCTGCAGTAGTATTTGATGAAGTTACAAATGGATATGTACCAAAATCTACATCTAACAACGAACCTTGTGCACCTTCACAAAGTATAGATTTTCCCGCTTTTTGTGCTTGATGTAAATATTCTTCGGAATCGATAAAATCTAATTTTTTTAAATCTTCGATGGCTTCGAAAAATTCTTTTTCTAGTTCCGCTAAATTGTATTGTATCGAAACATCATAAAATTTTATCATTTCCTCATGCTTGTTGGCCAAGGCACGATATTTAGCTGCAAAATCCGCTAGTTCAATATCTCCAATGCGAATTCCGTTACGACCAGTTTTGTCCATATATGTTGGTCCAATTCCTTTGAGTGTAGAACCAATTTTAGCTTTTCCTTTTGACGCTTCCGATGCAGCATCAAGTAATCTATGTGTTGGGAGAATAAGATGGGCTTTTCTAGAAATGATTAATTTTGATTTTAAATCAAGATTAAATTTTGCTAATCCGTCTATTTCACTTTTAAAAACAACAGGGTCAATTACAACTCCATTTCCAATGATATTAATATTGTTTTCATGAAAAATTCCAGAAGGAATGGTTCTAAGAACGTGTTTTATTCCGTCAAATTCTAAGGTGTGTCCTGCGTTTGGACCGCCTTGGAACCGAGCAATAATATCGTATTTTGAGGTTAATACATCGACAATTTTTCCTTTGCCTTCATCTCCCCATTGTAATCCTAGTAATAAATCTACCGTCATTGTGTTGTTGTTTGTTGTTTGTATTGTAGTAGTTAATTTTGTTGTTTTTAGACAAATTAAACTTTTTTATTTGCGTAGAAATAAAGGGAATGATTTACTATTTCTATTCCAAAAATTTCTTCCATAGTTTGTTTTATCGTTTGAATTCTTGGATCGCAAAACTCTATCACCTCCCCAGAATCGACCATAATAATGTGGTCGTGTTGTTTGTCGAAGTATGATTTTTCGTAATGTGCTTGGTTTTGACCAAATTGATGTTTTCGAACTAATGCACAATCAAGCAGCAATTCGATGGTATTGTATAAGGTAGCACGACTTACTCTATAATTTTTGTTTTTCATTTTGACATACAAATCTTCTATGTCAAAATGTTCTTCGCACGAATATATTTCCTCTAGGATTGCATAGCGTTCGGGTGTTTTTCGATGTCCATTGTTGCCAAGATACATTGTAAAAACATTTTTTACAATTTCTTGATTTGTACTATTATCGTTAGCTATAAGTGTCATATTGGGCAAAGATAATTAAAAAAGTATGAACTATAAAGTGTGAAAGTTAAATATAATTTGAATACAAAGTTACTCTTTACGATTATGTATTATACACTCTACTTACTTTGTCTACACCATCTATTTGTTTGATATTTTCTATTAGTTTTTTGAGTATTGTATTGTTGGGAACGATTACGGCTAATGTTCCGTAAAATATCCCTGCATCTCCACTTAGTGAGATACTTTGAATGTTTACTTGCATGTTGTTAGAGACTACTCGAGTCAATTCGTTCGTTAGTCCTAAGCTGTCCATCCCTGTAATTTCTAGTATGGCTTTAAAGTTTTCTTGTGCTGAATCGATCCATTTTGCTTGCATTATTCTATAAGCGTAATTCGATTGCATGCTTATAGCGTTTGGACAATCTCGTTTGTGCACTTTTATGCCTTCGTTAATAGTTACAAAACCAAAAACGGAATCTCCTGGAATAGGGTTGCAGCAAGTGGATAATTTATAATCAAGTTTGTCTTGCTCTGCTCCAAAAACGAGCATGTCATAATTACTAGTTAATTCGTTTTTTTGTACTAATTCTGGATTTGTAGCTGGACTTCTTTTTATTTTGTTTTTAAAGAAGTTCATGAAAGCATTGTTCTTTTGAGCCGCAAAATCTTTCAGTTGTTGGTTGTCTATTGCGCTAATTCCAACACGGTAGAATAAATCTAAACTGGTTTTTAGTTTAAAATAAACCACAAGTTCGTTGACCGTACTTTCATTTAATGTGATTTTTAATTGTTTTAATTTACGACTGAGTATTTCTTTACCGTCTTCAGCAATTTTTTTAACATTTTCGTTGAGAACATTTCTAATTTTATTTTTTGCTCTAGAAGTGGTTACATAATCTAACCAGTTTGCTGTTGGTTTCTGGTTTTGAGAAGTAATTATTTCTACTTGATCTCCACTTTTAAGAACGGTATTTAGAGGGACTAATTTTCCGTTAACTCGAGTTCCTCTGGTTCTAATTCCAATTTCGGAGTGAATACTAAATGCAAAATCGAGTGAGGTAGCGCCTTTAGGTAGTGACTTTATTTCGCCTTTTGGGGTAAAAACATAAATTTCTTTAGCATATAAATTCATTTTAAAATCCTCAACAAAATCGACGGCATTGGTTTCTGAATTTTCAAGTGCTTCTTTGAGTAAATTAAGCCAAACATCAAGCCCGCTTTCTTCAGTGGCTCCTTGTTTGTATTTGTAATGAGCAGCGTATCCTTTTTCGGCAATTTCGTCCATACGTTCGCTACGAACTTGAATTTCCACCCACCGTCCTAACGGCCCCATTACGGTTATATGCAACGCTTCATATCCCGTTGATTTGGGAGAAGAAATCCAGTCTCGTAATCGGCTTGGGCTGGGACGATAGTGGTCGGTTACGATAGAGTATATTTTCCAAGCTATAAATTTTTCGTCGTGTGGAGTTGCTTTATAAACAATGCGTAAAGCAAATTTGTCATAAACTTCGTCAAAAGTTACATTTTGCGCTGCCATTTTGCGCCGTATGGAATAAATAGATTTTGGTCGTCCTTTTATAATATAATCAACACCTTCTTCATCAAGCGACTTTTTTAACACATCCGATATGTTTTTGATGTATTGATCTTGTTCTTCTTTGGTTTCTTTTATTTTACTGACAATGTCGTTGTAAATAGCTGGTTCGGTATATTTTAAACCTAAATCTTCGAGCTTTGTTTTTATGTTGTATAATCCTAAGCGATGGGCTAGCGGAGCATAAATATAGAGGGTTTCAGAGGCTATTTTTACTTGCTTATAGTCAACCATCGATTCCATAGTTTGCATATTGTGCAATCTATCGGCTAGTTTTATGATAATAACACGAACATCGTCATTTAGCGTAAGCAACATTTTACGAAAGTTCTCGGCTTGCATCGAGATATTCATGTCTTTTTTTACCTGCGAAATCTTGGTTAATCCTTCCACAAGTTGCGCCACTTTAGGATTAAACATTTTTTCAATATCTTTTACTGTAATATCGGTATCTTCAACCACATCGTGCATGAGTGCTGCGGCAATGGCGGTGGCTCCAAGACCTATTTCGCCTGCTACAATTTTTGCAACGGCAATGGGATGAAAAATATAAGCTTCGCCCGATTTACGTCGCTGATCCTGATGTGCATCGACCGCTACATCAAACGCTTTTCGAATTAGTTTTTTGTCTTCGGTGGTAAGTGTTTGGTAACTTATACGAAGTAATTCCTTATATTCTTGTGCAATGGCTTTGTTTTCTTTCTCGATATCAATTTCTAGCATAACGTAGTTGTTCTAATTTCTAAAATTAGAATAAAAAATTGAATTACGAAATATTTTTTTTAGGAAAAGCCTCTTTGTCTTTTGGCTTCAAAAATTAGTATAGCAGCCGCTACCGAAACATTCATCGAATCGATTTCACCTTGCATGGGAATAATGATGTTTTGCGTTGCACTGTCTCGCCATTCCTGAGTTAATCCAGTAGCTTCGGTTCCCACGACTAATGCGGTTGGTATGGTGTAGTTTTGGGTGTGGTAGGAAGTTGAATTTTGTAATGTGGCACAATAAAAATGGATATTGTTTTCTTTTAAAAAAGTAATAATTTCAGATGTTGTTCCAGTTGCAATTTGATTGGTAAATAGGCATCCTACACTGGATCGGACAATATTAGGGTTGTATAAATCTGATTTTGGATTGGCAATAATCACGGCGTCGAGATTTGCGGCATCGGCAGTACGAAGTAAGGCTCCAATGTTTCCTGGTTTTTCGGGTGCTTCGGCAACAAGAAGTAATGGATTTTTAGATAATTTTAAGTCTGATAAATGAAATGATTTTGTTTTAGCAACAGCCAAAATCCCTTCGGTAGTATCACGATAGGCTAGTTTTTGATAAATTTCTTTAGAAATTTCGATTAACTCAATTGTTTTGTTAGTGAGTGCGTTTATTTGTTTTTCGGAAATGAATTTGGGTAAAAACAAAATGGTTTCAATTGCAAATCCCCCTTTTAGAGCCAATTCTATTTCACGTTGTCCTTCTATTAGGAAAGTTCCCGATTGTTTTCTGGCTTTTGCTTTTTCTTGTAATAAAACCAACGATTTTATAAACGGATTTTGTGGAGACGTTATTTGTTTCAAAGGGAAAGGTTCTTAATGTTCAGCAAAGATAGTTTTTTTGAGATTAATTCAAAAAGACCCAACTACTCGTGTCGGAAATTACTTAATTTGGATGCAATACTACTCTTCGTAAGTTATCATAATTTTGAATGGTTTTGATAAAATTGAACTAGAATTTGCAGCGCTATTCCAAATATAAATATTGTTATTTGAAATATAAAAATCAAATTCAAATCCAGCGCGGCCATAAGATGCTGGTATATATGAATTTGCAGAATACTCCACTAATACCGTAGTTGAAAGAATTTTGTCGGGGGATATCCCATGTAGAATAGTAACACTGCCATTTTGTGCGTTTGCTGTTGTGCCAGTTAATTTTAGCACTTTTATAGCTGGAGCATTGCTTCCTAGTTTAGTAAAACCATTTACTTCTAGTTTGGTGGTTGGATTATTCGTGCCAATCCCTACATTTCCAGTGCCTTTTATTCTCATTAATTCGTTTGAAGTTGTAGCATTAACCCCTGCAAAAAAAGCATGATCGGCAACCGTAGCGTCGGTTTGATATCTGAAAACGCCACTATTTACCCCAAAACCATAATATTGGTTATCATTATTATTGGTGTCATAAAGTACTATTTTTCTATTTACAGTTGCATTAGAAAATTGTAGCGGGGCATTTGGAGAAATGGTTCCGATCCCTACATTTACACTACTTGTTGCGCCATTAATGCCATTAACACTCCCTAAAACAATTGAATTTGATGAACCCACATAAGCTCTAGCACCAATTGCAGTTGCATTTGTTAGATTTGGAGAAGCAACATCAGTATAAAATCCCACTCCAGTATTTTCATTACCTGTTGTATTTGAATAAAGTGAGTTTGCACCATTGGCGGTATTTTCATTCCCTGATGAATTTGAAAAAAGTGCTTTATGCCCATTAGCAGAGTTATAATTCCCGATACTGCCTAGAAGTGCATAATGACCATTTGCAGTATTATAATTTCCTGTGCTGTTTGCTTGAAGAGCACCTACACCATTAGCTGTATTTTCAAAACCTGTAGTATTTGACATTAGTGATTCAAATCCATTAGCAGTGTTTCGATACCCTGTTGTGTTTTTGTAAAGAGCATGATATCCATTGGCGGTGTTATAAGATCCTTCAGTGTTATAATAAAGAGCTTCATAACCATTGGCAACGTTAAATAATCCAAATGTGTTAGAATATAATGCCGCATAACCGTTGGCAGTCAAAAAGTTACCTGTGGTATTGTTGAACAATGACCAATATCCATTGGCGACATTACCCGCCCCCGTGGTGTTGTAATAAAGAGCATAATTTCCATTAGCTGTGTTCCTGCTTCCTGTAGTATTAGAAAAAAGAGAAATAAATCCATTGGCTGTGTTTTCATTCCCTGTTGTGTTATTGTAAAGTGTATATGAACCATTGGCTGTGTTACTATATCCCGATATGTTCGAAAAAAGTGCATTCATACCAATGGCCGTATTATAAAGTCCTCCTGTTGCTGGAGGTAAAGCATTTACCCCCCAAGAAGTATTTCCTAGATCTGAATTTAAAAGGCCCGCCTGTACATTATTCCTCTTAAAAACAACATCATTATCATCGGTTGTGCCAATAAAATTTGTGGTTGGATTGGTTCCGGAGTTTCCTGCAGTTGTCCAGCCAATATGAGTACCAACACCTTTCCAAGATGAAGTGACATTGTTCCAATAATAAAATCCAGGTTGGTTTAAACCAATTTGAGTAGTCAAAAAAACCATCATGCCATCTTGCAAAGCTGTCGGATTTGTTGCTGGAAAAGCATCTATTTTTGGAATCAATATTCCATCGTTATTTGCTGGGGCAATTTGACTGCTTGATTTTATTTCTAAAGTAGCATTGGGAGTTGTTGTGCCAATCCCAATTTGGGCAGTTGTGTTTAATGCTAAAAAAAACAGGAGCAAACCAGTATATAAATTTTTCATAATCAACCTATTAAAAAGAGAACAAAGATGCACTTTTTTAAAATTAATTCAAAAACACCCAGCCCGTCATAGCTTCTGGATATTTTGCATCATTCAGATTTAAAATATAATAATATGTCCCGCTAGGCAATTCGCTTTTAGAAATCACTCCAACTTGGTTCGATTTTCCATCCCAATCGGGTGTGTTGCTATCGCCTTTCCAAACTAATTTCCCCCAACGATTGTAAATGAGTAATTGGAAATTAGGAAAACTTTTTAGATTTTGGATAAAAAAAGTATCGTTTATTCCGTCGCCATTAGGAGTGAAATGATTGTAAATAACAGGAATACAGGGTTCAGATAGGAGTTTGAATTGGGTTATGGTAAAACAATTTCCGTTTTCAATTCGAACATATATGGTTTCTGATGCCGTTTGAGGAGTATAATTTGTAGTATTTGGTATTGGATTTGTATTCGCAATGGCATCCGCATTGGTTTTAAAAAAAGCGACACTATCGGCAGGATTTTTCTTTACCAATTGTTCATAAGCAGCAAAATTAAAAACGCCTTTTTCATTACCTTCAATGCATAATTTTAAATCAGGAAGGATGTTGATTTCTGGCGAAAGCCAAAGGGTTATGTTTTGGATAAAGTCGTTGTTGTTTTCATTTATTTCGGTAACATTTGCAACACCGTTTTGGTCATCAACTACTAATTTTAAATCGAAAGTTGCCGGAATCGTGTTCGGAATAGTTATGGTAATTTGATAACTGCTACTGCCTCCAATAGGAATATCGGTAGCGGTTTGGGCTGTTCCTACGGCTTGATTATTGGCATAAATAGTAATAAAAGTACCTGCAGGAAGTAGGTTTGTACTATTTAAATTACTAACAGTATAATCGATAACCAAGGTGTTATTGTCGCAGGATTGTGTAAGATGATCTATTTTGATGGTAGCATCTGGAAGTTGGCTATTGAGTTTGGTTACAATCGAGTTGATCATAACAAAATCCTGACCCGACGTGAGTTGAATAGCAGCACTCGTATCCCCAATATTAATGTTGTTTTGAATGCCATAAATATCAAGATCCATGTTGTATAAAGTTGTCGATCCTGTGGTGCTATTTGTTCCGTTGAAGGCGTTATTTGAAGGGTTTAGCGGCGGATTGCTTATTATATTTCCGTTAATACGCAACGATTCGTTGACTGCGAGACCTGCATCGCCTTCCCAAGCGAGAAAGCCTATTTTTGCTCCTAAATTATCAACAACATTAAGACTGTTGAGTGTTATATTAATCGCTGTGGGTACAAATTGTAAACCATCGTACACGTTAAGTTGGTTTAAAGGCAATGCATTGTTTTTATACACAACGGTTATTGCCCAACCTCCAAAATTCGTTGCATTGCCACAATAATTAGCAATAACAGCCGTCAAGTCTAATTCGGAAAGGGTATAGGTTCCGTTTCCTGTGGCTTGTACTAAAGCGGTAATGTCGGCAAAAGCACTAAAAAAAGACAATCCAGAGGACGTTTGTACAATGTGAAACTGTCTAGAAGCCGTAATGTTTTGGTTGTTTAGTTTAACATCGAAATCGCCCGTTCCTGAACCAGCCCAATACAAGTAGGCGGCTTCTACGGTATCGCCACTGTTTAAATTAATGTTATCGGAAGAGCTGGTTGTAATCGTGCAGGGTGCTCCTGTGCCGTTTTCGGCGGTGTTTAGGGTGTTTCCTACAAAGGTAAAATCATAACGACCATTGAACTGGTTGTAAAGAGAAATGTTTTGAGACCAAATATAATTTTGCCCAAGGATAGAAAATAGGAGTAAAAACAATACTTTTTTCGCCATTAGAAATAGAAAACATTTTTTTAAAGATACTATTTTTTTTATTCCTACGTTTGGATTAGATAAATTTCTTAAAAAATTGTAATTTTCCCACGTTTAAAAAAAATAAGTGAATCATTATTCTGTACGACAATACCACGCAACCGATTATACGATTTGGAATGCTTTTGTAAGTGAGGCCAAAAATGCTACATTCTTATTTCATCGCGATTTTATGGAGTACCATTCCGATCGATTTGATGATTTTTCCTTATTGGTTTTTAATAAAGAAAAACTCGTTGGGCTTTTGCCTGCAAATAGGGTAGGAGATACAGTATATTGCCATCAAGGCTTAACGTACGGAGAACTTCTTTATTCAGAAAAGCTAAAGTTGACCTCTTTTATTACTGCTTTTGCGGCGGTTTTGAAATTTTTATGCCAAAATCAAGTTAAGACCCTTTTAATAAAAGCCATTCCGAGTATTTACCATCAAAAACCAGCAGAAGAAATGAAGTATGTGTTGTTTTTGATGGATGCTAAATTGATTCGACGTGATTCTTTATCAGTTGTTGCTATGCGGCAACCACTTAAAATTTCTAAAGGACGATTAGAAGGCGTAAAGAAAGGCATTAGAAACAATTTGAAAATTGTTGAAGAACCCAATTTCGAATTGTTTTGGGACAACATCATGATTCCTAATTTAGCACAAAAATATAATGTAAAACCAGTGCATACACACCAAGAAATGAGTTTGCTACAGTCTAGATTCCCTAAAAATATTCGTCAATTTAATGTGTACTATGAAGGAGCAATTGTGGCTGGAACTACTATTTTTGAGAGCAAACAAGTGGCACACGCCCAATACATTTCGGCAAACGAAAGGAAGAACGAACTGGGGAGTTTGGATTATTTGTACCATTTTTTAGCAACCACAATTTTTAAAGATAAAAGCTATCTTGATTTTGGTATTTCTAACGAATACCAAGGAAAAAAAGTAAACGAAGGCTTGCTGTTTTGGAAAGAAAGCTTTGGCGCCAGTACCATAGTACAGGATTTTTATGAAGTGGAAACTTCCAATTGTTATTTATTAGAAAGTGTGTTGATATAAAAGAGTTTTGAATTTAATCTATATTATTTGAATTTTTATAAAAACATATTTTCATCACAATTATTTAAGATAACTTCTTTAAATAGTCTTAGTGTACTTATAAAAGTAGGGATTGGTGTTATTACTTCAAAGGTTCTGGCTGTTTTTATTGGTCCTAGCGGGATGGCATTAGTAGGTAATTTGCGTAATTTTTTGACATCAGTTGAAAGTGTGTCAACTTTAGGTTTTCAAAACGGAATTGTAAAGTATGTTGCCGAAAATGATAAAACTACATTAGAATTTAAAAAAATATTTTCTACTTTGTTTTTTACTTTGCTTGTTGTTACTATAACTATAAGCAGTGTTTTGTACTTGTTTGCCAATTACTGGAATCAAGTTGTTTTTGGAAATAGTTTAGGATATTCTTACGTGTTTCGTGTTTTTGCCATTGTCTTGCCATTGTATGTAGCTTCATTGTATTTAGTGTCTATCATAAATGGTTTTGGAAGATTTAAAAAGGTGATTTACATTAATATCTGGGGTAATGTTATTGGATTTCTAGTGACTTTATTTTTTGTTTGGAAATGGATTGTATTAGGCGCTTTATTGGCTATAATTATAACGCCGTCATTATTGTTTTTTGTAACCTTATATTTTATTTCCAAAGAAATTTATATCAAAGAAGCAATTAGTTTTGCTTTTTTTGATTTCAAAATCATAAAAAACTTATCTCATTATTTTTTGATGACAATGGTTTCAGGAATTTTGGGATCGATTGTTTTTTTAGCCATTCGTAATCACGTGATTGCTGTTGTTGGATTAAGAGAAGCTGGTTTTTTGGAAGCAATAACAAGAATATCAACGTATTACTTGCTTTTTGTAAATACTTTGCTAACGGTTTATTATTATCCAAAATTAGTAATAGCAAAAACGAGAAACGAAACAAAGTTAGTGTTTTGGAGTTTTTACAAGCAAGTATTGCCATTATTTGTTTTAGGATTAACGTTAATTTATATCTTCAGAGTTTTTGCTATAGAAACTCTTTTAACTAAAGAATTTGAGCCTGTTTCTGATTTGTTTTTTTGGCAACTAGTTGGCGATTTTCTAAAAGTAGCTTCTTGGATTTTAGGATTACAGTTTTTTGCAAAAAAAATGACAAAGGCTTTTATACTGACAGAAATTTTATCGCTGGTAATATTGTATTTTTCTAGTTTTTATTTTGTTTCTATTTTTAAAACAGAAGGAGTTGTAATAGCTCATGCTTTTACTTACTTTATGTATTTATTAGTTTTGGGAATTTATTTTAGAAAGATTTTAGTGTGATTAATAAAAAATAATAAAAATAAAATATGAATAGTACATTTCAAAAGGTTGAAAATTATCTTGACAAACGAGTTGTCGAAATAATTAATAAATATTTAAATAGAAATAGCTTACATCTTTTTTTAGGATTAGGATTGCTTACAATTATACCGTTATTGTCAATTTCATTTTTTAATAATCCAGGCTCTGACGATTTCGATTTTAGTTACAAAACAAAGCTTCTGTCTTTTTATGACATCCAAATTTGGCGCTATAATAATGAAGGAGGAAGGTATTTTGCTAACGGATTATTAAGTCTTAATCCGTTAGTTTTTAATAATTATTTTTTGTTTAAAATAATTCCAATTACTGTCATTTTATTTTTAATTTTTTGCATACATTTTTTTGTTTCCAGTTTGTTGCACAATACGGAAAGAATTTATAAATGGTCTATTGTATCATTACTTTTTTTTCTATTTATTGTACAATTGCCTGATGTGTGCCATGGTTTTTATTGGATAACAGGTGCAATTACTTATCAATTACCACTTTCTCTAAGCTTATTGTTTTTTGGGTTTTTAATTCGCTATTTTCACCATAATCGAATTATTGATTTTATAGCATCAATTTTGGTGCTTTTTGCAACAATTGGGTGTAATGAAATCGTAATTGTAATTTTATTATTTCTATTGTCTTTTGTTTTTTTGGTAGTTTTTAATATTCAAAAAAAAATTAGCAAGCCACTGTTTATAGCATTACTTTTTTTTATTTTTTTTACCTGTATAGAAATAACAGCTCCAGGAAATTCGGTTAGAGATTCTTTGATGGATTATAATCACCAACTGTTTCGTTCGGTTACAAAATCCTTTTTATTTTCCATTCAATATGTTTTAGAATGGATTCCGATGTTATTAATTTGTTGTTTGTTTTTAGTAGAAAAAATTTACGAGCATACAAATAAGATTGCGAATAAAGTATTTTTTATTCACCCAATTTTATCTGTTTTTTTATTATTTTCCGTTTTTTATATAGCCATTTTTGTTGGTTTTTGGAGTTTAAACAACATTTTGCCTGCTAGAGCATTGAATGTATTGTATTTCTATTCTATTTTTTTAACACTATACAGTTTTTGTTGTTTTTTATATTATTTAAAAAGTAAATACAATTATGTAATTCAAGTAACAAAACAAACTAGGCTATTTTTGGGTTTAATTATTTTTTGTTTAGCTTTTTCTAAAACACCACTGTTTTTAGCTTACCACGATTTATTAATAGGCAAAGCGTACCATTATAATAAAGAAATGGCGTTACGATTTGAAATAATTAGAAATTCTAAAGAAAAAAAAATAATTTTGCCTGCTTTATTTAACAAGCCTCCCACCATATACAATAACGAGTATATGGGAATTACAACGGATAAAAACAATTGGAAAAATTTAGAAATTTCCTTATACTATGATAAAGAAATAATTGTCAAACCATCGGATTCTATTTTTACAGAGTAATCATAGAAACACTATTTTATTAAAATTAAATAAAGAAATTTTGGAGAATAAAAAAGCACTAATTATTGGAGGAGGACCAGCTGGGTTAACTGCTGCTTATGAGTTTTTAAAACACACAGATGTTAAACCAATAGTTTTTGAATCTAGTAAGTATTGGGGAGGAATTTCTAGAACCGTTGATTATAAAGGAAATAAAATAGATATTGGAGGGCACCGTTTTTTTTCTAAATCAGATGCCGTGATGAAATGGTGGAATGAAATTTTGCCTATTTATTCGGAATTAGAAAATGTTAGTTTAACGTATCAAAATAAAACGGCAAATGTAAAAATTGAGAACAATAAAGCTTCGATTGATGATTCAAAAGTAATGTTGCTTCGAAATAGAAAATCTAGAATTTTTTATAATAATAAATTTTTTGATTACCCTGTTTCTTTGTCACGAAATACCATTAAAAATATAGGTTATTTTTCGACCTTATTAATAGGCTTTAGTTATTTGAAAGCAGTTCTTTTTCCAATAAAAAAAGAAAAATCATTAGAAGATTTTTTTATTAATCGTTTTGGAAAGCGATTGTATCAAACTTTTTTTAAAGATTATACTGAAAAGGTTTGGGGCGTTTCTTGCCATGAAATAAGTGCAGAATGGGGCGCACAAAGAATAAAAGGATTGTCTATAACCACTACTATTTTACATTTTTTAAAGCAATTAGTCAAAAGCAATACAATTGATATTAATCAGAAAAATATTGAAACCTCACTAATAGAATATTTCTTATATCCTAAATTTGGACCAGGACAAATGTGGAATGAGGTGGCGAGTAAAATTGAACATCAAGGTGGCGAGTTGACCCAAAATGCAAAGGTTGTTAAAATTAATATTTTAGATAATACTGTAAAAAGTGTTGTAGTCAAAAATTTAATAACAAACAAAGAAGAAGAAGTCTTTGCCGATTATTTTATATCCTCTATGCCAGTTACAGAACTGTTAGCGTCGTTTAGTTGTGCTATACCAGAAAATGTAAAAGAAGTAGCCTCAGGATTGTGTTATCGAGATTTTATAACTGTTGGTTTATTGTTAAAAAAAATGAATCATACAGTTGATGATAATTGGATTTACATCCAAGAACCATCAGTAAAAGTTGGTAGGTTACAAATTTTCAATAATTGGAGTCCCTATCTCGTTAAAGACGAAAATACCATTTGGGTAGGACTAGAATATTTTTGTAATGAGAATGATGATTTGTGGAACAAGTCGGAAAACGAGTTAAAAGAGCTAGCCGTTTCGGAAATGATTGCTTTGGGGTTCATCAATCAATCAGACATGCTAGATGCTACTGTTATAAAAATGCCAAAAACATATCCAGCCTATTTTGGAACGTATAACCGATTTGATGAAATTATAAAATTCACAGATACAATTTCTAATTTGTTTTTAATTGGAAGGAACGGGATGCATAAATACAATAATCAAGACCATTCGATGCTAACAGCCATGCAAGTGGTTCAGAATATTAAAGCAAATGATTTTGACAAAAGTACTATTTGGAAAATAAATACTGAACAAGAATTTCACGAAGAAAAATAATCGAAACAAACTATTTTTATTTTTAACCAAATATTTTTACCCAACAAACCAAAATTCCTAGCCTTATAATTCAATATTATTTCAAAATGAATTCGTTTCAAGAGCGCTTTGTTTTCAGCTTTGGTTTTATTTAGTTTTAGCGCTTTTTTTAGAATTAGATAGGTAGAATAATTTATTTTTTTGGCTCGATTACTTTTCAAGTGAAATAAGGATCCAAGAGAGTTTTCGACGGTTCTTTTTTGCACTAAAATAGCATCTACAAAATCAAAATTGTATTTTCTGGAAGTTCGAATCCAGAAATCTAAATCTTCGTAGTATAAATTTTCATCAAAACCATTTAAATCGCCCAACACTTCTTTTTTTATCATTGCAGATACAGAGCATAAGCTATTACCTCCAGATAAAACGCTACTATAAATATCGCCTATTGCTCTTTTCTCAAGAACTTTTTTAGCATTATCTACAGCAAAATAATACGAATCAAAATTCCCGTTTTCGGTAATCAATTCCGCATTTCCATATACCACACCTAGATTAGGAAAGGTGCTTTTTTGAAATTTTTCTAGTTGCAAAGACACACAATTGGGTAACAAAACATCATCGGCAGCCAAATCGATAATATAATGGCCTTTAGCAATTTGCAAGGCATTGTTAAACGATTTTGTGTTGCCTAAATTTTCATTATTAGTAATAAATTGTGTTTTAGGGAAATTTAGCAGCCAGTTTTGGATAATTTCCTTCGAATTATCAGTACTACAATCGTCCACTATAATCAGTTCAATAGTGTTGTAACTTTGATGTATAACCGAGTTTAATGTTTCAATAACAAAAGATTCGTGATTGTAGCACAAACAAATTACCGTTACTAATGGAGAGTGATGCATGAATTTGAAAAGAGAGTTTTATATTTGCTACGAAAATAACTAAAAAATAAGGAAATAGTTAATCAGAGTTAACTTACTTTGTATTTGTAAACAAATTAGAAACAAAAAATGAAAATTTTATATATAACTTCTCAAGTTTCTGATGATGGTGGGGTACAAAGAGTTTTGTCGGTAAAAACGAATTATTTTATCGAAAAACTGAATTATGAAATTGCTGTTTTGACTGTCAATCAAGACGAAGACGATTTGTTTTTTGCATTTAATAAAAAAATAAACTTTCATAACATTCACACAGAAGGGAATAAATTTTTTAAATTAAAACAGTATAAAGACCAAATTCAGAATTACATTAATCAAACTCAACCCGATATTATTATTGTTTGCGATTTTGGATTACGAGCATTCTTGTTACCATATCTTATAAGAACGAATAGTCCAATTATTTTTGAAGCTCATGGCTCAAAATATAATGAGTCAAGAAAATATGAGGTAACTATAATTTCCAATGTTACACATCGATTTAAATATTGGTACAGGAATTTTTGCGCCAAAAAATTCAATGTCTTTGTAGCGCTATCGGAACAAAGCCTTAATGAATGGAATCTTAATAATGGCTATGTAATTCCTAATGCAATTAGTAGCGATACTACTTTACAATCCGATTTACGGGCTAAAAAAATACTCGTTATCTCTAGGCAATCTTACGAAAAAGGCTTGGATAGGTTGCTATTAGTGTGGAAATTAATTTCAAAAAAACACCCAGATTGGAAGCTTGAAATTTACGGTGGCAAAAATCAAGATTTAGGATTAGAAAATCTAATTGAGGCCTATAATATACAATCTTCTATTTCATTTCATAAACCTGTAAAAAATATTCAAGAGAAATATCTAGAATCGTCTATTTATTTAATGACTTCACGCTCCGAAGGATTCCCCATGGTTTTATTAGAAGCCATGTCTCATGGTTTGCCAGTTGTAGCCTATGATTGTCCAATTGGA
Organism: uncultured Flavobacterium sp.; assembly: GCA_964292845.1. Taxonomy (GTDB): domain Bacteria; phylum Bacteroidota; class Bacteroidia; order Flavobacteriales; family Flavobacteriaceae; genus Flavobacterium. The sequence continues at coordinate 26,079 of CAXYWC010000011.1, read as the reverse complement.
CCTAGAGCAATTATAACAAATAATAGCAATGGTTTTTTAATTACTGATGGTGATGAAAACGCTTTTGCTAATAAAGTATCAGAATTAATTGAAAATATCGAGTTAAGGAAACGTATTGGCACAAATGCAAAAGCCGCAATGAGCGAATATGCTATAGAAACCGTAATGGAGAAATGGCAAGAACTTTTTAATTCTTTAATTTCAAAGTAGTATAATACCCTAACTTATACGCATCAAAAATAAAAAGCGAAGGATTTTTGGAAAGTAAATTTTGTTCTGTTATACTTTGTAATTTACTAAAAATTAAAACAATTATTTTATTTAACTTCATTTTTGAAATCAACCGATGCGTTTTCTGAATTTTAGTTTCAGCAGTAATTGCTATCTTATTTGCTTCTATAAATTGCAACGTTTCTAATGCTTTTTTTGTTTTAGTTAAAAAGGCATTAGATGTTTCGTAATTCAAATGATACGTTGGGTTGTCAATATGATGAATAGGTTGGTTTATTGCTTTTAAATGCTGGATGAACACTAAATCTTCATACCCATAAGTGTCAATGCGTTCGTCAAATTGTATAGCAGTAAAAACCTCTTTTTTAATTAAAAAATTAGAAGTTAAAGTTGTAGAATAGGGGTTTTTCTTTCTTTCTAAAACCGCAATTTCTTCCCGATTTGAACCGTACTTCCAACGAAGCATTTTTTCTTTATTAGGCTTCTTTTTTTGGTATGCAATTCCTCCAAAAACGGCACTATTTTTTTCTGAAATCGAATGGATATAAGTTGTAATACAATTTTTACTTTTTGGAAAAGTATCACAATCCATAAACAATAGCCAGTCGTATTGTGATTTTGTAGCTAATTTATTTAGGTTTTTCGCTCTTCCGATATTAGTTTCATTTTTTTCGAAGCTGCAATTTTCTAAAGTATTTATTTTTAAATTTTCATTTAAAGAAATTTCATCGGTCGAACCATCATCTAAAATAATAATTTCAAATGCAATTCCAGCTTCAATAGCCTGATTCTGTAGTTCTTCAACCAAAGGAAAAGCACTGTAATTATACGTTGGGATTAATATGGAAAGCATACAATAAATTTAAAAATCAAATATACTCTTTATTTACTGATGATGATACGGTTCGTTCTTCAAAATCGTAAACCCGCGATACAATTGTTCGATAAAAAATAACCGAACCATTTGGTGCGAAAAAGTCATTTGCGAAAGCGATATTTTTCCAAAAGCTTTTTTGTACACCTCGTCACTAAAACCATACGGTCCACCAATCACGAATACTAAAGTCTTAATTCCAGAGTTCATTTTCTTTTGTAATTCGTCAGAAAAAGCAACACTCGAAAAGGTTTTGCCGTTTTCGTCTAACAAAATAAGCTGATCTGTGGGTGTGATTTTAGCCAATATCAGTTCGCCTTCTTTTTCTTTTTGCTGACTTTCGGATAAGTTTTTTACATTTTTAATGTCGGCAATAATATCCAAATCGAATTTGATATAAAAAGACAAACGCTTCGTATAATCATGAATTAAAGATTGGAGATTTTTATTGTCGGTTTTGCCAATGGCAATAAGTTTGATATTCATTTTTATAAATTCAGAGGTACAAAGGTTAAAAATTTTCCTAAATAACAGAACAAACAAATAACCAAATCCACATTTTTCGCTATTTTAGCCTTATAATTTAATACATATGATTTCAGAAGCGCAATTCAATCAAGAATTAGAGTTAATAATCACAAACGGAATTCGGGAAGATATAGGAACTGGCGATTACAGTTCGTTAGCTTGTATTCCGGCTTCGGCAATGGGAAAAGCTAAATTATTAGTCAAAGATACTGGTATTATTGCTGGAGTCGAATTTGCAAAAATGATTTTCAAGCACGTAGATTCCAACTTAGTTATCGAAACCTTTATACAAGACGGAAGCCAAGTAAACTATGGTGACGTTGTTTTTCATGTTTCTGGAAGTTCACAATCGATACTAAAAGCAGAGCGATTAGTGCTTAATTCGATGCAAAGAATGAGTGCTATTGCCACAAAAACGAATAAATACGTACAATTGCTCGAAGGTACAAATGCAAAAATTTTAGATACTCGTAAAACTACACCGGGTTTTCGGGCAGCCGAAAAATGGGCAGTAAAAATTGGTGGAGGCGAAAACCATCGTTTTGCTTTGTATGACATGATTATGCTCAAGGACAATCACAATGATTTTGCTGGCGGAATCACTTTGGCTATAGCCAAAACAAAGCAATATTTGGCTGACCATAATTTGGACTTAAAAATTATTGTCGAAGCTAGAAATTTAACCGAAATAGAAGAAATACTACAATCGGAAGGCGTTTATCGCATATTGATTGATAATTTTAATTTTGAAGACACACGAAAAGCTGTCAAATTAATTGGAAACAAATGCCTGACCGAATCTTCAGGTAATATTAACGAAAAAACCATTCGTGATTATGCAGATTGTGGTGTAAATTATATTTCGTCTGGAGCTCTAACGCACTCAGTGTATAATATGGATTTGAGTTTAAAAGCGATATAGATTTCAGTTTACAGATTACAGATGGCAGTTTTTGATAATACATAAATAGTTACAATTAATGAGGTTTCAAGATTTATTAGCATACAAAAAGTCATTTGAACTAGCGATGGATATTTATAAGATATCTCATGTTTTTCCAAAAGAAGAAAAATATTCTCTTACAGATCAAATAAGAAGGTCGTCAAGAAGTGTCTGTGCAAACATTGCAGAAGCAACTAGGAAAAGACGTTATGAAAAGCATTTTATAGCTAAACTAACAGATAGTGACGCAGAAAATTCGGAAACGCAAGTTTGGTTAGAATTTTGTTTATCTTGTGAATACATCGATAGAGAGAAATTTGAATTTTTAAACAGTAAAAGTATCGAAGTAGGAAAACTCTTGAATTATATGATGAATAACCTAGATAAATTTTTGTAACCTGAAATCTGCAACCTGCAACCTGAAATCTGAATATGAGTCAAAGTATAGAAACAATAATAAAAAAAACACCAGTAATCAAGCAATTGATTGTCGTTTTGCAAAACATAAAATTGCCATTTTTACAAGGAATTTCTTTGTACGAATTACTACATTTTTATATTTCTGGAATTATTGAAGGTGCCTTAAGTTATAGAGCCGCCGCTATTGCATGGAGTTTTTTTATGGCCTTGTTTCCGTTCATGTTATTTATTTTAAACCTCATTCCGTACATTCCCATTACGGGTTTTCAAGAAGATTTTTTAGGATTTGTAAGAGAAAATGTGCCACCCACCACCTTCGATGCCATCGATGTGATTATAAACGATATTCTACACAATAGCCATTCTGGATTGTTGTCAACAGGAGTTATTTTGTCTGTTTTTTTAATGACAAATGGAGTCAATGCCGTTATGAGCGGTTTTGAAACCTCACAGCACGTTGTCGAAAAACGCACGTATTTCAGACAATATTTCGTAGCCCTTTTTATATCAATGGTGCTCACAACAATCTTATTAGTAACAGTAGCTACCATTATTATTTTTGAAGTATTTATTCAGCGAACCATCATTCAAGACGTGCTTTCTAGTCGAATTTCCGACAAAATTTCGCTCATCGAATACGGTCGATATTCCTTTGTTATCATCATGATACTAATGTCAATAGGAATACTTTTTAAATTTGGAATCCGACAAACACGAAAACGTGCTTTTATAACAATTGGAGTTGTTTTTACCACAATTTTAATTGTTTTGTCGTCTTATTTCTTCGGAATTTGGGTTGTTAAATTTTCAAAATACAACGAATTGTACGGTTCGATAGGAACATTGTTAGTCGTTATGTTTTATCTTTGGATAAACTGCATGATTCTGTTGTTAGGTTTCGAATTAGACGCTTCTATATACAAACTAAAACACCATCCAACTAAAAATCCGCACTTATGATGATACAAAAAACAGCATTTTTATTTTTGCTTTTAGGAAGCCTCCAAATGCAAGCGCAAACCATTTTAGGAAAATGGAAAACAGTCGATGATAAGACACACGAAGTAAAATCGATTATCGAAATTTATGAAAACAGTGGTAAAGTTTTTGGCAAAGTGGTCGAAATTTTCGATGCTGCCAAACGACATAAAAAATGCGAAAAATGCGAAGGAACCGACAAGAACAAACCCGTTCTAGGATTGGTGATTATAAAAGGACTCACCAAAGACGATGCCGAATACAGTGGCGGAAAAATCCTAGATCCTGAATCGGGCGATGTTTACAAATGTATTCTAAAACTCTCAAGCAAAGACAAACTCGAAGTACGCGGTTATATGGGATTTGCCTTAATTGGGCGTTCGCAAACTTGGATTAGAGCGAAGTAAAGAAAATAAAAAAAATAATTATTTTTCAAACACGCAACCATAAAATAGAATAATGCCATTCTTTATCCAAGTTATTTTACCACTTTCACTTCCGCAAACCTTTACTTACAGCGTTTCGGAAGCAGAATTCGAGTACCTAAAAGTAGGTATGCGGGTGGCAGTTCCTTTTGGTAAAAGTAAATTTTATACCGGTTTGGTTTCGGAGCTACATCACAATGCACCAACATTATACGAAGCGAAAGAAATTCAACAAATTATCGATGACAAACCCATTGTAACCGAAATACAATTGCAACATTGGCAATGGATTGCGTCTTATTATATGTGTACGCTGGGAGAGGTTTACAAAAGCGCTTTGCCATCGGCATTACAGTTAGAAAGTGAAACGATTATTTCTCATAAACAAGATTTTAGTATTGATGAAGCACAACTTTCGGACGAGGAATATTTGCTTGTAGAAGCCTTAAACCAGCAAAGTTCTCTCAAAATTCAAGAAGTAATTTCAATTTTAAATAAGAAAAATATACTTCCTATAATTCAAGCATTGTTAGCAAAAAATATCATTTCGCTACAAGAAGAAATGGTTGAAGAATACAAGCCCAAATTGGTGCGCTATATTCGGTTGTATCCTGAATTTAATGCTGCTGAAAAGTTAGAAGAATTGCTATTGGCTCTTAAAAATGCGCAGAAACAAAAAGACCTTGTAATGTGCTATTTCCAATTGCAAGCCACTACAAAAAAGCCCATTTCGGTCAAAGAATTGACGGCGTTTTCCTTCGCCACTTCGGCCGTTGTAAAAACACTAATCGATAAAGGAATTTTTGAAGAATATTATATTCAAGAAGACCGAGTTTCGTTTGATGCGGTTTCTAAAAGTCAGTTGGTATTAAGTGAACCTCAAAATAAAGCGTTATCGGAAATTCAAACCGTTTTTGCTTCAAAAGAAGTTGCTTTGCTTCACGGAATTACCGCTTCTGGAAAAACAGAAGTCTATATTAAATTGATAGAAAGCTTTTTAGAGCAAAAAAAGCAATGTTTGTACTTGTTGCCCGAAATCGCGCTTACCACACAATTGGTTTCTAGATTAACCAAACATTTTGGAAATAAAGTAGCCGTTTTTCATTCCAAATATAGTAATAACGAGCGGGTTGAGGTTTGGAATCAGGTTTTAAATTCGTCCAATCCACAGTCCAATCATAAAGCTCAAATTGTTATTGGAGCTCGTTCAGCCATGTTTTTGCCTTTTCAGGATTTAGGATTTATTATTATCGACGAAGAACACGAGCAAACCTTCAAGCAAACCGATCCCGCACCAAGATACCATGCTCGTGATGCCGCCATTGTTTTAGCTGGTTTTCATAAAGCAAAAGTCTTGTTAGGTTCCGCTACGCCTAGTATAGAGACGTATTTTAATACACAAAATAACAAATACGGATTGGTCGAATTGCACGAACGTTTTGGAAATGCCGTTTTACCAGACATCGAATTGGTCGATCTGAAAGACAGTTATTTCCGTAAAAAAATGACGGGACATTTCAGTCAAAAATTAATCGATTCCATTACCGAAGCCTTGTCGAACGGAGAGCAAATTATTTTGTTTCAAAATCGTCGGGGGTATTCGCCAGTAATTGAGTGTATGACTTGCGGTCATGTGCCACAATGTTCGCAATGTGATGTAAGTTTGACCTATCATAAGTTTAAAAACCAATTGCGTTGTCATTATTGTGGTTACAGTATTGCCAAACCAACTAATTGTCACGCTTGTTCAGGTATCGATTTGACTTCAAAAGGATTTGGAACTGAACAAATTGAATTGGAATTGGCGTCGCTTTTTCCAACAAAAAATATCAAACGAATGGATCAAGATACCACTCGAGGTAAATATGCTTTCGAGAAATTGATTGATAGTTTCAAAAATCGGGAAATTGATATTTTGGTTGGAACACAAATGTTGGCCAAAGGGTTGGATTTTGATAATGTATCGCTTGTAGGAATCTTGAATGCCGATTCGATGCTCTATTTTCCAGATTTTAGAGCTTTCGAACGTAGTTTCCAGATGATGACACAGGTGTCGGGTAGAGCAGGACGATCAGAAAAAAAAGGAAAAGTGATTATTCAAACCTATAATCCCAATCATAATATAATACAACAAGTAACGCAAAATGATTATACATCAATGTACAAAGAGCAATTGTACGAAAGGAAAATATACCATTATCCGCCGTATTTTAAGTTGATTAAAATAGTGTTAAAACAAAAGGATTTTGACAAATTAAAAGAAGGGTCAATGTGGTTGTATCAGGTTTTGAAGCAACAGTTTGATATTCCTATCCTTGGACCCGAAGAGCCAGCCATCAATCGGATTAGAAACGAGTACATTAGAACTATTTTGATAAAAATTCCACAAGAAAAATCATTAGGAAACACTAAAAAAACGATTCAAAAAATTCTAAATAGTTTCCAGTCGGTATCGCAATTTAGAGCAATCAAAGTAACGATAAATGTCGATTTTTATTGATTTAAACTTGTTTTTTTGAACCTAGTTAAGGATATTTAAGAATTGTATAACAATACAAAAAAAATAAAAATCTAATAGTCTAAATTAAAGTTCTAATGCTTTCGCTAAATCTTCTTTTTTGTTTCGGCTTAAAGGAATTTTAGTAGCACCAATTTCGGCAAATTTGCCATTAAATTTTTCTACTTTATCTAGATTAATGATAAATGATTTATGTACTCGTATAAATTTTTGCTTCGATAATTCTTGATTAAAAGACTTCATTGTTGATAAGACCAAATGAATTTCATCTTCCGTGATAACTTTTACATAATCACCATAAGCTTCAATCCATTTTATTTTTGCAGTATAAATTTTAAGTTTTTTTAAATTGCTTTTTATGAAAATATGGTCGTTTTCTACTTCTTCTTCAATGTTGTCTTTTCGGAGCGATTGCATGTCTAAAGCACGTTTAACAGCCATATTAAAACGTTCTTTAGTGATGGGTTTTTGCAAATAATCGGTAGCATCATAATCAAATGCTTTTACAGCATATTCTGCTTTTGAAGTAATAAAAATGGTTTGCGGTTTGTTTTTTAATCCATCAAGTAAGTTAAAACCATTTATTATGGGCATTTCGATATCTAAAAATAATAAATCGACAGGCATTGTATCCAGACAGCTTTTGGCTTCAACAGCATTAGAGAAATCTCCAATCAAAGATAAATTAAAGTGCGAATCTACTAATTTGGTAATTAAAGCTCTTTGTATAGAACTGTCGTCTACAACAATACAATTCAATTTCATAGGTTAGTTTTCATGAATTTAGGTTGTTAAAAATAGCTTTTATTATTTAATTAGCTATCATTTTTTTCAAAAAAAAGTTACTTTTATCGATTATTTGTTTTTTCTCCTTGCTTATTAAAATATAAAGATTACTTTTGCACCCATATTTTTTAACAAATAAAATTTTATATTATGAATCATTATGAAACTGTTTTCATCTTGAATCCCGTTTTATCTGAAACCCAGGTAAAGGAAACAGTAAGCAAATTTGAAGATTATTTAACTTCAAAAGGTGCTACAATGGTATCCAAAGAGGATTGGGGCTTGAAAAAAATGGCTTACGAAATTCAAAACAAAAAAAGTGGTTTTTACCATTTATTTGAATTTACAGTTCCAGGCGAAGTGCTAATTGGTTTTGAAACTGAATTTAGACGTGACGAGCGTGTGATGCGTTTCTTAACTGTAAGTTTAGACAAACATGCCATATCATGGGCTGAAAGAAGAAGAGCAAAATTAAAAGCAACTAAAGCGTAATTATTATGTCAACATTACAAACATCAGCTTCAGGAAAAAAAGACGGAGATATTAGATATTTAACGCCTTTAAACATAGATACGAACAAAACTAAAAAGTATTGTCGTTTCAAAAAATCTGGAATCAAATATGTAGATTACAAAGATGCCGATTTCTTATTGAAATTCGTAAACGAGCAAGGTAAAATTTTGCCACGTCGTCTTACAGGAACTTCTTTAAAATACCAACGTAAAGTGTCTGTTGCTGTAAAAAGAGCACGTCATTTAGCATTTATGCCGTACGTTGCCGATTTATTAAAATAATTTAAAAAACAAAGTTGTTGGTTTTTCTATATTGAAAACCTAACTTCTATAACAAGGACATCAACATGGAACTTATATTAAAACAAGACGTACAAAATGTAGGATTTAAAGACGATATTGTAACTGTGAAAGCAGGTTACGGTCGTAACTTTTTAATTCCTCAAGGATTTGCTCACATGGCAACTTCTTCTGCAAAAAAAGTATTAGCTGAAAACCTAAAGCAAAGAGCGCACAAAGAAGCTAAAATTGTTGCAGATGCAAAAGCATTAGGAGAAGCGTTAAAAGCTATCGAAATTAAAATTGCTGCAAAAGCAGGTGGTGAGAAACTTTTTGGTTCTATCACAAACATTGACATTGCTGAAGCATTAGCTAAAGGTGGTCAAACCATCGAAAGAAAATTCATTACTTCAGGTATCGTGAAAAGAACAGGAAAATATACTGCTTCAGTTCGTTTACACCGTGATGTAATTGTAGAATTAGCTTACGAAATTGTTGCTGAGCAAGCATAATTTCAAGTACATATTTTTAAAAGCCTTCTTGAAAAAGAAGGCTTTTTTTATTTGAAAAGTTTTTGTTCAAAACTAAAAATATTGAATGTTGAACAACGAATTTTGAATATAGAAATATAAAAGTTGAACAAATCTAATAAGTCTAAAATGAAATACGACAGATTAACCAAAGAGCAATTTGAAGAATTGCATCCCGAATTCATTAATTTTCTTTCCACCCAATCTATAGATAAACAAGAATGGGACAAAATTAAGCTCGAAACACCTGAAGTAGCTGAACAAGAATTAGATGTTTTCTCCGATTTAATCTGGGAAGGCGTGCTAACTAGAACCGAATATTTAGAACATTTCTCTAAAAATTATATTTTCCTTTTTCATTGTTTGGATACTTATGTGCAATCGATAGTCCTAAAATCGCTCGTACCAGAAATTAATTTTCTAACCAAAGAAGGTTTGCAATGGTTAAGCGACAATATGTTTACCGATACTATCGAAATGAAAGTTGGCAAAAAAGAATTTACCGAAGAGCGAAACAGTTCCATTTTTCAATTGATACAACAAGGTTCTTTTTTGAGCGACGGACAGTTATTTAAACAAATAAATGCGATTATAAATTCATAACATTTGAACCGTATATTCAATAAAATTGGTTATTTTAGTGCTCAAAACTAGAATAGCCAATTTTACCATTTATGGACGTTTTACAAAAGATTCAAGCATTACGAGAAGAATTAAATCAGCATAATTATAATTATTATGTTTTAGATAATCCCACGATTTCAGATTACGATTTTGATGTAAAACTATCTGAACTTCAAATTTTAGAAGCAAAACATCCAGACTATTTTGATGAAAACTCACCAACACAACGCGTAGGCGGAGCTATTACTAAAAACTTCGAAACCGTAAAACACGATTCCCGAATGTATTCGTTAGACAATTCGTATTCCAAAGAAGATTTGTTAGATTGGGAAAATCGAATTCAAAAAGTATTGGGCGATGTTCCGTTGGAATATACCTGTGAGTTAAAATACGACGGTGCCTCGATTTCTATTACTTACGAAAACGGAAAATTAGTGCGTGCAGTTACCCGTGGCGATGGTTTTCAGGGTGACGATGTGACCAATAATATCAAAACCATAAAAGCAGTTCCGATACAGTTAAAAGGTGATTTTCCTGAAAAATTCGACATTCGTGGAGAAATTATTTTGCCTTTTGCTGGTTTCGAAAAAATGAATCAAGATTTAATCGAAATTGGAGAAACTCCTTATTCAAATCCTAGAAATACCGCTTCGGGTAGTTTAAAATTGCAAGATAGTGCCGAAGTTGCGAAACGGCCTTTAGATTGTTTACTCTATTCATTAATAGGCAATAATTTGCCCTTTCAATCTCACTTCGAAGGATTAGACAAAGCCAGGTCTTGGGGTTTCAAAGTTCCAAAACAAAGTCATTTGGCTAAAAATATGCAGGAAGTCTTCGATTTTATACATCTTTGGGATAAAAACCGACATACTTTGCCTTATGAAACCGATGGAGTAGTGGTAAAGGTAAACAATTTGCATTTGCAAGAGGAGTTAGGATATACTGCAAAATCGCCTCGTTGGGCGATTGCGTATAAATTTAAGGCAGAACAAGTTGCTACTAAATTAAATGCAATAACCTATCAAGTAGGCAGAACGGGTTCTATTACGCCAGTAGCAAATTTGGAACCAGTACAATTGGCTGGAACTGTTGTAAAACGAGCTTCTTTGCACAATGCAGACCAAATTGAAAAGTTGGATATTAGAATTCAGGATACTGTTTTTGTAGAAAAAGGAGGCGAAATTATCCCCAAAATTATTGGTGTTGATTTTGAAAAAAGACTTTCAAATGCCGAAAAGACGATCTACATAACACATTGTCCCGAATGCCAAACCGAATTGAAACGAAAAGAAGGAGAAGCCAATCATTACTGTCCTAATTTTTATGGATGCCCACCCCAAATTATAGGTCGAATCCAGCATTATATTTCTCGTAAAGCCATGGATATAGAGGGTTTAGGAGGTGAAACTATTGCTTTGTTGTATAACAACGGGTTAGTGAAAAATTATGCAGATTTGTATGAATTAACGAAAGAACAAATTATTCCCTTAGAGCGTATGGCCGAGAAATCGGCGGAGAATATGATAAATGGAATTAAAAAATCGAAAGAAATTGCATTCGATCATGTTTTGTTTGCGCTCGGAATTCGATACGTAGGAGAAACGGTTGCTAAAAAACTAGCCAAACATTATAAAAACATTGATGCCATTGCAAATGCGAATTTGATGGATTTAATTTTGGTAGATGAAATAGGCGAAAAAATTGCTCAAAGCGTGGTAGCCTTTTTTGAAAACAAAGAGAATAGAAATAGTATTGATAAATTGAAAAGTCATGGAATTCAATTTGAAATTTTAGCAGGAAATGACACTTCTGTTTCCAACAAATTAGCAGGCAAAATCTTTGTGGTTTCTGGAGTTTTCGAAAAATTCTCTAGAGACGAACTAAAAAAAGCAATTGAAGATAATGGTGGAAAAGTAGGTAGTTCTATTTCAGCAAAAACAAATTATGTCATTGCAGGAGAAAATATGGGCCCCGCAAAACTAGAAAAAGCCAACCAGTTGAAAATTTCTATAATTGATGAAGATAATTTTTTAAAAATGATTTAAAATTTTGAGCAAAAATCCACTTTCCTATATTTTATTTTTTGTTGCTAGTTTTCTAGCAATTTTGGCTGTTATAATGCAAAATGAAACATTACTGCTAATTGCGAAGCCTATCGTTTTGCCAGCAATAAGTTTTTATTATTTTCAGATGGTAAAGGGTAAAATAAATTGGTTGTTTGTGCTTGTTTTAAGCTTTAATTTTTTATCAGATATAATAGTTTCTTTTAATTTACATTACGAAGGCATTCCTACTGCAATTTTGAACATGATTTCGTATATGATTTTTATTTATTTTTCAGTAAAAGAGATGTCATTGAGAAAGATATCCATTTCAAGTTTTTTATATTTCCTTTTAATTTTTTTAAGTTGTTTTATCCTCATGCGTACTGTTTTAAGCTTGCTAATTACTGTTGATAGTATGGTGTTTTATGTTTATATAGCGTATGGTGTTATATTATCCTTGCTAACAACAGTTATTGTCTCTAATTATATCAATAATCAAAATATACGATTCTATTATGCACTAGTTATGTGTATTTGTTTTTTGGTAGTAGATGTTTTTTATGCTATATATACATTTTATGTTGATTTAGAGATTTTTATGATTTTCAATCAAATGGCGCTATATGGTTCCCTATATTATATGACTATGTACATGATAAGTAAGTCTATTTCTGAGGAAAAAATATTAGAAGAATAAGTTATTAGGGTTAACTTTTTTAGAAAATGGAATAAATGTAGTTATTTGGAATAAAAAAGTGATACAGTAGATCTCATACTATATCACTTTTTATATTTTTAGTATTAAAAATAAAAATTATTTATCTTTAGTGAATTCTAAATTTTGTCCACTAACGGTGAGTTTGAATCCAGTTTTTTGTTCATTAAATTGAATCATTAAACCAGCTTGACTAAAGGCGAATTTACCATTACCAAGATTCTCCAGCGGAGTTGATGGTTGTCCAGTAGCATTGATTACTAATTCATCCTCTTGTTGCGTGAAATTAATTTTAATAGGGACTTGTACACTTGAAAAACTACCTAAATAAGACTCTAAATTAATTCCTTTTTCGATGCCATTTTTAGCATTTGTCCACGTATTATTTTCAGAATTTATATCTGGAAAAACATGCTCAGGATCTAGACTAATACTTTCTAATTCTTCTGTAGAATTGTATTTGAACGACCATGTAGTGTTTCTTTCCCAGATTTCAACAGGTAACGTTATTCTTGATGTAGCTCCACTTTTAGTTTTTACTTCCACAATTACAGGCATTGGCATTTTTTGAAGATTTTCAATAGTAATTACAGCACCTTGTTTGGCATCGTTTTTTACATATTTTACTTTAGTAATAGCTTGGTCTAAACGCCAATTGTTGATAAACCAACTTCTCCAAAACCAATTCAAATCTTCTCCAGAAACATTTTCGATGGTTCTAAAAAAATCATCTGGAGTTGGATGTTTAAATGCCCATCTTTCAACATAAGTTCTCAAAGCTTTATCAAATCTTTCTTTGCCTAAAACGTGATTGCGTAGCATATTTAAACCTTCTCCAGGTTTTGTATAAGCCAAAAGACCTAGATTGGCTTCTTTCAAACCGTCGGGAGCGCTATAAACTGGCTCTGTTTCTGGATTTGTTAAAAACCCGGATGCTTGATGCATATCCATAGCAGGTTGTTTGTACTCTCCATTATTAAAATCCTGTGCACTTAAACCGTTTATAAAAGTATTAAAACCTTCATCCATCCAAGCAAATAATCGTTCGTTAGAACCTACAATCATAGGAAACCAAATGTGACCAAATTCATGGTCGGTAACTCCCCAAAGAGATTCTCCTTTGTCTGTCCAACTACAAAAAACGATTCCTGGATATTCCATTCCTCCTTCATTTCCTGCTACATTTGTTGCTGCTGGATAAGGATATTCGAACCAACGTTTAGAATAATTTTCGATAGATGTTTTAGTGTATTCTGTAGATCGTCCCCAAGCATCATTTCCGTTGCTTTCTACTGGATAAGCTGAAATAGCTAGAGATTTTTTGCCACTTGGCAAATTAATTTTTGCTGCATCTATAATAAACGAAGAAGATGTAGCCCATGATAGGTCACGTGCATTTTTAATTTTAAATTTCCATGTTAAGGTTTGTTTTCCCGCAGGGCGAGAATTAGCATCTGTAACTTCATTAGCAGAACGAATCATGACCGTTTTGTCGCTCAATTTAGCATTGTTCCATCTTTTTTGTTGTGCAGGAGTATATACTTCCGAAGGATTTAATAACTCTCCTGAACAAACTACAATATGTTTTGCAGGAACAGTAATAGCAACATCTAAATCGCCATATTCTAGGTAAAACTCACCAGCCCCCAAATAAGGGAGTGTATTCCAGCCTTTTACATCATCATAAACACACATTCTTGGATACCATTGTGCTACTGTAAATATTTTTCCGTTTTTAGTTTCTAAAACGCCCATTCTGTCGGAACCATAAAATGGAGATATAAAGGAATATTCTATTTTTAGTTTTACACTAGCGCCGTTTGCTTTTAGTTCTTGTGGCAAATCGACCTGCATTCGGGTGTCAATAATGGTAAATTTTGCCTCTTGTGCTATTGATTTTTCGTTTAATGTTGAAATAACTTTGACGGATTTAATTTTATAGCCACCATCAAAATTTTCTCCTTTTGCGCCATTTCTACTTCCTTTAAGCGGAATTATAGCATTTCCTCGAGAGTCTTTTTTAAATAAATTTTGGTCTAATTGCATCCACAAAAAGCCTAATTTATCAGGACTATTATTTGTGTAAGTTACTAATGCTGAGCCCGAAATTTCATTCTTAACTTCATCAAGATTAGCAGTTAGTGAATAATCGGCTCTGTTTTGCCAATATTTAGCACCTGGCTGACCGCTGGCCGATCGTGTCTCGGTTGCGTTTTTTGTATAAAATCCTGGAGCAAAAGCATCATGATAGTTATAGTTTGTTGTTTGTTGCGCAGAAATTAAATGACTTCCGAAAAACAATGCGGAGATGAATAATCCTTTAATCCAATTTGATTTCATATTCTATTTTTTTGATTGTTAAAAGTTAGAGTAAACTTTCTTTATTTTGTTACAATTTTTATTCAATAAAAAAGCATCAAATAAGTTGATGCTTTTTTCCATTTTCACTATATGGATTTGTAAATTCGATTTATAGGAATAACAACTCCTTGTTTTAGGATGACTCTTTTGTCTGTAACTCCCCAAATAGTGGTTTCAACCACTTTTTTAGATTGATCGTCTTCAAAATAAATTTTAATCTTAGAATGTTCTAAGTTTCCTAACGAAAGTGCTCGATCTAAATCAGAATTTCTTTGATTAATTTCTTCTTTATCAACAAGAACATCAGTCACTGGAAAATGAAGTTTATCTATTGATTCTTTTTCTATAATTTCAAAATTTGTATTCATAATGCTCGTGTTAATTTATTACTGATAAAATGAGGTTTGATAAAAATAGTAAAATATTTCATTAAAAATTAAAAAATAAACACAAAATAAAGCTTTTAAAAAAAATTTCATTAAAAAGTTTTAAAATAATACCTTGCGATACATTAATAAAATTATAAATTAGTATAATGATAGTTCTTATTCAAAATCAAAAAATTTCTGCCCAAATAAATTCATTAGGTGCTGAATTGATTCGTTTAAATAACGCTGATACCTCTTTTATTTGGACAATAGACGAGCAGTATTGGAACAAAACATCACCTATATTATTCCCTATTGTGGGTAGATTAAAAAATGATTCTTATACCTTAAATGAAGTTCAATATTCATTGGCAAGACATGGTTTTGCACGAAATTTTGAGTTTGCTATTGTTACGAAAAAAGAAAATTCAGTAACCTTTTCATTAAGCGAAAATCAAGAAACTTTAGTACAATATCCGTTTTTATTCGAATTGCAAATTTGTTATACTTTGGTCGAAAATAAATTGGTAATTTCGTATTTAGTAAAAAATAATTCCAACCAAAAAATGCCGTTTTCTATTGGTGCACATCCAGCATTTGCCATTGATTCTGATTTGACTAACTATGCTATTGAGTTTGAAAAGGAGGAAGAGTTAATAGCGCATGAACTAGAAAATGAACAATTTTCAGGAAAAACAAAAAGTATTACTTTAAAAAATAAAACATTACCGCTTTCGTATTCGTTATTTGAAAAAGATGCTATCGTACTTAAAAAACTGGAATCAAAAAATATAATTATTTTAAAAAAACAGCTTCCGTATTTAAAAATCAATTTCGGAAATTTTCCAAATTTGGGTATTTGGACAAAAAATAATGCTCCTTTTTTATGCATCGAACCTTGGCATGGCTACGCCGATTCTGCAAATGCAAATGGTCGTATTGAAGATAAAGAAGGAATAATAACAATCCAAAAAGGAGATTCGTTTGAAACTTCTTTCTCTGTAGAAATTTTATAATTATGAGTGCCTTTTCATTTTTACCGTTCCAAAATTTAGAGTCCGAAAGACTGCTATTAAGACAAATTACACCCGATGATGTAAACGAAATTTTTGCGTTAAGAAGCAATCCTGAAACGATGAAATATATTCCAAGACCATTAGCAACTACAAAGGATGATGCCATGGGACATATTAAAATGATTCAAGATAAAATAGTATCGAATGAAGGAATAAATTGGGCCATTACCGAAAAAGGAAACCCAAAAATGATAGGCATTATAGGGCATTACAGAATACGTTGGGAACATTTTAGATCCGAAATTGGCTATATGTTGCTGCCCGAACACCAAGGAAAAGGCATAATTACCGAGGCAATACAACTCCTAGTTGATTATGGTTTTAATGAGATGAAAATGCACTCTTTAGAAGCTATTATTGATCCAGAAAATACTGCATCAGCAAGGGTTTTAGAAAAAAACAATTTTGTAAAAGAAGCACACTTCAAAGAAAATGAATTTTATGACGGCAAATTTTTAGACGCCGTTGTTTATTCAATTTTGAATAAGTAGAATCTGTTTAAGTGCATTTCAAATAAATAAGTATATTTGTCCACTATTTTATGCTAAAAAGAATAAAAAACATAGCCATTTTTGTCCTTGTCACATTTTATGTGCTACAGGTGTGCATTGTTTTTTCTGGAACTTTGATAGAGCACATTCAAGAAATTAGAAATCAAATTCAACTATCAAAAATTCATTTAGCTCAAACAAAAATAGTTACTATTGCGCAATGGGAATCAAATAAAGACAAGAAAGAAATAAAAATAAACAATCATTATTACGATGTTCTTTCGTATAAAATCCTATCTAATAAGGTTCGTTTAGTTGCTGTAAGAGATAGCCATGAAAATAATTTTCGTGTTGTATTAAACAATCTTTTAAACAAAAATAATACTTCTCATTCTGAGAAGAAAAAAAGCTTAAAAATTCCCAATTTTATTACTGTTCTGAATAAAAATGATTACGAATTTAAAAAGAATAGAATCTTTATTTTAAAAAAGATGCTTTTTTACGCTTCAGAAAAAAGTACTAATAAAATTATTATTGATGTTTACAAACCACCTTGCTAATTAATTTTTTAAATTCAGAATATAAAAATATCCTAAATAAAAATTAATTTACAATGAAAAAAATAATAACTCTTGTAGCTATCATGGCTACTATGGGGGTATTTTCGCAAACCGATACCACAGGTACAAACAAGCTCGAAGAAATAAAACTAGAGTCCAATCGGTATACCAAATCCAAACGAAATGCCACCCAGCAAATACAATCGATATCGCAAAAAGAAATTGAATTTGGCAATTTTCAAACCACTGCCGAAGTTTTGTCTAATTCAGGAAAGCTCTTTGTTCAAAAATCGCAACAAGGCGCAGGAAGCCCTGTTATTAGAGGGTTAGAATCCAATCGAATACTCTTACTTGTTGACGGTATTAGAATGAATAATCTTATTTTTCGTGGCGGTCACTTACAAAATGTAATTACCGTTGACGAAAACATGCTCGAAACTGCCGACATCCTCTTAGGCGCTTCTTCAACTCCGTACGGGAGCGATGCTTTAGGTGGAGCTATTAATTTGATTACAAAAAGGCCTTTTTTACTTTCAGAGAGCAATACCAAAAAGTTTTCTGGAAATTTTAATGCTAGATACGCAACCGTAAATGAAGAGAAATCGGGGAATATCGATTTTAGATACTCTGGCAAAAAATGGGCTACCTTTTCGGCATTTTCATACAATGATTTTGGCGATTTAAAAATGGGACGTCAGAAAAACGGAAAAAACGTTTTTTTTGGCGAAAGACCCAATTATGTTACAACAATAAACGGAACAGATGCCATTGTAAA
Source organism: uncultured Flavobacterium sp. (assembly GCA_964292845.1). Lineage (GTDB taxonomy): Bacteria > Bacteroidota > Bacteroidia > Flavobacteriales > Flavobacteriaceae > Flavobacterium. The sequence goes on along the minus strand of CAXYWC010000011.1, from coordinate 8,040 downwards.
AAATGACAATCCATTCGTACAAAAATTTTCAGGCTACAAACAGTACAATGCCATGCAAAAAGTGTTGTATAAGTCTAATGCGACAACCCAGCATAATTTGAATTTACAGTACTCAACATCATCAAACATACCGAGATACGATCGATTGACCGATTTGAAAAGTAATGGCGATTTAAAATCAGCTCGATGGGATTATGGACCACAAAAAAGAATTTTGGCGGCTTACAAATTTACCAAAGAAAAAGCCATTTTTAATAGCGATTTGACCATTGGAACAAGTTATCAAAATATCGAAGAGAGCAGGATTACTCGTGATTATCAGAAAGCAAGCGAAACCACAAGAACCGAAAAAGTAGCCGTATATTCGATAAATGCCGATTTGAAAGCCAAAATAGGCAAAGGCGAATTAGTTTACGGGATGGAAGGTTTTTACGACGATTTAAAATCGACAGCAAATAAAATCGATGTAACCACTGGAATAAATTCTGCAGCGAGTACCCGCTATTCTGATGGTAAAAATTTTACGATGAGAGCAGATGCCTTTGCTACTTATTTTGCAAAGTTAACTCAAAAAACAGCTTATAATATAGGCGCTCGAGTAGGGTATAGCAAATTGCATAGCGAATTTATAGATAAAACTTTTTTCCCATTTCCTTTTTCAGAAATAGACCAAAAAAATACAACCTATAGCGCTGCAGCTGGAATTACAAACAATTCGACTAAGAATGTAAAAATAGGATTTAACATTGCAACAGGATTTCGAACGCCAAATGTTGACGATTTAGCTAAAGTATTCGATTCGGCAAAAGGCGTATCACTAATTGTACCCAATCCGAGTTTGAAACCCGAAAAAACCGTTACTGCCGATTTTAGTATTACTTTGTTTGAAAATGCTATTTTTGAATTTGAAAATGTAATCTTTTACACGCAATTGTATGATGCTATTGTAACCGATAATTTTACTTTGAACGCACAAGATAGCGTTATGTACGATGGAGTTCTTACAAAAGTAGTTGCCAATCAAAATCTAGGAAAAGCAGGTGTTTTTGGTTATAATACTAGCATAAAAGCAAAAATAACTTCTACTTTTAGTTTTTACGGAACTTTTAATTATACGCAAGGAAAGATAGAAACAAAAAATGGCGGTACCGTTCCGTTAGATCATATTGCGCCTATATACGGGAAGGCAGGATTTAACTTCGAAAACAAATGGCTAAATTTAGATTTAAATATGCTCTATAATGGCAAAAAAGCCTTAGAGGATTACTCGCCAAGCGGAGAAGATAATTTGATTTATGCGCCTGCAAATGGAATGCCGGCTTGGCAAACGTATAATTTTAAAGCGGCTGTTAAACCGTTTAAAGAAGTAACTCTTTTTACAGGAGTTGAAAACATTTTGGATATTCAGTATAGAAACTTTGCTTCGGGAATAAATGCCCCTGGTAGAAACTTCTATCTTGGAGCCAAGTACCATTTTTAATGTTTTGTGAAAAATAAAAAAAATGCGGAGTGCAGTAGTACTTCGCATTTTTTTTGTGTTAAAATTTGGGTAGTGTTTTGACATACAATTCTTCTACTTTTTTTCTAGCCCAATCTGTTTTTCTCAAAAAAGTCAAACTCGATTTTACAGAAGGATTTTCTCTAAAACATTTAATATTTATAAGTTCCCCTAAAGTATCAAAACCATAATAGTTAACTAGTTTTTCTAAAATATTTTGAAGTGTAATTCCGTGAAGCGGATCTTTCGATTTTGGTGTTTCCATAAAACAAAAATAGGATTAAAATTACAATAAAAAAATAATCAAACTCTGACCCCTTCGGTGTTTTGTAATCGTAATTCTTTCTGTAAATGAAAAAGGTCTTTATTCATAATTGAATAAAGACCTTTCTGGATGTTAAATTTTTATTTTTTAGAATAAAAATTTAACTCCAATTTGCAAGTTTCCTAATTGTCTATCAGCAACAGAGTTCATAGGGTTTACATTAAATCCAAATTTGGTAGTTTTGTCTCCTACATTTGGAGTAGATGTTGATGAACCAACATTTAAAATTGCGAATGATGTTTCAACAGTCATCCATTTGTTTATAACATAATCAAAACCTGGCGCTACTTCTAAAGAAACAGAAGTAGTTTTGGCATCAGTATTTAATAATGGGTTGATATTATATACATTACTTTTACCAAATGTAACTGGAATAGCTGCTTGACCGTAGAAGAATAATCCTCCTGTAATATTCCAATATTTTCTAATTAAAGGCTTAACAACAAATGTATTACCGTCTGCCGTTTTGAATCCAGTAGCATCTACTGTTTTAGAACCAATGTTTCCAACTCCAATACCAATGGTTGTGCTTGGTGCAATAAAATAACCTACAATAGGTAAAATCATGTTAGAATCTGTTTTTGCTAATCCAGTTTTAGACGAATCGAAAGATACTTGACCAGCTACCCAGAAAGTTCCTTTCAATCCTTTACTAGCTCCTTCTTCTTGAGCATTTGCTGAAAAACCAAATAATGCGAAACCTGCTAATAATAAAATCTTTTTCATTTTTTTTGTGTTTAAAATTATAAGACAAAGATATTTTTATAAAAAAAAAATAAAAACTGACAAAAATCATAGATTAAAAAAAAATTCAGCACTAATAAAAACAAAAAATTGTTTGTATTAATTTTTTGTTGCTACCTTTGTAGTCCTATGCTAAAAACGGTAAACATATTCAATAAAAGAGCCAAATTCGATTACGAAATTTTAGAAACCTATACTGCTGGAATTGTTTTGGCTGGAACCGAAATAAAATCCATTCGTTTAGGAAAAGCAAATATTACCGATAGTTTTTGTGAATTTAGTAACAACGAACTTTTTGCCATAAATACATACATTGAAGAGTATTCGTTTGGTAACCAGTTTAATCACAAATCCAGAAGTGAGCGTAAGCTTTTGTTAAAAAAACGAGAGCTAAAAAACTTATCTAGAAATGTTCAAGCAAAAGGGCTCACTATTGTACCCCTAAAATTGCACACCAACGAAAAAGGATTGGCAAAATTAGATATTGGCTTGTGTCGAGGTAAGAAAACGTACGATAAAAGAGAATCGTTAAAAGAACAAGACACTAAACGCGATATTGATAGAATTAAAAAAAACTTTAAATAATTTTTTAATTCTTATCCTCCAACAAAGGCACAAACTTAAAATCTCCAAATTCGTGCTTTTCAAATTGTGTTTCTCCTTTTCTAATAATAAGTGTCATAATCTGACTGTTTTCACCCACAGGAATTACCAGTTTTCCGCCTATTTTTAGTTGTGCCATTAGCGCTTTTGGAATTTCTGGGGCACCTGCCGTTACAATAACACCATCAAATGGCGCATAATTAGGCAAACCTTTGTAGCCATCGCCAAACGACAAATGTTTGGCTCTAATTCCTAATTTAGGCAATAGCAATGAGGTTTTTTTAAACAATTCATTTTGGCGTTCAACGCTATATACAACGGCGCCAATAGCGCACAAAACAGCGGTTTGATACCCTGAACCTGTGCCTATTTCAAGAATTTTATCTCCTTTTTTAGCGTCTAATAATTCGGTTTGAAAAGCCACGGTATAGGGTTGCGAAATGGTTTGTCCTGCTCCAATAGGAAAAGCTTTGTCTTGGTAAGCATAATCTTCAAAACTGGAATCCAAAAACAAATGTCTTGGTATTTTGCTAATGGCTTCCAAAACACTTTTGTTGCTAATGCCTTTTTGTTTCAAAACGCTTACTAACTGATTACGAAGTCCTTGGTGTTTCGGTGTATCTTTCATATCATTATGAGGAACGAAGCAATTTTCTTCCTACTTTTTTTTTGTAAATTTAGAAAACAAATTACCAATTATCAATAATCACTCGTGGAAAATTTATTTACGCAACAAGCGAAGCAATTATCAATAAATTCCTATTTTTGTTAAAAATACATTGCTATGTTAAAAGTTGGCGTTTTAGGTGCTGGTCACCTCGGAAAAATACATTTACGATTGCTACAACAATCTGAGAAATACGAATTGGTTGGTTTTTATGACGAAAATCAAGAAAACGGCGCTAAAATAGCGGCCGAATTTGGGTACAAACAATTTGATACTATTGCAAAATTAATTCATGCTGTCGATATTATCGATATTGTAACACCTACACTTTCGCATTACAAATGTGCTAAAGTTGCAATAAAATCGGGTAAACATGTTTTTATCGAGAAACCCATTTCTACCACAGTCGAAGAAGCAGAAGAAATTATAGCTTTAGCTAAAGAATTTGATGTAAAAGGGCAAGTTGGACATGTGGAACGTTTTAATCCAGCGTTTAAAGCGGTTAAAAACCAAATAAAAAATCCAATGTTTATCGAAACCCATCGTTTGGCCGAATTTAATCCTCGTGGGACCGACGTTCCTGTAGTTTTAGATTTGATGATTCACGATATTGACGCGATTTTGAGTGTCGTAAACTCGAAAGTGAAGCATATTTCAGCTAGTGGCGTTTCGGTAATTAGCGATTCTCCAGATATTGCCAATGCTCGAATTGAATTTGAAAATGGTTGCGTTGCCAACATTACGGCGAGTAGAATTTCAATGAAAAACATGCGTAAATCAAGATTTTTTCAGAAAGACGCATATATTTCAGTCGATTTTCTAGACAAAGTTTGTGAAGTAGTAAAAATGAAAGATGCTCCAGAAATTCCTGGCGATTTCGATATGATTTTACAAAATGCTGAAGGCGTAAAAAAACAAATTTATTACGAAAATCCATCGGTAGAACCTAATAATGCCATTTTAGACGAATTAGAATCTTTTGCCGATGCCATCAATAATAACACAACTCCGGTAGTCACTTTAGAGCAAGCAACTGATGCTTTACGAGTGGCGTATCAGATAATAGAATCAATGAAAAATTAAATAAGACAATATGTTTAAAGTTTCAGGTTTAAAGTTATCACGAAAACTTTAAACCTGAAACATTAAACTTTAAACAAAACAAAACAAAATGAAAAACATAGCAGTAATTGGAGCAGGAACCATGGGCAACGGAATTGCACATACTTTTGCACAATCAGGATTTACAGTAAAACTAATAGATATTTCGGAAAAATCGCTCGAAAAAGGAATTGCAACCATTGCAGCAAACCTTGACAGAATGGTCGCTAAAGGAACAATTACCGAAGAAGACAAGCACAAAACCATTGGAAACATTATCACATATACGGATATAAAAGATGGTGTTACAGGTTGCGATTTAGTCGTGGAAGCCGCTACCGAGAATTTAACTCTAAAACTAAATATTTTCAAACAATTAAGTGATGTTTGCGATCATAATACTATTTTAGCAACCAACACTTCTTCCATTTCAATTACACAAATTGCGGCTTCAGTAGTGCATCCAGAAAGAGTTATAGGAATGCATTTTATGAATCCAGTGCCTATTATGAAACTAGTCGAAATCATTCGTGGTTACAATACTACCAACGAAGTGACTAAAACCATCATGGATTTATCTATTAAACTAGGAAAAACTCCAACTGAAGTAAATGATTATCCAGGTTTCGTAGCCAATAGAATTTTGATGCCAATGATTAACGAAGCCATCGAAACCTTATACAACAAAGTAGCTGGTGTTCAAGAAATTGACACTGTAATGAAACTAGGAATGGGTCACCCAATGGGACCTTTGCAATTAGCCGATTTTATTGGTCTTGATGTTTGTTTAGCCATTCTAAACGTCATGTATGACGGTTTTAAAAACCCTAAATACGCACCTTGCCCATTATTAGTCAATATGGTGATGGCTGGAAAATTAGGAGCAAAATCGGGTGAAGGTTTTTATGATTATGCAGAAAGCAAAAAAGCAGAAAAAGTTTCAAAACAATTCTCATAATTAACAATGGATAATTGATAATTGATAGTTAACATTATCAATTATCAACTGTCAATTATCAATTGAATAATGGCAAAAATAATTCCATTCAAAGCCGTTCGCCCTGCTGCCGACAAAGTAGCGCTGGTTACTTGTAGAACTTATGACGATTATAATTCGGCAGAGCTAGCTGCTTGGTTGAGCTACAATCCGTACTCGTTTTTGCATGTCATTCATCCTGCTTTTGCCAATGCGCAAAAAATTACGATTGACAAACGTTTCAAGAGTGTGGCGCATAAATACCAAGATTTTAAAGACGAACAAATAGTAGTTAAGGAAGAATCACCTGTTTTTTATTTGTACGAAATTCATACGAAATCGAATGTCTTTTCAGGAATTATTGCAGGAACTTCGATAGAAGATTACAAAAATAATGCAATCAAAAAGCACGAAGATACGCTACAGTTTCGAGTTGAACTGATAAAAGACTACATGAAATACACGGATTTTAATGCCGAACCTGTTTTGATAACCTATCCTGATAGTGTCGAAATAAACACTTTCATTTCTTTACGAAAAAAAAGCAAACCGCTTTACGAGTTTGCTACAACTACAAAGGAAAAACACACCTTGTGGAAAATTGATACGCAAAGCGAAATAGATTGGTTGCAAAATCATTTCGAAAATATTCCCAATTTATATATTGCCGATGGTCACCATCGATCGGCTGCTGCCGAATTATTATTAAACGAAAATAAAGACACCAAAAACGAAAATCTCAAGTATTTCATGAGTTTTCTTATTGCCGAAAGCAACGTCAAAATATACGAATTTAATAGAATTGTTAGAGATTTGAATGGTTTTACGAAAGACGATTTTATGTCTAAAATTGCGCAGTATTTCAACATCGAAAACAAAAATCAAGAATTGTGGAAACCACAAAACAAATACGAATTCGGAATGTATCTTGATGGCAATTTTTATGCTTTATTTTACAAACAAGAGAATATCCACGAATCGGAATACTTCGGAATCGAAAATCTCGATGCACAAATTTTATACGATACTATTTTGCACCCACTATTAGGAATAGAGGATTTAAGAAATGACGAACGCATCGATTATATTTCTGGAAAACAATCTATTGCTGTAATAAAAAACTTAATCGACGAAAATGAGTTTAAAGTTGGGTTTATGCTCTATCCTTCGAATATTTCTGAAATAAAAGCTTTGGCAGATCGTAATTTAATCATGCCACCCAAAAGTACATATATTGAACCGAAGTTTAGAAGTGGTTTGGTAGTTTATGAATTGTAAAATGAAAAAGTAGAACACAGATTAAAGAAATTAGAGAAATTTCTTTAATCTGTGTTTAAAAAAAAGGAAAATAATCATGTCAATAACTCAAAACTTACTCCAAATTAAAGCCACTCTTCCTGAAAACGTAACACTTGTTGCGGTTTCTAAAACAAAGCCCATTCCTGATTTAATGGAAGCTTACGAAGCAGGCCAGCGCATTTTTGGTGAAAACAAAATCCAAGAAATGACCGACAAGTGGGAAACCATGCCTAAAGATATCGAATGGCACATGATTGGTCATGTCCAAACCAATAAGGTGAAATTTATGGCAGAATATGTGAGTTTAATTCACGGAGTTGATAGCTTAAAATTACTAGAAGAAATAAACAAACAAGCAAAAAAATACAACAGAATTATCGATTGTTTGTTACAAATACACATTGCCGAAGAAGAAACAAAATTTGGTTTAGACGAAAAAGAACTGAACGAATTATTAGCTTCAACTGAATTCAAAATATTACAAAACATACGAATTGTAGGACTGATGGGAATGGCAACATTTACCGAAAACCAGAACCAAATAAAAAAGGAATTCATACATTTGAAATCGATTTTTGATAATCTGAAAGCTGAAATCTGCAATCTGAAATCTCTTTCTATGGGAATGTCTGGCGACTACAAACTCGCAATCGAATGCGGAAGTACGATGGTTCGGATTGGAAGTAGTATTTTTGGTGAGAGATAATCAATAGTAAAATTCAATAGCAATAGCAAAATTCAATGTCAATGTCAAGTGCAAAATTCAATAAAAAAGGCTCTATGTTGAATAGAGTGGGTAGTTAAATTTTAGTTTACCACAAGTAAAA